>JBFWKZ010000210.1:0-2501 GCA_050252415.1 Oscillospiraceae bacterium | reverse complement strand
CTTTCCCATGCCGGTGCCGCTGTTTTTGAACCCGCAGGCGATACCGGCATATTGATTTGCGTCATACACGTCCTTCACCGCCTCGAGGCACTGCGCCATCGCGGTGTTGGAGTCGGCCACCTGTCCGTTGGGGAGGATATCGCCGGGGCGTATGGCATTTTTATAGCGAAATTCCCAGGGGTCTATGCCAACCATTTCGGCGAGCAGATTGATATTCATCTCGGTGGCAAAGCAGCTCTGCGTCACGCCGAACCCGCGGAACGCGCCGGACACGACGTTGTTCGTGTATACCGACATGCCGAAAATATCGATATTCTGATAATTATACGGCCCCGCCGCGTGGGTACACGCGCGGTGGAGCACTGGCCCGCCCAGCGAGGCGTATGCGCCGGTATCCGCAATGATGACGCCCTTCATGCCGGTGAGGCGGCCGTTTTCATCACAGGCGGTCGTGAACTCCATCTCCATCGGATGGCGCTTGACGTGATAGTTAAGGCTCTCCTGCCGGGTGTATTTGAGCTTGACCGGCCGTTTGGTGTACCAGGCCATAAGCGCGGCATAGGGCTGGACGCTCATATCCTCTTTCCCGCCGAAGCCGCCGCCGACCAGAGCCGCATGGACGTGGACCTTTTCCCTGGGGAGGGCGAGCATCTGCGCAACCTCGCGCTGCTCGTCGAAGATCGACTGGCTGCTGGTATAGAGGAGGAGTCCGTCGTCTCCCTCCGGTACGGCGACGCAGCACTCCGGCTCCATGAACCCGTGTTCCTGCCAGGAGGTTTTATACTTGCGGGTGACAACGTATTTTGAGTTCTTTATCGCCTCGTCGGCATTGCCGCGCTGCAGCATGGCACGGCTCATCACGTTGCCGTCCGGGTGGATGAGCGGCGCGTCGCCGCGCAGAGCGTCAAACGGATTTGTGATCGGTTGAAGCGGTGTATAGTCCACCGCTATGAGATCTCGGATCTCCTCAAGTTTATCTTTCTGAGTCGTCGCGACGACCGCAAGGACATTTCCAACATATTTTGTGATGTCGCCCTCGCCCATCATAACGTCCCAATCCTGTTTAATATGGCCGATCTTATTATACGGCACATCGTCTTTCAGCAGCACTTCAACACAGTCCGGGTGCTCAAGAGCTTTGGAGACGTCGATCTTATCGATGCGCGCGCGGGGATATTTTGAATACACGCACTTGGCATAGAGCATCCCCGGCAGGTCGATATCGTCCGCAAAGAGTCCTGTGCCGTCTATCTTGTCCTTGACGTCGATGCGCTTGAAATGCATGTTCATTTTGAGCTGCGTGGGGTCCTTTGGGATCGGCCTTTTTTCCCGAAAGAAATCGGCGCACATCAAAATGGCGTCCTCGATTTTTTTATAGCCCGTACAGCGGCAGAGATTCCCCTTGATGGCCTCCTTCACGTCGCGGCGGGTAGGGTTTAAATTGACATCCAGAAGGCTTTTTGCGGAGAGGATCATGCCCGGGATGCAGTAGCCGCACTGAACGGCGCCCGCCTCGGCGAAGCAGTGCTCATAGATCGCCATCTCATCGGCAGGAATCCCCTCGACGGTGATGATTTTTTTACCCTGAAGCTTGCTGATGCCGGATACGCAGGCTTTGGTCTTCTTGCCGTCGACAAGGACGGTGCAGGCGCCGCACACGCCCTCGCCGCAGCCGTCTTTGCAGGAGGTGATTCCAATATCGTCCCTCAGGCAGGAGAGCAGCTTTTTATCGTGGGCAAGCGTGTATTCACGGCCATTGACTGTGAGTTTTATCATCGTGAAACCTCCCCGGTTTTTGTGCGCGGCCAGGACTTGCTGATGGCACTTTGATTTTTCAAACAAGCCCTTAGGAAAAAGGCGGTCTGTTTTATAGATTTAGTATATCATAGCGCTATTTTGATTTCAATTCCTTTCCCGTAAAGGGACAACCTTCACTTTTAATGAAATAGAAAAAGCCCTTCCATACGGAAAGGCTTGAGGCTGAGACAAAAGGCTTTGCCTTTTGTCTCAGTTTGTCAAAGAAGTCGCCCCGACTTCTTTGACAAGGAAATTTGCAGGCTGCTGTGCGCGGTGAAAACTCTGCTAGGCTTCTTATAACCGCATAATTTTCTAAAAATCATTCGAGCTCGACACCGTCGATCTCATCCGAGAACCCGTTGACCCAATTCTCGATCTTCTGCGGAATCTCATCGCTGGACTCGAACCACCGGTCAACGGCGATTTGCCAATTATTTAAGGTATCGAAGCGTTCCTTGTCATGGGTTCCCGCTTTCAGGAGACTGCAGGACATTGCCGCCGCTAAAGACTCGCAGGCATCGCCGGCAATTGTCTCATATCCGGCAAACAGGATAACCGCACAGAGCACCAGCAGCAGCTTTTTCATCTCTGCCCCTCCTTTGAGAACAAGAAAAATATTGCCGATAAATATATTTCCCATATTAAATCAAAAAAACAATAAAATTGCAACAAATAATGTATCGTTATTTTGCCGAAAAAGCAGG
>JBFWKZ010000209.1:0-2639 GCA_050252415.1 Oscillospiraceae bacterium | reverse complement strand
GAAAAGCGGCGTAACGGTATTCCGGTTAAAACCTTAACCATCCGGAATAAAGGGGAAACTGTCAGCCTGCGATATGACAATATTTATTATTTCGAAAAGGCAGGCCACCGGATCAGTGTTCATACGACTGCCGGAGACTATAATTTTTACGGCAAATTCGTTGCGCTGCTGGCCGAAATCGACCCCGGGTGCTTTGTGCAGTGCCACCAGGGCTATGTGGCCAACATCGGAAAAATACGGGCGTTTCGGGATAAAACTCTGTTTTTAGAGGGGGATATCTCTCTGCCGGTCAGCAGGTCCTATACCGATACTGTCAAAAACATACTGGCTGAAAGACTGTTTGCCGGAAAGGACAGCCGATGAGAAATATAAGCTGTAATCCCCTGGGCGATTCGGCACGCTTTGGATTCACCGAGCGCATGGTCCATCTGTCGCTTCTTGTCGGGGCAGCCATGAACGTCGCCGCTGCCCTGACGAATCTGTTCTTTGGTTTCAGCTTTGTCATCGATATAGCTTTTACCTGCTTCTGGATTCTCTGTTACTATCTTTCGAGATTCCGCGGCCGCTTTAATATCGCGTCTACCGCTTTTGTCTGCATACTCGTTTTTACTTTAATACCATATATATGGCTGTCCAGCAACGGAATCTTCAGCGCAGTTCCATATTACTCCATCATTTTTATTGCCGTTATCGGCATCGTGCTGAAAGGCTGTCGTCGCATTATTCTGGCCGCTTCCGTGATACTGGTCCATCATCTGCTGATCATTTATAACGCGGGCTCTCTTTACGAGGCGCTGCATGGGCGCTATCTCAGCGCGTCCATCAGCCTCGATGTTATGACAATAGCCATGGCCATACTCATCATTGTCTATTCAAACGCATATGAAGATGAGAAAAAGCGGAGCGAAAAGTATGCCGAGACCATATCACAGCATTATGATCAGATGCTTTATTATATGGAAAATCTGGAAACAGTCATAGACAGGCTGAGATCGGAGCGTCACGATTTCAACAACCATCTGGCCGTAATTTACGGCCTTATGCAGACAGGCGAACAGGTAAAGCTGGCGGGCTACGTTTCACATCTCGTGAAAAATACCGGAGAATACCATACCATCGTACAGATACCGTACCCGGCGGCGCGGGCAATGCTCAATTATAAGCTCTCTGCCGCCCAGGATGAGGGAATAGAGATTTGCCTCTCCGTCCAAATTCCCGAGCATCTTAATCTGGACGAATTTGACCTTGCCGTTATCCTTGGTAATCTGCTGGACAACGCGGTCGAGGCCTGCCGGAAGCTTAAAGACGGAAAGAGCTATATTTCTCTCAGCATCAGTTATAAGCCCGATTATCTTGTCATTAAAACAGAAAATCCTGTAAATGAAACAGCTGTGCCGCTTACCGTGGGCAAAACCACAAAGCCGGACGAGAAAAATCACGGCTTCGGCCTGCGCAACATCGAGTATTTAGCGAGAAAACACCACGGTTTCCTGAAAACCAGCCTGAATAATGGCGTGTTCTGCACCGACGTCGCGCTTTTGGCCGAAATGGCGGAGCCGCAGGAAGTGGTAACGGGTTAAAAAAGCTGCAAAAAATTATATATGCGGATCATGTCATTTCAAGTGCCGATTATGCAATCGGTGCTTTTTTTGCGCTAAAATCATTTAAAATAGAAAAGATGATTGCAATTACGGTAATGGCGATAATAATTGATTTTAGGGGGAATAACTTGTGAAGTATTACTTGAAAAAGATTTGGGTGATAATGGCGGTTTTGATTGTCATGACCTGCCTTGGAACGCATGCGCTGGCGGATGGAACACCGACGGTGGCAAGCTACAGTTTTGTTACCGAGAAGGAATGGGAAACAGACGGGGGTACGGAAGGACTTATAGGCCTGGAAGACAGCATAGTGGCCGAGGTTGCTTTTTCAGACCTTGCAGGCGTTTCGGCGGAGGATATTACGTTTTATGTGAATCTCAAGGAAAGTGACGAAGACGGAGCAGACCCAATTTCATTGAGTTATGTATCGAATGACGGAGATACATACACGTATGAAATGGATCTGGAAAGTCTGTATTCTTCGGAGTCGGATCATGTAGAGCTCATGATCGAAAGCATGGAGATCGACGGTGCCAGCACAGCAATCAGTATTAAACCCGATAGAACAACGATTGTTAATTTATCTGATTTGATTTTAGAATCAATCACGTTTGAGCCGACGGAAGCCATTGAAAATTTATCTGATTTGATTCCGGAATCAATCTCGTTCGAGGCGACGGAAATCAAGGATATATATTCATGGAATGATGAATTTACAATAACAATAAAATTTTCCGATGCCGTATACTTAACCGAAAATTCAAGTTGTTTGTATGTGCAGTTAATAAATTCCGATGGTAACATCGCGTTTTCTGAGCCTATCTATTTGGAGGATGTTGATGGGCTGGAAACGGATACAATAAGCTTCAAATTTTATATGCCGGAGGATTGTGAGGGAACTTTCGCTTTTAGGGTAAGATTCACATATGCGTATTTAGTGAACGCATGGGGACATGAAATTCCCTCAGCCAATAATGAGATCACTTCAGAAGATACGTTTGATGCCGAAATAGCGCTTACTTTCACCAATGTTTTTTA
>JBFWKZ010000208.1:0-2666 GCA_050252415.1 Oscillospiraceae bacterium | reverse complement strand
CTATGACTTCCCGGCGCAGTACGAGCATCTTCGTAAACTGCACTTATGCGATTGAACCGCCGTGTACCGAACGGTACGCACGGTGGTGTGAGAGGTCGGCCCGATTTAGGGCCTCCTACTCGATTGTCAAATTAAGGCTTCAGTTAGGCAGAATATCGATTATACCTATAAAGTGACCGATTAAAGTGACCGATATTGGCGGGCTTTTGCGTTCTCTCCCGGTTGCGGTAATTTTTTCTTTACGGTTTTATGCCTCATCTTCTTCGAAGGCAAAATATTTGTGGTAGGCCACACAATATAAGACGACGGCGAGAATCGTTGCCATATAGTCGGTGACCGGCTGCGCCGCAACAAGCATAGCCGCAGAATCAAAAATCTTGTTGAATAGAATGAGTACCGGTAAGTAGATCAGTCCCTGACGGCTGACCGAAAGGATCAGCGACGGAATGGCGGCGCCCATGGCCTGAATGGTATTGGTCAGCACGAACAAAATGCCGAGAATTGGGCCGGAGAGGATCAGTATCCTTGCAAACTTCATTCCAAAACTGTGTGCGCTCGGGTCGGAAAGAAATGCGCTCACCATCGGTCCTGCGCCAAAATAACAGATGACGGTCATAAAAATGCTCAGGCCAACGGAAAACCACAGCGAGAATTTAAGAACCTGGCTAAATCTTTTCCGGTTGCCCGCGCCGAAACAGAAACCCAGCAGCGGCTGAATGCCCGTTCCCACCCCAATCAGCAAAATGACCGTGATCATATTGACCTTAAAGGCGACTCCGAGCCCTGCAACAGCCATATCGCCAAAGTTAGTCATAAAATTATTGATGGAGATGTTGGAAACGCTCATAAGGATGCTGTTGAGCGAGGCGGGGACTCCGATGGCCACGACCCCTTTTGCAATACCGCCTCCTGCTCTGTAATCCTTAATGTTTATCGACAGGATGGATTTTTTGAAAACGAAATGGCTGATGTAAAAAAGCGCTGCGACTATGTTGCCCAGTACGGTAGCAACGGCGGCGCCGGTCACATACCATTTAAACCCAAGAATCATAATGGGGTCCAAAATAATGTTGGTCAGGTTGCCCAATATCATGCCCATCATGGACAGATTCGCCTTTCCCTCGGCTCTGATGATGTTGCTGAAGCTGTTGCTGATGACCAGAAAGGGAATGCCAAACGCAATCGTCATTAAATATTGTTTGACGTATTCGACCGTATCCGGCGTCGCGCCGACGATACGGCAAATAGGATCAATTCCAATCTGAATGGCGGCAAGGCCGATAACGCCTACGACGGTGCCGGTCCAAAAGCAAAAAGAGGATGTCTTCTTGGCGACGTCACCGTTTCCCTCGCCAAGCTTTCTGGAGATCATGGAAGTTCCGCCGATTCCGAAGAGCAGGCCAACCGCCATAAAAAGAAGAAATGCCGGCGTGGCCAGAGATACGGCGGCAACCATGTAGGCATTTCCGGTCTGCCCGATAAAGAAAGTGTCCGCCAGATTGTATATGAGGACCATGACCATGCTGACAACGGAGGGGATAATATTCGTCATTACCGCTTTCGGTACCGGTGCGTTTTGAAAAATCTCAGTGTTTTTTTGGTTGATATTGTTCATTATTCATGCCTTTACTTAATATACTTATAAATTTGTTTCCTGTTTGCGTCAAGTAAGTTCTGCAGACAGGTTCTGCGCTATCTCAATTTCTGCAAGTTGAAATTGATGACCGTCAGGGCGCCTTTCAGATGCTCTGTTTCTTCTGAGGTCAGTCCTTCCAAATACTTCCTCTCAAGAAGCGAAGATTTCAATAAAATCGCCTCATATATTTTTTCGCCGGCCTTTGTGATCGCAATATGCCGTACGCGCTTATCATCACAGCTGCCGCAGCTTAGGACAAATTCCTTGTCTTCCAGTCGGTTGACAATGCCTATCGCCGTTGCATGCCTGATGCAAAAATGATTTTCGATTTCCTTTATCGTGACCTTTTGTCCTCTCACCTGATAAAGGAAATACAGCATCTGTGATTGAGACATGGTCAGATTCAGTCCTTTCAGTTCCATATTTGCAATGGCACCGACGGCGTCATGGATCATCTTAATCAGAAGCCCAATATTTTCCGTCTCATTCATCGTTATCCTCCTAACAAATTATGTAGCACGCTACCAATTATATGCCCGCGCTGCGTTTTTGTCAACGGTTATACCCAGTGCCCGGTTGATAACGCCGACGGCGTTTCCGCCTGCATACTTACGCCTGTGTCGGACGGATGGCTGCAATGTCATCGCTATGGGACGACCATAGGGAATCTGCAATAATTCTTAAATATATCTTAAAAAACGCTTGCATTTTGCCATAAAATAGGGTAAAATTTTTTTATAAAACTCCGATAATAGCAAACCTTTTGAAAATTAGGGACGCAAAGCCACGGGTCTAAAGCGAAAGCCATGACAGCCGGGTTGCCGAAGATGTTACAAAAATTGTAACTGTATGTTTCGGCATACAGTTTTTTGTTATTGGAGTTGAATTTTTTTAGGAGGGACCAAGTTTGAAACGAGTTAATTTAAGCACCATCCCTAAAAAGGGCGCACAAACCCAAGCCGTCATGCGGCGGCTTCAAAAAACAGAGCGCACCACTAAGCCGGTGCCTGTACCAGATATCCCTGTCGTT
>JBFWKZ010000207.1:0-2729 GCA_050252415.1 Oscillospiraceae bacterium | reverse complement strand
ACCGTGGAAATCTGGAAAAGGTTTAGAAAGTGGGGCGGGATTCCCACCGGGATCACCCAAAATGTCAAGGATTTGCTTTCCTCCCGCGAGGTGGAGAACATTTTTGAAAACAGCGACTATATCTATATGCTCAATCAAGCTTCCGGCGACAGGCAGATTCTCGCAAAGCAGCTCAACATCTCGCCCCACCAGCTATCCTACGTCACCCATTCCGGCGAGGGCGAGGGGCTATTATTTTACGGAAACACGATTCTACCGTTTGTTGACCGCTTCCCGAAGGATACGGAACTGTATCGCGCGATGACGACGAAGCTCGCAGAGGTGGTTGAGGCATGACGGATACCATCATCAACCGCGACTGTCTTGAAGCTCTGCGGGAGATCCCGGATAACTCAATACACTGCTGCGTGACCTCGCCCCCGTATTATGCTTTGCGCGATTATGGCGTAGATGGGCAGATTGGGCGCGAAAAAACACCCGCGCTGTATGTAGCGCGCCTGACCGAAGTGTTTTCCGAGGTCAGGCGCGTTTTGCGTCCAGACGGAACATTCTGGCTCAACATTTCTGATACCTATGCCGGTAAGGGCAATCAGGGCGATTATCTCGACCCCAAATATCCGAACGGCAGAACCGGGCAGGCGGTGGCGCTGAATAATAAAGTGGATGGCTGCAAAGCCAAAGACCTAATCGGCATACCGTGGATGCTGGCGTTTTCGCTTCGCAGCGACGGTTGGTATTTGCAAAACGACATTATATGGTACAAGGCAAACCCTATGCCGGAGAGTGTCCGTGACCGTTGTTCACGCTGCTATGAGCATATCTTTCTGCTCACCAAATCACGCAAATATTTCTTTGACCCGGAAGCTATCGCGGAGCCGGTGGCCGCGTCTACGCCGGGGCGTATGAAACGCGGCTTTGGCGCGAACAACAAGTATTCCTCCGACATTCCCGGTCAAAAGCATCAGCGTATTAACGATCACCGGCCTTTCGGTTATGCCGATGAGGACATTCCACAGTTCCGCAACAAACGTGACGTTTGGCAGATTAACACCGTCCCGTATAAAGGCGGTCATTTTGCAGCGTATCCGCCGAAGTTGGTAGAAACTTGTGTCCTTGCAGGTTGTCCCATTGGCGGCGTCGTTCTCGACCCCTTTTTTGGAAGCGGAACGACCGGCGCTGTGGCAAAGCAGTTGGGCCGCCGCTATATCGGCATCGAGCTTAACCCCGCTTACTGCGCTCTCGCACAGGAGCGCATCGACAAAATAACCTGATTTGGAGGTACATATCAATGGCGAACAACACGAAGTTTGTTATTATCTACGACCACAAAAACCCGAAGGATGAGCTTTCCTTTGACGATCTGAAAAACGTCCTGCAATTCCTGGAGGAATCCGACGTGACTACCGAGGCTTTTCAGAACATGGAGAAAAAAACTGTTTTCGGCGGTGTCGCAAACCGGCTCTCGGCGCTGACCGACAAGGCCGAGGAATACCGCGTCATGCTGGAAAACTTTATCGCGGAGGCCGACGCGCTTATTGACGAGATGAACGGCGTTGACGATGAACAGGATGATGAGGAATGAGCAAGCGTTCACCCCGGCTGCAATTCACCGATGAGGAACGAGCTGCGCCGGAGCTTGTCAAAGCCGTCCGTAAAGCGGATAAGCGCATGAATAAGCTGGAAAAGGCCGAGGCGAAGATACCCAAAAAGACCGTCAAGACCAAGCAAACCGCCGTTGACCCCAAGACGGGCAAGGTCACGACGCGTCTGCTCCATGAGGAAGTGGACAAGAAAAAGCCTCCGTCAAAGCTCACTCACGCGCTCCGTGACGCTCCCGGTGAGACGTTGCTTGCCTCCGTCCACCGTGAGATACGCCAATCCGAACAGGATAACGACGGCGTACAAAGCGCGCATAAGCTGGAGGAAACCGCCGAGGGCGGCTACCGTATCGGGCGCAGCGCCTACCGTTCCCATCGGCTCAAACCATACCGCGCCGCCGCTCACGCCGAGAGCAAAGCGGACAAGGCCAATTTGAAAGCTCTGTATAAAGAAGCGGAGCATCAGAATCCGCAGTTATCCAGCAACCCCTATTCCCGATGGAGGCAGAAACAGGCTGTTAAAAAGGAGTACGCCGCGGCCAAAGCCGGAAAGAGCGCGAAAGGTACAGTCAAGGCGTCCGAAACCACCGCAAAGGCGGCGAAAAAAGCCGCAGAGGAAACCAAAAAGGCCGGCAGCTTCATCGTCCGGCATAAAAAGGGTTTCCTAATTGTCGGCGGCATCGCCGTTGGACTGGTGCTGTTTATGAACATCATATCGTCCTGCTCAGTCATGTTTCAGGGCGGCGTGTCCGGCATTGGCATCTCGACCTATCCCTGCGTGGATACGGATATGCTGGCCGCCGAAGCACAGTATTGCGGCATGGAAGCGGAGCTTCAGCATTACCTCGACACCTATGAGGCCACGCACAGCTATGACGAATACCACTTCGATTTAGATGACATCGAACACGACCCATATGTTCTCATCTCAATGTTGACCGCGCTGCAAAACGGCGAATGGACGATTGCCGATGTGCAGAACAATCTCGCCATGCTGTTTGAAAAGCAGTATATACTCACCGAGGATGTAGTGGTGGAGGTCAGATATCGTACTGAGACGCGCACCGGCAGCTACCACTACACAGACCCCGAAACCGGCGAGACGGTGTGGGAGGATTACGAATACGACGT
>JBFWKZ010000206.1:0-2748 GCA_050252415.1 Oscillospiraceae bacterium | reverse complement strand
AAACGTGTGCGGGTGGAGTTATCGCGAAAATTGGATATTCCCAGTCCGGAATCAAAAATCTTTGTGGAAATATTGCGCTCACGCATGTCGCGCAGGATATCCGCAACGGTGAAAACAGCGTCCAGCTCATCATCGGATTTATCCCATGTGAGAAAGAAATCATTTTCATGCATGTCTGAAAAATCCAGCTTTTTCAGGTGTTTTATCAGCGCTTTAAAATTGCTCATAGTTTTACCTCTCTTACTGCTTATAAGGACTTGGGCGATCAGTGTTTATAGACATCTGGTGATACGGCCGGCAGCGAACGCATTAGCTTCGCTTTATTAATGATACACGGTCAAACTAAAATTTAATATAAGGCCTCGGCGCACTTGCGCCGGTAACGAAAAGACCTGGACCTAATCTCCCCGGCTATACAGCATGGGCACGGCCGCGTAGACTGCAGCGCATCTCACCAAATCGCTCTTCCACGTCTTTTCGTTGGGCGCATGCGCCTGGCTTTCAGCGCCGGGTCCGAAACCGACGCAGGGAATCCCGTATCTGCCCTGAATGGACACCGCGTTTGTCGAAAATGTCCACTTATCGATCAGCGGGCGGGATCTTCTCATCTCCGCAACTTCCGGCTCACCGACGCGCTTGTCGCCGTATAGGGCGCTGTGTGCTCTCGCCAGCGCTTCAACATGAGGCGCGTTCTCGGGATTTATCCAGGTTGGAAAATAACACTCGGTCTCATAAACAAGGCCTGTCCACGCCGGGCGACCGTACTTATACATGGTTACCTTGACATCGCCCGCATATTTTTTGCAGGCGGGAAGCTCCCAAATTTCCTGCAGGCAGTTCTCCCATGTCTCGCCGGCGGTCATGCGGCGGTCTAGGCTGACGGCACAGGCGTCCGCCACGGCGCATCGGCTTGGCGAGGTATAGAATATCTGTGAAACCGTAATGGTACCGCGGCCGAGAAATCTCGCATCCTCATATGCCGAATTATATTCCGGTGACAGCATCTTGACAAGTCCCTTTATCCCGCTCTCTTCGCCGCAGCCGTTTTCGTTTAATGCGCGGACATCGTGAAGAATATCGGCCATTTTATAGATGGCGTTGTCACCGCGTTCGGGTGCGCTGCCATGGCAGGAAACGCCATGGACATCAACGCGTATCTCCATTCTGCCGCGGTGTCCGCGGTAGATGCCGCCGTCCGTCGGCTCCGTACTGACAACGAACTCCGGCGCGATCTTATCCTCATTATAAATATATTGCCAGCACAGGCCATCGCAGGCCTCCTCCTGAACCGTACCGGTGACGAGGATGGAAAAGCCTTCAGGGATAAGGCCTTGGTCCTTCATGATCTTGGCGCCGTAAACGGCGGAGACAATGCCGCCCTCCTGATCGGAGGACCCGCGCCCGCCTATTTCCGTATCGGTCTCAAACCCCTCGTAGGGGTCAAAATGCCAATTTTCAGGATTTCCGATGCCAACGGTGTCGATATGGGCATCAAAGGCAATCGTCCGTTTGCCGGAACCCATCCGGCCCAGGACATTGCCCTGCGGGTCAATCGTCACCTCATCAAATTCCAGGCTCTCCATCTCGGCGGCAATGCGTTTTATAACGCCCTCCTCTTCACAGCTCTCGCTTGGGATGGCGATAAGTTCGCGCAGAAAGCGCGTCATCTCTTTTTCATAGCCGTCGGCGGCCGATTTTATCTTTTCAAAATCCATGTCTTCCCTCCGAATCTTTCAGGATTTATCTGCCAAACATTATATATGATTTGTCTTTATTCTCATAATATAGCGCCTATGGGTTTAAGTCAAACAAATTTTTTCCTAACCTAAAAATTTTTTTGGAAATGCATTGATTTCTGTTTCAGATATGCTATTATGGAGATAATTAAACGGCTAAAGAAGGGATAATTTTGCTGGATAACGGCACACTGGCCATGCTCAGGCAGATTGCCACCGGGATTGCAGGCCAGTTTGGCTCCGACTGTGAAGTGGTGCTGCACGACCTGACACGCCGGGATACGGAGAGCTCCATAGCATTTATCAAAAACGGGCATGTGACCGGCAGGCAGGTCGGCGACGGTCCGTCGCAGGTCGTCCTCGAACAGCTTGGCCGGGACAGCGCCCCGCCGGATCACCTCGGCTACCTCACCGCCACACCGGACGGTAAAGTGCTCAAATCTTCCACCATGTATATCAAAGACGCGGAGGGACATGTCGATGCCATTTTGTCGATAAACTTTGACGTTACAAAGCTCAATCTTCTCTCCACTACCCTAACCGAGCTCATCGCTCCGCGTGAGAATGAACCGGCTCGTCCGGCAACGATTCCCAAGAACGTTAACGATCTTTTGGACGATCTCATCCGCCGGTCAGTTGAGCTGGTTGGAAAGCCCGTCGCCCTCATGACAAAGGATGACAAAATAAAGGCCATCCAATTCCTCTCCGGTGCCGGAGCCTTTCTCATCACCCGTTCGGGTGATAAGATATCCAAATATTTGGGGATTTCCAAGTATACGCTGTATTCCTATATTGATGCCAAAACAGGAGGCTGAAAAAAATGATAGACCTTACCGTCAACCACGAAAATCTGATAAAAAACATCAAAAAAGCTCGTGAAAATAACGTCATCATTCCAACTTTCTCTCAAATGGAACACCCGTAGACGATTCCGGAACAAATTCAGGAAAACCTTAAGTCGGTTGGGCTTTGGGATATTAACCCCCTGAACCATTTTCGTATTACCTGGAAA
>JBFWKZ010000205.1:0-2777 GCA_050252415.1 Oscillospiraceae bacterium | reverse complement strand
CCGGCCAGTATTGGCACACCGGGACGGATAAGACATAAAATTTATTCATAGGAATAAATCTCAATAACATAACGCTATCTTTAGTTTAGCACAGGAGACGACAGAAGTCGAGAGCCTGGGCTCTCGACTTCTCTTTTATTAGATATTTGAAACGGTTTTAAATGAACAGGTTGACGTTGGCCTCTTCGGCATCGCCCAAATAGGCGCCGACGCCGCCGAGCTCAACACCGTCTATAAGCTCCTCCTGCTTGATGCCCATCACATCCATGCTCATCGTGCAGGCCACGACCTTTACGCCCGCCTTCATCGCTTTCTTGATCAGGTCTTCGAGCGAATCGACATGCTTGTCGTTCATGATTCGTTTCATCATGGCCGTACCCATACCGCCCATGTTCATTTTGGAGAGCTTCAGCTTTTTGCTGCCGCGCGGCATCATTGCGCCGAACATGGATTCCATAAAGGTCTTATTCACCTGCTGCTTTTCCGGCTTGCGCAGAACATTTAGTCCCCAGAAGGTAAAGAACATGGTGACGGGCCTGCCCATGGCTGCGGCTCCGTTTGCAATGATGAAGCTTGCCAGAACACGGTCAAGGTCGCCGGAAAAGACGATGATTGTCTTGCCTTCGGCGGTATCCTGTATGGGCTTCTGCATGGCTTCCCGCATCGAGTCGCGTATTGAAAGCGGCTTTTCTGCGCCCCCTTTTTTCACAAGCGCCACATAATCATTTCCACGCTGCTCGGCAGACAGAAGCGTGTTGCCCGTTCTTCTGCACCATGCGCCGATGTCGCGTACAAAGCCGGGATCGGATGCGGAGACCTCCATGACATCGCCGTTTTTCAAATCTTTCATTGTCTCAAAGACTTTCATGATAGGTCCCGGACATTGCATTCCGCTGCAGTCGAGCCTTATCGCCGAGGTGGCGATGTTTGCAGTGTCGGCATGTCCGCCGTCGGAGACAGAGGCCGTATCCTTGAGCGTCATATCTTCCTCCGCGTAGTGAGTAGACTGATAAAAGCGCGTGCCGCCCGGATAGAGCAGGACGTTTTTAAATCCATTTTGCATCAGGATGCGCGCTGCATTATAGGAACGAACGCCGATGGTACAGAAAGTGATGATTTCCTTCGTCTTGTCGAGCTCGGAGAGGCGGTCACGTAAGTCGCCGAGCCGGATATGCACCGAGTTCGGAAGCGGGAAAGCCATAAGCTCCGCGTCCTCACGTACGTCGAGCAATACGGCGTCGGGGTGCTTTTCAATGACGTCCCAATCGGCAAATTTTACTTTGCCTGTCAGCAGGTTTTCGGCCGTGAAGCCCGCCATATTGACCGGGTCCTTAGCGGACGAATAGGGCGGCGCATACGCCAGCTCAAGTTTTTTGAGGTCGTCAACACTGCCGCCCAGCCGGATGGTCGTTGCAATCGTATCGATACGTTTATCCACGCCGTCGCGGCCCACGATCTGTGCGCCGAAAATGCGCGATCCGTCTGTTGAAAACAGCAGCTTGATCGACATCGGAACCGCACCGGGATAATATCCGGCGTGGGAGTTCTGCGTGATGATGACGCTCTCATAATCTTTACCCTTTGTGAGTCCGCGTTTAATCAGGGCTTTTTCGTTGGCGCCGGTTGAAGCGGCCGTGAGATCAAATACCTGGGCAGCCGACGTCCCCTGAGTCCCTTCGTACGGCTCATGGGCACCGGCTATGTTGTTTGCCGCAATGCGTCCCTGCTTATTGGCCGGGCCAGCAAGCGGAACCATGGTCCTGCCCTTAAACATGAAGTCCTCAACTTCTATCACGTCGCCGACCGCATAAATGTCCGGATCGGAGGTGTGAAGGTAGGCGTCTGTGACGATGCCGCCGCGCGCATTGACTTCAAGTCCGCAGGACTTTGCCAGCTCGCCGTTCGGGCGCACGCCGATCGAGAGTATGACCAGCTCGGCCGAGACGGTTTCCCCGCTTTTGAGTGTGATATCGACGCCGCTGCCATTGTCGCTAAAAGAGGATACCCCGTCGCCCAGATAGAGCTTAACGCCGTTCTGCAGGATGTTTTCATGCAAAATCTGCGCCATCTCAAAGTCGAGCGGGGCCATGACCTGATCCAGCATCTCAATGATCGATACCTCGAGACCGACATGCCTGAGATTTTCCGCCATTTCAAGTCCGATGAACCCGCCGCCGATGACGGCGGCCGTCTTGACGCCGCTGTCCTGCACGAGTGCACGGATACGGTCGGTGTCCGGTACGGTCCACAGCGTCTGAATGTGTGGCGAGTCAATTCCGGGGATTGGCGGCCTTACCGGAGAAGAACCGGTGGAAATGACAAGCGTATCGTAGGATTCCTCATAGGTTTCGCCGGTTTCAACACGCTTTATCGTAACCGCCTTTTTTTCGCGGTCGATTGAGACGGCCTCATTTTTGATCCGGACGTCCACGCCGTATTTTTTCCGCATGGCGTCCGGTGTTTGGACAAGCAGAGAATCCCGTGATTTAATCACATTGCCAACATGATACGGCAGGCCGCAGTTTGCATAAGAGATGTATTCACCGCGCTCCAGCAAAATAATTTCAGCGTTTTCATCAAGCCTTCTGAGTCGTGCCGCACAGCTCGCACCGCCGGCTACTCCGCCTATTATCAAAATCTTTTTGTTCATAGAAATATACCTCTCTGATATTTAATTTTGATATGCTTGCATTTGACTTTGTTATATTTGTATCATACTTGCTGGAAAGAAATATTACTGTGACTTTGTTACATAATGCGTACGGTAATAATACAAG
>JBFWKZ010000204.1:0-2813 GCA_050252415.1 Oscillospiraceae bacterium | reverse complement strand
TTGCCGACCCACATTCTCCTTGGCAGCGAGGCACGAACGAAAACACAAACGGTCTCATTCGGGAGTACTTACCGAAAGGCTTCGATATGGCGTGCGTTTCAGACAAAGACATTGCCGGCTTCATTACTACGTTAAATCTGCGCCCACGCAAATGCCTGGAGTGGCATTCTCCTCTTGAAGTCTTCTGTAATATGCTGTTGCACTTGACTTGACAATTCACTGAACGACTTCTTTGACAAATGGATTTGCAGGCTGCTGTGCACCTCATCGTCCACTTGTGGTGGGCAATGAGGCGCACAGTAGTCTGAGAAGTATTTTCGTGCACGTACACGCCGCGCCCGAAAATGCCTTAATTTTATTTGGCCGCTGCGGCGGCCAAACTCTGCGAGGCTTTTTTGACAATCTGGTACAATGCCGAAAGCCTTGGCGTTGTGTATTTTGGAGGTATGGCAAATGGAAAAAGCACAAATGGAACAGCTGGTACAGCACCAGAGAGAGTACTTTCAAAGCGGCGCAGCGCGGCCGGTGGAGACGAGAATATCCGCACTGCGAAAGCTCAAAAGCGCCGTTGAACACTATGAGCCGGACCTGGAGCTGGCGCTTTACATGGATCTGGGCAAGAGCCGGGGCGAGGGCTATATGTGCGAGACCGGCCTCCTGATCAGCGAGATCCGTTATATGCTAAAGCATATACGCAGCTATGCGCATGACCGCCGTGTGAAAACACCGCTTGCGCAGTTTGCGGCACGCAGCTATGTCAGTCCTGCGCCGTATGGTACCGTTTTAATCATGAGCCCGTGGAACTATCCGCTGCTTCTGACGCTCGCGCCGCTGGTGGACGCCGTGGCCGCAGGCAATACGGCGGTTGTAAAGCCCAGCGCCTATTCGCCGCATACGGGCGAAGTGATTTCAAAGCTTATCGCGGAGTGCTTTGAGCCGGAATATGTTGCGGTCATCCTCGGCGGAAGAGAGGAAAACTGCCGCCTGCTGGAGATCAAGTTCGACTATATCTTTTTCACCGGCAGCAAAAATACGGCAAAAGGCATCCTTCATGCCGCCGCCGAAAACCTTACGCCCGTCTCGCTGGAGCTCGGCGGAAAAAGTCCCTGCATCGTGGATGAAACGGCGAAGCTTACCCTGGCGGCAAAGCGCATCGTTTTCGGCAAATTTTTAAATTGCGGGCAGACCTGCGTCGCGCCGGACTATGTTCTTTGCCATTCGCGTGTGCGCGACGAGCTGATTGTACAGCTGCGGCGGCAGATAAAATTGCAATTCGGGGAATACCCGCTGGAGAACCCAAACTATGGCAAGATTATCAATAAAAAGCATTTTGACCGTTTGTGTTCGCTGCTGACGGACGGCAACGTGATCACAGGAGGCGAACACGATGCGGAAAAACTGAAAATTTCCCCTACTGTCATGACGGGGGCCCCGCTTGACAGCAAACTGATGACGGAAGAAATATTCGGGCCGATTTTGCCCATAATAGGCTTTGATACGCTAAGCGAGGCGATAACGCTCATTGAAAACAGGCCAAAGCCGTTGGCACTCTATTTGTTTTCCGAAAATAAGAAAAATATCAGTGAAGTGATGGCGTCCTGCCGGTTTGGCGGCGGCTGCATCAACGACACGATCATTCATCTGGCCACAAGCGAAATGGGATTTGGCGGTGTCGGTGAAAGCGGAATGGGCGCATATCATGGGAAGACGGGTTTTGAGACCTTTTCCCACTATAAAAGTATCGTCGATAAAAAGACCTGGTTCGATATGCCGATCCGCTATCAGCCGTATGGAGCGGCACAGGAGAAGCTGCTGCGGCTTTTCCTTCGCTGATTTTGTTGGATGAATTATCTTGCCGGCGGTTGAGGTCTTATCTTGCAGCTGAATTTTCCAAAAATTCAGTCTGTTCCAAGGATATAAGTGACGTCACCACAGACTGGAGTACATAAACGCGGCGGCATTTCCCGATTTGGGCAATGCGAATAAAGATACCGATGTCCTCTACCTAAATTTCAAGTAAAAAATTGCCGGGAACACAGTTCCCGGCAATTTTTTAGCGTTTTTATTTCATTTACTGGTTAACGCATAAGACAGGATGGGCCTTGGCATATTCCCGGCCATAAGAGGCTAACTCGTCGAGATAAATGTCATTGTTCCACTTGCGGAAGCAGCAGCCGTTGGCTATAGACGGGTAGAAGCGGCCACCGGGGCAGTAGGTATCAAAAGCACGGCGCACTTCGGCGCGGATAGCTTCCTCGGTGATATTTTCAACGTCGATCTTCGGACCATCAATACCGCCTATCATAGGCAGCTTGCCTTCTGTGATACGTTGAATCTCAACAATATCATTCTGAGGAATTGCACCCTGCCAGAGGTCGATACCCATTTCTACCATATCCGATACCAAAGGCTGACAGATGCAGTCGGCATGATGCATAAACATGATACCGCATTCGTGGGCGGTCTTGATAATTTCCGTATGCAGCGGTTTAATAAGTTCCCGCCAAACCCGCGGCGGCAGAAATACATTCTGCTTTGACCCCCAATCGTCATGAAAGAACACGATATCCGGTTTCAGATACTTTGCTGCTAATTTTAAATATTCAATTTTGTAGTCCGCAATTGCCCGCAGAATGCCGGCCATTTCCTCGGGATACTCTAAGTAATTAATTAAGGCATTCTGCATACCCATGAGATGATGGGAACGCTCGAACAGGCCTCCGGCACAAAAAAGAGCACAAAAATATTCGTCTCGGTTAACTTGTTTCGCCTGCTCGACAGCGGCATCCCAGTCCAGGCCCTCCAACGTAGGG
>JBFWKZ010000203.1:0-2817 GCA_050252415.1 Oscillospiraceae bacterium | reverse complement strand
CCTATGGAGCCCTGCGTCATGCGTCTTATTCAATAAATAATGGCCCAGCGCCAGATGGTCTTTCGTCTGCATGAAAGATTACCTCATTCTCTTTTGTTATTAGCTGCCACAGAAGAACTCACGCGGCGCGAGGCCGGAAATCAAAACCCATGACTTCCCCTGTCTCTGCGTTAACAAAGCAGCAGTATTCCATATAATCAGTGGCATAATCCAACTCATAAAGGGCATGACCCGCGTTGTATTCAAGTCTATCGTTCGAGAAGTCGGCACTCGTAACACCCGCTTCATGCAATGCGATGCCGCGTGCTTTCTCTTTGCCGATGATATAGGTTTTGCGTTCCATAATAGCTATCCCCTTTGTTTTGATGCCCCAAGCATACGGCATGACCTTAACCTGCAAATAAATAAAAAATAAACTGGAGATAAAACACGCGATTTTATCGGCAGTTTATTTCTTTTTGTAGGATTCATGGTATGATATTGTCATAAGAATTGGAGGGACGGCGTATGACAGTTAAAAAACGCCTTGCTATATCGAATGTACTGATGATTGTGGTGCCCATCGCAATCACGCTTCTGATAGCGGCAGGCTGCATGGGTATCATCTGGTATCAGATTGCCCACGGCACTGGCCTCGGCTTCGAGGACAGTGAGGATTTCTATCAGGCCAGCACAGGCATTTCGGGCATGGCCGCCGACGCGCTCAAATCCTCAAAGGATTCGGAGCGTAAGGAGTCGCTGAATGCGCTGAGCAGCTTTCTGGATCGCGGCTCTATGTCGCTCGTCGTGACGGCGGACGGGGAGGAATACTACCGCTATGGCAATGGTGCGCCTGACGGGGAAAGCGCCCGCTTGCAGGCGGCAGCTTTGGCATTGGGCAGCGAGGGCACGGTATCCACCGACAAAGCCTATCTGCGCGTCCGCTTTGTCAGTTCGAACGGCGCGGAATATGTGATCTTCCTTTACAGCGCACAAAGCGAGCTGTCATACACGAGCCTGAAGGTGGCCGTTGCCATTGCCGGCAGCGTTTTGATTCTCACGATACTTTTGGCCGTGTTCTTCACCGACCGGTTTTTGACACGCTTTATCTTTCGACATATCGCTGAGCCTCTCGAACTTCTTTCGGACGGCGTGCGGGAGATCAGCTCCGGGAACCTTGACTATCGGCTCAGCTATACCAGCAAGGACGAATTTCTTCCTGTTTGCGAGGATTTTAACGGCATGGCGGAGCGGCTGCGTGAATCCGTGGAGCGCTCACGCCGCGAGGAGGAGAGCCGCAAGGAGCTGATGGCGGGCATTTCCCACGACCTGCGCTCTCCGCTGACCTCAATCCAGGCATATGTGGAGGGGTTGTTGGACGGCGTGGCTAAAACGCCGGAGACCCAGCGGAAATATCTTATGACGGTGAAAGCCAAAGCCGAGGAGTTGGAAGGAATGGTGGCTCGAATTCTGGCTTACTCCCGGCTGGAGCTGGATGCATCCTCACGGGAAGCGGCACTGATACCTCTGAACGAATACCTTGCTGCGCAACTCGGCGAACTCAAGCCAGACTACACTGCGCGCGGACTGGACATCACGACGGAGCTTGCACCCTTCACCATTTTGGCCGACGCTTCTGAGCTGCGCCAGCTTCTCGTTAATATTGCGGACAACAGCCTGAAATATAAGATCAAAGAACGGGCGCTGCTCCGTGTGGAGCTTACCGATGAGGGCGACCGCTGTACTCTTTCTTTCACCGACGATGGCCTCGGTGTTTCTCCCGAAGTGCTGCCGAAGCTGTTCGATGTGTTTTACCGTGCAGACCCAGCTCGCACCGACCGCGCCAAGGGCAGCGGTCTGGGGCTTGCCATCGTGGAAAAAACCGTTCGGCGAATGGGCGGAACGGTTCGGGCGGAGACCGCCGAGGGCGGCGGACTTTCCATCATCATAGAACTGCCGAAGGGGGGCAACGTCGATGCCGAAGATACTGATTGTTGAAGACGACGCCGATATTGCCGCCATTGAGCGTGACTATCTGGAAATTGAAAACTTCACGGTGGACATCGCGCCGGACGGCATGACCGGCGTGGAAAAGGGCTTAAACGGTGGCTACGACCTTATCCTTCTCGACTTGATGCTGCCGGGACTGGACGGCTTTGCCGTCTGCCGCAGGCTGCGGGAGGCGCTGGATATTCCCATTCTTATGGTGACGGCGCGGCGGGAGGACATTGACAAGATACGCGGCCTCGGTCTTGGTGCGGATGATTATGTGGAAAAGCCCTTTTCCCCCGGCGTGCTGGTGGCGCGAGTAAAGGCGCATCTCGCCCGCTATCGCCGCCTGACAGGCCCGGAGGAAGCAAAAAGCGAGATTGCGCTGGGCGGTGTCCGTATCAACACGGACACCCACCGGGTCTATGTGGATGGCGCGGAGGTAGAGTTGAAAAACAAGGAGTATGAGCTGCTGCTGTTTTTGATGCTCAATGTGGATGCCGTGTTCAGTCGGGAACAGCTCTATGAGCGCATCTGGGGTCTTGATGCCATGGGCGACAATGCTACGGTGGTGGTGCATATCAATCGTTTGCGGGAAAAGATTGAAAAAGACCCCTCCGCACCTCGATATATCCAGACCGTCTGGGGCGCGGGCTATCGGTTTAAGGCGTAATTTTATCTTCAGTTTATTTCTTTTACAGCGGCGGTTTAGAATTACCCGGTATGTTTTCGGTAAAATAGGAATGCAGAAAAAGGTCTCCAAAAGTGCATAGCGGATGATGGCAAAAATAGGAGCCATTGTCAGCACCTCAAATAAAAGTTACCCTTAGTTTGTGAAAGACTAAGGAG
>JBFWKZ010000202.1:0-2836 GCA_050252415.1 Oscillospiraceae bacterium | reverse complement strand
GTGGCTATTATACCATGAATTTATCTAATTCATGGTATAAATGTCATCGCCGCCGGTTGCCCCGCAAGGGGCGAGGCGGTCGCGAGAGAAATGGCAGCCGGACTCCCGCCGGAGGCGGAACCGTCCGGCATGCCGGGTATAATAGCCATTGAGGCTATTATACCACAGACTGTCAACGGTGAATGTAAATTTTTTTGTAATATAGTTTGGTATGTTTGACCAGATTTTACACCTTATCCGTTTAATTTGCAGGACTTTCGGAAAAAATTAGGAATAAACTCAGAATGGAGGAACATATATGAAAAAGGGCATTAGAACGATAATCGGTATGGGAGCCATCTCATTATCATTGATTATGTCGGTTTTTGCAGTGGCGAATCTGGGCACCGAAGAAGCAAATCCACCGGAGGACGAGGGCTATATGCTGCGAGAGTATTTAGGGAAGGTCGGCGTATTTTTGCCTGGAGAGACAGAACCTCTGCGCATGACGGACATAGAGACAAAAAATTTACCCGGAGCAGACAGAGAAGAATTGAAGGAGGGAATCTTTACTAAAAATAGCAAAGAATTGGCGGAATTATTGGAGGATTTGGGATCATAGGTCAAAAATTTCGCTTACCTTCACATGTGTACATGACAAGAAATGTATGTTTTGACCGATTGATTTTTTAGGGCGATTGGGTTACAATATAGCCAAGGGATGCTAATCCCAGTTCGATTAGGAGGCTGATTCCAATGGGCCAGGATGACTTCGGTAGTGACTATATCACCGTCTCAGACGAAGACGGGAACCAAATAGAGCTAGAATTTATTATGTCCTTCGATGTGGATGATAAAAGTTATATGGCATTTTTTCCCGCGGATATGAATGAGGATGATCCCGATTATGGCTATGTCATATTAAAGGTTATTGAGGAAAACGGTGAAGAGATCTTTGTTACCGTGGATGATGAAAAAGAACTTGATAAGGCCTATGACACATTCATCACGCTTCTAGTGGACGATGAAGAGGAGGAATAAGTTCCCGATATAACCAAAAATAAAGCCCAACTTTTTGGTTGTTAAAACGATTGAAAGGTGTTATACTAACCCCTGTGGAAAGTGATCCGCAATGTTTAGTTAACATTATCCCTGCGCTGTACGTGGATATGGCTCTTTTAAACCCACATTTTATATAAGGGACGCCGAAACTCCCATTGTGAATTGCAGGCCTCCCGGGGCGGTTTTGACCGATCTTGGATGTTGGAAGCAGAGAAGCGATGGGGAGGCGACCCACCTGCCGAGTTGTGCAGGTTCTAATCGGGTCACCACGGCAGAGTGGGGTGGCGGGCGCAGTCGCGCCCGCCTTTTTTGTTTTAGGCGGCGCCGCACAATTCCAAATGCCAGATGTGCCGCCTTAAAGTTTTTTATGACAAACTGATGGCACTTGCAAAAATACAAGTGCCATCAGTTTTTAATTTATGTTAAGATAGGCGCCGCGGCGTCAGAACCTTGCCAAAACGAAAGACGGTTGTACCGCTGTTTGCCATGACCATCCTGTCTGCGTTTCGCCGCTCTCGATTGAGCGATAAGAGATAGAAGTTGCCAAAATTATCCTCACAGTACTGCCGGCACTTAATATCGTCATCAATGAAAAACAGCCCAACATCTCCATCAGAGAGCGGCATACTGCGGTTTACAAGTATGATACTGCCGAGCTTGATATCGGGCTCCATGCTGTCATCCTGAATTCTCGCGGCAAAATCAGCCCGGCTGTCGGCCGGAACCTCATAATCCTCATAATTCTCACCCAACGTAGGGTTCACAAGCCCGGCGGCGGAAGGTGCAACATAAAGCGGAATCGTTTTACGGGGTGCTTTCTCCTGCCACGCATTCTGACTCAGCACACGACTATGTTCGCTGTTGAGTATAATATTTGTTATTTCGCGGCCGTGCTCATCCAATTCGCGATATTTTCTGAGAAGATTCAGCTCTTCAATATCCGGCAATTCGGGTGGGCGGATAGAGCCATAAAAAATTTCAACCGGAGTGTCTAATTCAGTACATATTTTAAGCAGAACGTCGAAATCGATTTTATTTGTATCACGTTTGATGATGCTGTAAAGTGTCTGCGCGCTGACACCTATACGACGGGACAGCTCGTTTACGTTCACATTGCGCTCATCCAGAATTGCCTTCAGCTTTGTTCCGATCATAAACATCACCTCATAGAGATGATATCACATGCTGAGCTGATGTCAAGGACGATTTTATGAAAATGCGTAATATTGCGCCTAAGACATCAGGTAGCAACCAATATTGTTTATACGAAACATTACTGCCCGAAAGACTGAAAATAGACATCTTTGCCTATAAACGGAAACCTGATGGATATGAACAGAACGGTGCTCGTGGGAAGCGATACCGTGAGAGAAACCGGACGAACCACATAGCGGCGGTGTATACCGAATGCGGCGATGTGATCAGGGAAGCCGCTATGTAACAGGTTTGCTTTTTAAGCAAACCTGTGGCTGTTAACACCATCTGTTCCTACGCCTGCATCGACAACCTAAGCAACGCCAGAACCTGCAAAAGCAGTTACGCCTACAGCACAAAAAAATCACCTCCGGATATAGCTCTGCTTTATTACTATGCAGCAAAAGGACATCATGTCAGTCCAATTCACAGGAGATTAATAATGCGTACAAGAACAGCGCTTTTTGTCTCATACGAATGACCTATTGATTTTTTCTGTTGATTGAAAAATAATAAACTCCTGTAATCGAAAGGTTACAGGAGCTTGCTTTGTCTAAAGTTCCATTACATGTTGCTGTTAAAAGTTTACATAATTCATTTT
>JBFWKZ010000201.1:0-2913 GCA_050252415.1 Oscillospiraceae bacterium | reverse complement strand
GGTCCACATTGCGGCGGGCAACAATGCCTCAAACTTTCCCGGTGGTCAGGTGAGCGCACCGGTACATATCGACATGATTGCCAAGAATGCCACGCTTTATATTGATGATATCATATTGCTGAAAGATGGTGTCTTTCAGGATAACGCCCTCATTTAGATTACAGACAGGGAATTCCCGGTTTGTATATAAAAATCCTTGAAAGGGAGGAAACAGAATGAAAAAAATAGCAGCGTTGCTTCTGGCTGTGTGTATGACCCTGACATTAAGTGCATGCGGCAGCGGCAGTACAACAACAGAAAGTACGGCACCGGAGAGCAGTGCACCCGAAACGACATCTCCGGAGGCTGAGCAGACAAGCGGCGTCTCATCCGACTGGATGGGGGCGGACCTGAATGGTGTTGCCGGTGCAGTTGGCGGAGGCTGGTATTCAACGTTTGCCGCTTTCACCGAACTTCTCCAGGAAAAAGAGCCTTTGCTGAGCTTTAAGGTATCGCCGGGTTCCGGTATCGGAAATTCCGCAACGATCGGCGAGGGAACCTTTGACATCGGCTGGGTATATCCGCCTATGTGCCAGTTAGCTTACGAAGGCGAAGAGCCCTACGATCAGGCCTATGATGGAATCCGCCTTATCGCCACCGGCCTGAGCCCTCAGGTTATTGAGGTCGTTGCGAGAGCGGACGTGGATGTGACCAGTATTGATGATATCTTTAACAACAAAGAGGGAATTCGTTGGCTGACGCCGAATAAGGGTTCCACAACGCCTGCACTCTTCTTTGATATTATGCTCAAGTACTACGGTGTGACCGAGGATGATATCAAGAGTTGGGGAGGCAGCACAACCTATACGCCGTACAGTGACTGGTCGCAGCTGGTTCAGGATGGGCATGTCGATATTATGTTTAATCAGGGATCGATGCCTTTCAGCACCACGCAGGAGATTGCCGCCAATACCGATTTGAAGCTTCTTCCTCTGCCTGAGGACCTGATCAATTATATGGCCTCAAACTATGCTCTGACGGAATATACGATTCCTGCAGGAACCTATAATTTCCAGGATTCCGATATTGATACCCTGCAAATGTCTTCCGGCCTGGGCTGCAGTGCCGCGCTGGATGATGACACAGTCTACCGCATTCTTGAAATTATCGAAGCAAATATCGATGAGTTTAAGGAAATCAGCCCCAGCTTTAAGAATTTTGATCTTACAACCGCTTGGCAGAATACCGGCAGCGTCCCACTGCATCCGGGCGCAGAGAAATTCTATAAAGACCATGGCTATATGAGCTAATCAAAATAAAGCGTATTTTACGATTTTGGGCGGCGAGAGAGCCGAAAAATTTCTCGCCGCCTATTTCAATAGCTGCCGAATCTAGCTTGAGGTGAATTCAATGAGAAAGCTGAAGGGTATCCCCAATTACATCTGTATGGCCCTGGGCGTCTTTATATCAACATTTTCCCTGTATACGGCTGCCACCGGCGTCCTGGCACCGTTTATACAGCGTGGCATACATGTTGGCGCACTTTTGCCAATGGTTTTCTTTCTGTATCCTGCGACGAAGAAGTCGCCAAAGGACAGAATAACGGTTGTTGATGCGATTTTTGCGGTCGCTTCAATGATTCCCTGTATCTACGTTATTATCAATAAAGCGGCACTTGAGACAAGAATGGTATTCGTCACCCATCTTACCGCTGCCCAGATGGTTCTGGGCGTTATTCTCGTCATATGTATGATTGAGGCAATCAGACGCTGTGTCTCCAGCGTAATGGCGATACTCGCCGTTATCGGATTAATCTATCTTTATGCCGGACCGTATCTGACCGGGCTGTTCGCCCATAAAGGGCTGGCGGTCGAGCGCATCATTGAAAGCAGTACGCTGCTTACCGATCAGGGTATATTCGGAAGCCTCATGGGAACCTCCGCAACATTTATTATCGTGTTCTGTATCTTCGGCGCGTTTGCGGTGGAAAGCGGAGCCGGTGAATTTTTTACCGATTTTTCACGGGCGATCGCAGGGCACACCCGCGGAAGCTCTGCCAAGATAGCAACGATCAGTGCAGGACTTTTTGGTACCATGACGGGGTCGGCCGTGGCAACCGTCTATACGACCGGAACCTTCACAGTACCTCTTATGAAAAAGGGCGGTTTCAGTCCTGAATTTTCAGGTGCGGTATCTGCCGTCGCCTCTACCGGCGGACAGCTTATGCCGCCGATCATGGGTGCGGCCGCCTTTTTACTTGCGGAAAATCTCGGCATTACCTATGGTGAGGTTGCGGCAAAATCGGCTATTATTGCGGTACTCTACTATTTTTCATTGTTTGCCATGATTCACTTTAAGTGTCGAAAGGAGAATATCCAGGGCGAGCTTAAAGAGGATCTCCCGGCGATTAAGGATGTTATAAAGCGAATTTACCTATTTATTCCAATTGTTTTGCTGCTAGTTCTTCTTCTTACGGGGACATCAACGCTGCTCTCAGGCCTTTGGGCTACGTTTGCGTGTGTTGTTGTGAGCTTTTTTAACAAAAAGACCAGAATGACACCTAAAAAGCTCATAAAGGCTCTGTATGACGGTGGAAAAAGCTCGGCCATGTGTATGGCGGCGCTCGGCGGAGCCGGACTGATCGTTATTGCCGTGACCTATAGTGGACTTGCACTGAGCTTCTCAAGCTTAGTTGTCGGTGTTGCACACGGTGTGAAATTTTTTGCGCTGCTGCTTGTTGCCGTGGCTTGTATGATCCTCGGCATGGGAGTACCCAGCACCGCAGCCTATGTTATTGCCTCGGCCTTAGGCTGCCGGATACTCATCAAATTAGGCGTTTCGCCATTTGCAGCGAACATGTTTGTCTTCTACTTCTCCATTATTTCAAATATTACGCCGCCGGTTGCGGTAGCGGCTTATGCGGCGGCAAACGTT
>JBFWKZ010000200.1:0-2961 GCA_050252415.1 Oscillospiraceae bacterium | reverse complement strand
CAGGTCAAGTCGGGTGGCTGCCGAACGGCCGAGGTGAGCTAAACATGAACAATCATGACGAAGAATATTTACGGCTTCTTTCACTGTATAAAGAGGCATTGCGAAGCAGTTACTCTTTATTGTCCTTTACACAGCAAAAATACGATATTCTGGCAGTAAGTGACGAAATTGCGCTGAGTGCCGTCCTCAAAGACCGTGAAGAGCTCATCGGCTCTCTCATAGATTTGGAGAATCAAATTGACCGTCTGACAGAAACGTTGGGATTGCAAAATGATTCACTTACCGGAGAAATAAAAAGTCTTCAAGCCTCCGTCAGGTCTGTCCTTGATCGCGTATCCGAAATGGATGTTAAAGCAATTAATCTTTTGCGCAAGAAACTTCAAACCTATAAGAATCTTACGATGCGGGCAAGAAATAAGAAAAATCTCTCCGCCTATATCAAAATGGACTTGGTGCCACAGAATGAGACGCATTTTTTTGTCCGAAACTAGTTTCTGCGTCTTTGAGGTGACTTTATGGCTATTCAAAAGACGAGGCGAACGACTCAAGTCGCGTCATACGGCATTAATCCTGCCGGAAAAGGCTCCGGGAACCTGTCTTCCCGCTCGTTCCAATCTGCCTTTCAGGGCCAGCTTAAGGAACATTATAAAGGCCGGGCGACAGCCCTTTTTGATGAGATAACCGCAAAGGCGCCGGCCATTTTCAGCCATGTGGATATTAAGGAATACGAAAAATACCGGCGGCTAATCGGTGAATTGTTAAATGAAGTCGTTAATAACGCCTATTCCATCAGCTGTGAGCAGCTGCTCGATGCGTCCGGAAAAGCACGAATCTATACGTCAGTGAAAAAAATCAACAGCAAACTCGAAGGTCTTGCCGACGATCTTCTCAGCCGAAACTGCGACAACATAAACTATCTCGGACGTATCGATGAAATACGCGGCCTTGTTATGGATCTGATTTACTAGACCCAGTTTAAAAAGCCAAAAACGTCCTAAGCGCTAATTGTATTGATCTCTACTAATAATTGCTACTAAACATTACTAAAAGGAGGCACAGACATTTTGGCAAATATAATTGATCCTATTGCAGAACAAACAGAGGACACACAAACGGGGCGTTTCCTTACGTTTCTTCTCGGCAAAGAGATGTATGGCATCGAAATCAAATGCGTTACCGAAATCGTTGGGATACAGGCGATAACGGAAATGCCAGAAATGCCCGACTACATCAAGGGAGTCATCAACCTCAGAGGGCTAATCATTCCCTTACTTGATGTCAGGCTGCGATTCGGGAAGGCCTCAAGGGAATATGACGACAGAACCTGCGTTATTGTCATCAATCTTAACGAAGCCTCCGTTGGCTTGATCGTCGACAGCGTATCCGAGGTACTGGCGATCCCAGCTGAGGACATCGTTGAGCTGCCTACGCTGAGCAGCGGACTTAAAAATGGATACGTTAAGAATCTGGGTAAACTCAAGGATTGCGTTGTGCTATTGCTCGACTGTGATAAACTGCTCTCGGCTGAAGATTTGAATAATATAAGCAACCTGTGACTTTTTCGCAACCAAAATCTAAAGAGATAGGTGATATGTCATGTTATGGTTCAAAAATTTAAAAATTTCCAAAAAGCTGCTGTCGGGTTTTCTGGTCGTCGCAATTATTGCCACTCTTGTTGGAGCAGTCGGTTTAATTAATATCCGCAATATGAATCAGTCGAGCACTCTTCTATATGAAGGCAATACCCTGGGGCTCAAGTATATCAGCGACGTCGCCACGCTTTTTCAGAGGATTCGATATAATTCTCTTGAATTGACCGTATTAAGCTCGGATGCCGATATAGAGGAAGGCATAAATAAACTTAATGATTTTTGCGACAGCATGTACGATGAGCTGGATTTATATTCCGGAACCGTTATTGACGGCGGTGCGACATCCACCCTTTTTTCGACCGTACAATCGGAATGGGAGAGATATAAGAGCTATATGGATCAGGTCGTTGCTTTTGTCGATGACGGAAATTTATCCAGTGCAAGAAACGTCATACTTGCCGTTTCCGATGAAGTCGGTACGGCACTGAGAGATAATTTGGAACAGCTAATGGACCTTGAAGCGCATGATGCCCAAGCACAGGCAGATAAAAACGCAGCGGAAGCTTCCACCGCAACGATTATTATGATCACCATCGTCTTGGCAGCCTTGCTGCTTGCCGTTTTGCTGGGCGTGTGGATTTCCCGCCAGATATCGATCCCCCTCGGCAAAATAACATCCGCTGCTGAAATGCTGGCCGTGGGAGATTTGAACGCCGGCAGCATAATCAGTGATAAAAAGATGGGATTGACCCTGAGAAAAGATGAAATCGGTATTTTAGCCGGCGCATTTAACGAGCTTATCGTCAGCACAACCGAGCAGGTACATACTGCGCATCAATTATCCGAAGGCGACCTCACCGTCTATACCGACGTCCGCTCTGAAAACGACCAGCTAGGTAAGGGCATTTCAGATCTTGTCAAAAAACTCAATTCGCTTGTTGCCTCAATTGTCGCCGCAGCCGATCAGGTCGCGTCCGGGTCAAATCTTGTCTCCGAATCCAGCGTGACACTTTCACAGGGTGCCACCGAACAGGCAAGTACGGTTGAGGAGCTCACGGCGTCGGTCGAAGAAATCTCGTCGCAGACAAGCCAGAATGCCAAAAATGCCGAAAAAGCAAATGATTTGGCCTTAAACGCCAAATCCAATGCCAACTCCGGCAATGAACAGATGAAAGAAATGCTCAGCGCAATGGATGAAATAAATACCTCCTCCGGAAGTATTTATAAGATAATAAAAGTCATCGAAGACATCGCGTTCCAAACCAACATCCTAGCACTCAACGCCGCTGTCGAGGCGGCAAGGGCCGGTCAGCACGGAAAAGGTTTTGCCGTAGTAGCCGAGGAAGTCCGGACTTTGGCCGCCCGCTCA
>JBFWKZ010000199.1:0-2983 GCA_050252415.1 Oscillospiraceae bacterium | reverse complement strand
CGCACAAAAGTCGTTCCGACTGCATTGACCAATGGATTTTCAGACTGCTGCGCGCCGCATCGTCCGCTTGTGGTGGCAATTCGACGCTTGCAGCCTGAGAAATATTTTCGGGCACATACACGCCGCGCCCGAAAATGCCTTGATTTTATTTTCGCCGTGCGCGGCGAAAACTCTGCGAGGCTTTTGACAATCTGAAAAAGCAGCGGGGCTGAGTGCCCTGCTATTTTTTATATCAGATAGCCGTAATCCTCGACGACGGTTTTAATGAAAAGCCTGAGATCGGGCGGAAGCGTATTCGCTCCATAGAGGTTATGGTCTTTCACGCCGATCATCCGTACGCGTACCTTGCCCCTGCCAAGCAGGACAAAACCAAAGTTGGTGCTTTTTGCAAATTCTTCAACCGTATGGAAGAGCGTGAATTTCTCCTTATACGGGAGACTCTCATACACGCAGAAGGTCCCGCAGTTGCCGCATTCGTTACACATACGGTCGATGTGCAGGATCTGTGCACGTCCGTCCGGCAGCCGGATCGTAACGTTTGCCCGGTTGGGGCATACGTCCACGCAGCGTTGGCAAACGACCTGACAGCTCAGACAGCGCTCGCCTTCACATCCGCCCTCGACAAGCGTGCCTTTTTTCGCGACCGCCTCATCATAGCTTCGGTTGGCCTCCGGCGGAATCTCGGCTTTGATTTCAATGCCGAGCACGGTTTCGGCAAAGCGCTTGGCGTCGGCTGCGCCCGCGATTATTGTTGCGGGGCCGCGCATGCAGTCGCCGCCGCAAAAGACGCCGTCTCCGCAGTCGAAGGCCGGACGGCTGCGCCGGTCGACCGCAATTCCCTGGCTTTTGAAAAACTCGCCGTCGACCTGCTCGCCCACGGCAGATATCACGGTGTCGCACGGGACATCGAAAAGCTCGTCCGTCTCAATCGGGCTTCTGCGCCCCTTTTCATCCGGCTCGCCGAGTACCATCCTGCGGCAGGTGAGAACGCCGTTTTCCTGCTTAACGGGGGAAGCGAGCTCAATAAAGCCGACGCCGTCTTCAATCGCCTCATAGAGCTCATGCTCATCCGCGGGCATATACTTTTTGGTTCGCCGGTAGAGGAGCGAAACGTGCGTGACTCCCGGAACGTGCTTTGCCGTGCGGGCGGCATCCATCGCCGTGTTGCCGCCGCCGATAACGACGACGTTTTTGCCGAGATTCGTGTCCTGCCCGGCTTTGAGCGCTTTCATCCAGGGAATGACGGGTTTAATATTGCCCGTGATATCGAGCCTGCCGGGCTTCCAGGCACCGGTGGCGAGAAAAACCTGCGTGTAGCCCATCTCACGGAGCGCTTCAATGGACGGCGCATCCGCTCCGAGCCGTATCTCCACGCCCAGGGCGCGCAGAAAGGAGACATCCTTCTCGATCGCCTCGTCCGATATGCGAAAGCCGGGAATGACGTGCCGTACGATGCCGCCCAAAGTCTCGTTCCGGTCGAAGATCGTCACATGCGCGCCGTATCTCGCGAGAAAATGTGCCGCCGCCATGCCGGTGGTGCCGCCGCCGACGACCGCAACGCGTATCTCCGGACGGTCGGCCAGCGGCCGCATGTCACGGATTACCTCGTCATAGCCGCCTTCGGCGCACTTGAGCTTAACCTCGCGGATCTGCACGGGGCTGTCGTAGAAATTGCGGGTGCACTTATCCATACAGCGGTGGGTGCACAGGATGCCGGTGATAAAAGGCAAAGGGTTTCGTGCGAGGATGACGCGCAGAGCGTCGGCATAGTGCCCGATGCGGTGAAGCTCGATATATTCGGGGATGTCCTGCTTAATGGGGCAGCCGTCCCGGCAGGGGTCGTCGAAGCAGTCCATCAGCGGGACCTGGGCCTGAATTTTGCGCGTCGGCAGCGGTTTTATGGGGTTTCGATGGTGTTTGTCTGTAAAAACCGTTTCCTCAATCTTGTCCAGGGCTTCGGCGTCGATGCCGTTAAAGGCGTGATAGGGCAGCGCCTCCAGCTTCTCGGCGATCGGCTTTAAGCGCTGATAACCGCCTAGCTTGAGCAGCGTTGTCGCCATAGTTATTGGAAAAATGCCGGCGTTATAGAGCCTGTCAATGTTGAAATAATCGGCGCCGCCGGAATAACTGATGCGAAGCTTTCCGCCAAAATCATGGCTTATCCTGCGCGCCATATCAACGGTGAGCGGAAAGAGGCTGCGTCCGGACATGTACATCTCCGCGCTCGGTAGCTCATTTTGCTTGACGTCTACCGGGAAGGTATTGGAGAGCTTTAGCCCAAATTCCAGTCCCTTTTCTTCTGCCAGCGCCATAAGGCGACGGAACATGGGGACGGCATCGGCATATTGCAGATCCTCTTTAAAGTGGTGGTCGTCAAAGGCAATGCCGTCATAGCCCATATCGTCGAGAATTTTCCGGGCATCCGCATAGCCAAGAATGGTGGGATTGCATTTTACGAAGGTATGCAGCCCTTTTTCGGCCATGAGATAAGAGGCGATGCGCTCGATTTCGTCCGGCGGACAGCCGTGCAGCGTGGAGAGGGTTGCGCTGCGGCAGATATTGGGACTGATGTTTGAAATATACGCCGCATCGTCCGGGAACATGTCCGAAAGCGCCTCAAGACAGTCACGGAAAATTTTCGTATCGGCGGCATTTTTCAGCCCCTCGATAAAGTTATCGATCTTTTCGGATTTAATTCCCTCAAGATCATAGCCCACGCTCATGTTGAAAACAAATCCGTCCGGATAGCCAATGCTCCAGCGGCGGCACATCACCTTTAAGACACACCAGGCCTTGACATATTCCTCAAAAGCCTGCTGTACGGTGAGTTCCGTGCTCCATTCACAGTTGTAGCCCTCGTGATGAGCCAGTATGCATGGGCGGGAGACCATAGCGGCGAGTGCATCCCCGTCGATGACCTGAACGGTTTTCAGCTCAAAAAAGCGCGCGCCAGCATAATAGGCCGCGACAATATTTTGTGCAA
>JBFWKZ010000198.1:0-2989 GCA_050252415.1 Oscillospiraceae bacterium | reverse complement strand
CCGCAGAGCAAGCGTCCCCGGTCCGCCGCCGAAAATCAGCCGCTCCGGAACCAGGGCAAGAGTCTGACGCCAGATACATATCCGGCTTGAGCCGAACTCATCTCTTATCTCGCCATGCATCAGACGTGACAACTCATACATAGTACCCTTACTTCCCTGCCAATAATAAGCGGTAAAGAAGAGTATGATGATGCCGGCGATAATCAACAAGACAATAATCCGCTTGTGCAGACCGGGTCTTATTTTCTTGTCAAAAAGCCACCCAAAAAAAAACAGTACCCATATGGCAAGCGCAGCACACAGCGCGGCAGCCGGTTCAAAAACGAAGAGCCCTGCTGCTGCGGCGCCCGTCATCAGCACGGCAAGCGCGTGAAATGCGCGCGGAAGCACGCCGGCTCGTGCAAAAAAGAAAGCCGCACAGAGCGCGGATACAAAGAGCGCCAACGTTCCTCCGGAGCTCTCCGATACGACCATGATAAATACGCCAAGCGAAGCTGCGGCAAGCAATGTCTCCCCACCGCGCTTGGAAAGCACGTAGCTTGAGGCGAGCAGCGGAATGCCAAGACACAGGTATGCGGCAAGAAGGTTCGTATTCCCAATCGTTCCCAGAAATTTGCTGATGTATTTAACGCCTCCGTCATAATAGGTATAACCATTGGGATAAAAAATTGAAAAACCAAACAGCTGAAAAAGTGCCACGGCACAGCAGCCGGTCAGTGCGGCAGCCATAAACCAGGCATACCGTTTGCGCCAGGCGCCAAACCGGCTGACGCCGATAAATATGCCGACATACAACAGAATCGTAACGAGGCCATCATATCTGGATGCACCCAGAAGCGACTCGGCAGCGTTTGGCGAAACCATGGATGACAGCGTTGCCCACAGGGCAAAGCCGAGAGCAACAGCCTCCCAGCGGCGCAGGCGCAGGCTTTTCCCTGACAGTACAGCAAGGGCTATGATGCTTATGAGCCACAGTGTGCTTGTAATGACAAAAAAAAGGTACTTCGAAAGCGTGATATCGGCATAGCCCTGAAAACCTACAAACAGTGGGAAAATAAGCAGCATGCAAATGATATACTTGTCAGTCAGCCATCCGGCAGCCCGAGCATATTTATCCGTCATGGTGCCTCCATTTCAGACGTATCTTCTATTGAAATAATGTGTGTGTATTATACCATTATTGTCAAAAAGTGTAAAGTTCTCTTGTGCCTATCGTTTCAGTGTATTATAATTTCAACCATAAAGTTTCTTTTGTTTGGAGGATGCTATGTATTTCGACACGCACGCCCACTATGATGACAGTGATTTTGACGCCGATAGAACAGAGCTGCTGGATAAAGACTTACCCGAAGCCGGTATATCCCTGGTGCTCAATCCCGGCTGCAACCGCGCAAGCTCCGAGCTGGCCATCCGTTTGGCCGAAAACTATGACTATTTCTATGCCGCCGTCGGCTGGCATCCGAGTGACGCCAGAGATTTTGACTTGGAATGTGAGCGCTTTCTCTTTGAGTGGGCAAAGCACCCGAAAGTCAAAGCAATCGGTGAAATCGGCCTCGATTACTTTCACAATGCGGATTATATCGCTATCCAGAAACAGGTTTTCCGCCGACAGCTTGAGATTGCAAACGAACTGAAGCTGCCTGTTATTGTTCACGACAGGGATGCGCATGGCGACTGCATGGCGATGATAGCCGAATTTCCGGCTCTGCGAGGCGTTTTTCACTGTTACTCCGGCAGCGCTGAAATGGCGAAGGAGCTGGTGCGCCGCGGTTGGTATCTCAGTTTTACCGGCGCGATAACCTTCAAGAATGCCCGAAAGGCGCCTGAGGTCATCTCCGAAGTGCCGATGGAGCGGATCATGATCGAAACGGACTCGCCATACCTCACCCCGGTCCCCTACCGCGGCCGTCGCAACGACAGCCGCAATCTCCCGCTGATCGCGGAAAAAATTGCCGAGGTAAAAGGCCTGACCGTCGAACAGGTCGCCCGGCTCACAGCGGAAAACGGGCGCCGGTTCTTTGAAATATAAGTAAAAGCAGCAAGGATTTTCTTGCTGCTTTATTTTTATGCTCTCTTCTCCAAAAAAGCAGCAATATAGTCCAGCTGTGCCCTGAGGGGCTTTTCGGCGGGACCACCGGGGACATTGCGCTTATTCACACAGGTGTCGAGGTTAATAAAATCATATACGTCATCGTCAAACGCTTCAGAGAAGTTTTTATATTCCTCCAGCGTCAGGCTCTCCAGGGTCTTGCCGTGTTCAATGCAGTAGTTAACCGCTTTGCCGACGATGGTATAGGCTGTTCTGAAGGGCAGGCCCTTCTTGACCAAATAGTCGGCGCAGTCGGTGGCGTTTATAAATCCGCCGTTTGCGGCGCGGCGCATGTTTGCCTTATTGAGCGTCATGGTGGCGAGCATCGCCGCAAAGACGGGCAGACACTTTTTGACCGTATCCACAGCGTCGAAAACCGGTTCTTTGTCCTCCTGCATGTCCTTATTATAGGCGAGCGGCAGCGCCTTCATGACGGTGAGCAATGCCATGAGGTCACCGTACACTCTGCCGGTCTTTCCCCTCACAAGCTCTGCGATATCCGGATTTTTTTTCTGAGGCATAATGGATGAGCCGGTGGCATAGCTGTCATCCAGCTCAACAAATTTAAACTCCCAGGAGCACCACATAATGATCTCCTCGGAAAATCTCGACAGGTGCATCATCAGGATCGACAGACCGCTCATCAGCTCAAGTGCGTAATCCCGGTCCGAAACGCCGTCGAGGCTGTTTTGCGTTATGCGTGCAAAGCCCAGTTCACACGCCACGCGCTCACGGTCGATTGGGTAGGTCGTTGCCGTCAGCGCACCGCTGCCAAGAGGACATTCATCCATACGCTCAAGGCAATCCTCAAGTCTCAGGCAATCACGGCGCAGCATATTGGCATAGGCCATCATATAATGTGCAAAATTGGTCGGCTGAGCCCGTTGGAGATGCGTATAT
>JBFWKZ010000197.1:0-3047 GCA_050252415.1 Oscillospiraceae bacterium | reverse complement strand
TAAGACTATGCAATATTGACATAAGACGCAGAATTTGCCCCCGTTTGCAGAACGCATAATGTCAGTATTAACAAAAATGCTTGAAGCGCAACGGTTTTATATTGAAATTAATTTTTGGTATGATAAAATTAGGGGTATCCAGTTTATACAGAAATGAGGGAATAATATGGAAAAGATCACTATACAGCGGACTTCAACGCCTAAGGAGAAGCCCAACGTCAACGGCATACCGTTCGGAACCTATTTTACCGATCATATGTTTATGATGAACTACGTCAAGGGACAGGGATGGATTAACCCCCGCATTGTCCCCTATGGGCCAATCTCGCTTGAGCCCTCCGCGATGGTTTTCCACTATGCGCAGGAAATTTTTGAGGGTCTGAAGGCATACCGTACGCCTGAGGGAAAGATTCAGCTTTTCCGCCCCACCGAAAACATCCGGCGCATGAATAACTCCGCTGACCGGCTCTGTGTTCCCCGAATCAGTGAAGAAGATTTTATGACCGCGCTTAAAACACTTCTTGAGGTCGATGCCGACTGGGTTCCCTCCGAGCCTGACACCTCTCTGTATATACGTCCTTTTACCATTGCAACCGACCCTCACGTCGGTGTTCATGCTTCGCACACCTATATTTTTGCGATCATATGCTGCCCCGTCGGAAGCTATTATGCCGAGGGAATCAACCCGGTCAAGATCATGATTGAGAGCAAGGATGTCCGCGCCGTCCGCGGCGGCACCGGCTACACCAAATGCGGTGGAAACTATGCCGCTTCCCTGCGCGCCTCCGAAAAGGCCGCCGAGATGGGCTTTTCACAGGTTCTCTGGCTGGACGGCGTTCACCTCAAGTATATCGAGGAAGTCGGCAGCATGAACGTCATGTTCAAAATAAACGGCAAAATCGTCACCCCGGAGCTGACAGGCTCCGTTCTCCCCGGTATCACCAGAAAGTCCTGCATCGAGCTTTTGAAATCATGGGGTTATGAAGTCGAGGAACGCATGCTCACCATCGACGAGCTCATCGAAGCCGCCGAGTCCGGCGCGCTTGAGGAGGCATGGGGTACCGGCACCGCCGCCGTCGTCTCACCTGTCGGCGAGATCGCCTATATGGGCAGCGACCACGTTGTCTGCGGCGGTAAGATCGGCGAGCTCACTCAGAAGCTCTACGACACTCTTACCGGCATTCAGTGGGGCAAGACGGACGATCCATACGGCTGGACTGTTCCCGTTTGCTGAGCAGTTCGCTGACAACAGCATGATTAAAATCAAAGGCAGGACAGGGTGACACCCTGTCCTGCCTTTCGGCTTGTCAAAAAAGCCTCGCAGAGTTTTGCCGCGACTGCGGCGAAATAAAATTTAAAGCATTTTTGGGCGCGGCGTGTACGTGCCCAAAAATACTTCTCAGGCTGCAAGCGTCGAATGGTTCACCATAAGTGGGCGATGAGGCGCACAGCAGCCTGCAACCAATTTGTCAAAGAAGTCGTTCCGACTTCTTTGACAAGCTGAGGCAGGATAGGGTTTCACTCTATCCTGCCTTTATATATGGTGGTCTGGCCAACATTTGTGTCAGCTTCGGATAAACTTAATAAACGCCTGCGCCTGCGCCTCCAGATATCTGGCGCTGTCGGTCAGCCTGAGCCTGCCGTTTTCATCCAGCTGCGCCATGGCGTTTGGGATGGTGAGGCGCGGATAATTCATGACACGCATGTTAAGAAGGCTGATAAGCGTCACCAGCTGGTCCTGTGCGATGCCGGTACCGGACATGCCCGGCGTGATACCGCTGATGGCCGCCGGCTTTTTGGAAAGCACCTGGCGCTCGTCTTCGCTTACCGGCCTCGACAGCCAATCGATCAGATTTTTGAGTACGCCGGGATAAGAATGGTTGTATTCCGGGGTAAAAAACCATATGCCGTCGGCCTCCTTTACCTGATCGCGCACGCGCACGACCGGCTGCGGAGCCGGATACTCGATGTCCTGATTCATAAGCGGCACATCGGCATAGTCAAGCAGTGCCAGCTCCGCCTGATCTTTTAGGCGCTCCTTCGCCGCCAAAGCAAGCTGCCGGTTAAAAGAGTCTTTTCGCAATGAACCAACAATGGCTGTGATCTTTATTTGTTCCATTTTCATATCCTTCGCTTTCATAGGGTTGTGGGCCATGGCTTTATAAAAGCGCTGACCCACCAGAAAAATTTTTCCAGGCGCGCGTCCTGATATGAATCATAACAAATTATTTCCAAAAAGTCCAATAGGCATTGGGGCTTGTTTGATAAATGAGACAAACCCCAGGCGACAAAAGGGCAACATACAAATAAAAAGGTCTGCATGTTGCCCTTTCAGAAAATCACCCATGGTATTTCACGGTTTCCCGCATCCTATGGTAAAGACTTATGTCTTACCCGTCGTATCCTTTTCAGAGTGGCCCTCAGCAGGGCTCTCCGTGTTTTCCGAGATATTCTTTGTGTTTTTGGAGACATTCTCCGTATTTTCAGAGGCTTTGCTGTGCTTTTTAAGGAAACGGCGTTTCATAGGCTTGTCATGCTTTGAGCCGCTTGGCTCTGCGGGAGAGTGGCGGTTATCCTCAGCGGCGGCGGAATTTATGGCAGCGTCTGCCAGTGACATTGGCACGAATCCCGTACGCCATTTGCGGCTGGTCCGGGCAAAAATCGGCTCGCACACGTACAGCACGGCAGGCATAGTACAGATGCTGAGAACAGCGGAGATTATGGCGCCGCGTGCCAGCATGTTGCAGATTGAACTGATAATCTCGATCTTGGAAACCGTCCCTACGCCAAGCGTCGCACAAAACAGCACAAGAGAACTTGTTATGATCGAGGTATCTGAGGAGGTCGCTGCAATTTGAATCGCATCCTTGCGTGTCTTGCCCTTGCGAATCTCCTCACGGAAGCGAGTGGTCATCAAAATCGCATAGTCCACCGTCGCGCCGAGTTGAACGCATCCGATGATCGTCGGAGACACAAAGGGAATGACCGTACCTGTAAAATACGGGATACCCTGATTGATAAAGATGGCCAGCTCAATGGTGGCGACC
>JBFWKZ010000196.1:0-3052 GCA_050252415.1 Oscillospiraceae bacterium | reverse complement strand
CATCAATGCGGCAGTCGCGCCTGACCGCATCACCGATCTCCAGCGGTCCCAACAGCGCAATGGTGTTGTCGTATTCCGCTCTCGGAATCGGGAAGGGCACTGTGACCACACCGGATTCCGGGTGATGATGATTTGACAGTACTGCTTGAAATTGCATATCGCGTCCTCCTTATATTCTCATTTCAAAGTCCATTTTCACCACCGATATAGTAGAGACGATAACCGCCGTTTAGACGGGTGATGGAATCTACTGCCCAACGCTGGGTGCAATGTTCTATGAGCGACTCCAATGCTCAAGTTCTCTCATATTCACTGTGCTTTCCCGCCTTTTTCTGATCAATTTTTTGCATATCCGTGCGAAGGTAGCTCTCATCACGATTCCAGCAGATAAAGCCATGCCGGGGATAACCCCGCCTCCGAAGTTAATCTCAATCACACATGATCACTCCAACCGAACGCAGGTACCCGGCTTGCTTCAGCCTGATTCGTACTGCCGTCCGGGAAACGTCAAAAATCTCTGTCAGCTCCGTTATCACGTCAGCGGCATCCTTTGAGCCGCAGCCTTCAAGAATATAGCTGGAGGCATGATGTTTCTTCATGGTCGCCTGGGCTGTGGGATAGAATACGCTGGCCGGCATCAGCATTGCCGAGGCAAACTTGTCCGCCTGCCATTCCAGCCAGTCCTTGTCCGACCAGTAACCCCGCGGTTTCTTCCTGTTAGGGTCGGCCTCTCTGCACATGATATAGGAATCTGCCGTGCGGAGGCAGTATTTTCGGTCGCCGGGGTAGTACATCTGCCGGTGGATGATCCAATGAGCAACCTCATGCGAGACTGTGAAGCGGCGCCGGTGGTGGTGCTCGTCCGGCATAAGCCTTGCGTCAATAATAATTGTGCCGCTCATGACGATTTCTTCCTGCACTTTCTTTTCGAGGGACATCAGCTCCATCTTGTAGTCATTGAAATTGATGAGTCCCAGCACAGTGCCGCGGCCGGAGAGATACCGATCTATGATCGTCAGGCTGTAGGCTTCATCGGCAAGGGCCTCAATGTCGAGCGGCTGCGCCTTTTCCAGCATATATGGAGCGTATTCCCGAAGTACAAGCTCCGCAACGCCGTCGAAGTCCTTGCTGCTGAAGAGATACATACCGTTGCTCTTTTGAGCCAATGGAATCTGCATGATAATTTATCCTCCGTTATCTATAGACTCAATTATCCTGATCCACATGGTATCCGGGATATTGCAGTCGCGGGCTTTGCGGAGTGCGACTCGCGCCAGATCCGATTGCTGGATATATGCTGTGAGATCAGGATATACGCCCTGCCGTCGACCGCCGACCAGATCGTAGAGCGTGTTCTCATCCTCCTGCGACAGCAGCAGGCACTTAATAAAAGCGGGGAGCAGCTTCTCCGAGGGCGTGCGGTTGCCTTTTTCAATATCGTGAAGGTATGGCGCGGCAATCGATAGCTCTGCGGCAAGGCCGCGAAGCGTTTTGCCAAGCCGTTCCCGTTTCTCCCGTATAAAGCTGCCGAGCGTTATCGTATCCATGTTGAGCTTCCTTCTTTCTGTTACTGATACATCATGCCGGGCATGACCACCTTCTCGCGGCCATCGGATGGCATCTTGAGGTTACCCATGAGACAGGCGGAATAGATCGCCCTTTTGCCGAATCTGCCGCGGATCTCCTCGACCGCCGTGTCCAGCTTTTCTCTGCGCTCCCGCTTGGCGGTATCCTCGAATATGCTTATCTGATAAGGCGTATCGACGGGAATGAGGTTAATTGCCCTGACAGTTATAGCTCGAACCTTGCTCGTCCATCGGTAATTTGCCTCAAAAAGCTGTCTTGCTTTTCTGGCTATCTCCATCGGACTCTGTGATTGTGATTCCAATGGTGCTTGGAATTGTTTGAAATAAAGGTCGTTATCTCGGATCATGATCTGTACACCTCTGGCTGTTAGCGAGTGGAGTCGTAGCCGATGCCCTATGTCCTGCGACAGTTCCAGCATCACTTTCCAAACTTCCTCGTTGTTATCCAAGTCTGCGCTGCAAGTAATACCATGACCGACGCTCTTGACCGGGGACTCATAATTTCCGGGCATCACGCGGGAACTATCGAGTCCGTTTGCATAAGTCCATAGCGCAAGGCCGTTCACGCCGAGAAGCCTTTTCAAAAAGTCCTGAGAGGTGTTGGCGATGTCACCTATGGTTCGTATCCCGTAGCTGTCGAACTTTTTGGTGGTAGCTCGGCCGACATAGAGAAGGTCGGATGCGGGGAGCGGCCATATCTTCTCTTTGAAGTTATCAGCGGAGATCCCCGTGATGGCGTCCGGCTTTTTTAGGTCGCTGCCCAATTTGGCGAAGATTTTGTTATAGGACACGCCAATACTGACGGTGAGTCCAAGCTCGGCCTTGACGGTCTGGCGGATTTCTTCGGCTATCGTCATCCCATCTCCGAACATCGTCCGGCTGCCGCTTACGTCGCACCAGCACTCGTCCATTCCGAAGCCTTCGACTTGTGGCGTGTATCGTTCATAAATCGCCCTTGTCAATTTAGAGTATTTCAGATACTCGTCATACTGCGGCGGCACCATGATGATGTCCGGGCAGCATTGCCGAGCTTCCCAATTGACCATCCCGGTCTTGACGCCGCGCTTCTTGGCGAGCTCTGACTTGGCGAGGACGATCCCATGCCTCGATTCGGTGGAGCCGCACACGGCAACTGCCTTTCCGCGCAGCGAGGGGTTGAGCATCATTTCGACAGAGGCATAGAAACAGTTCAGATCGCTGTGAAGTATCACTCGCTGTTCCATTGTCGTAGTCATCACCATTCTGATAGCTGTTTGTGCTCATATTATAGTTGGCTTAATGCGCTCCGTCAATTCAAAATAATTGTCCTAATAAGACACAAAAAGGATTGACAAGAGTGTTTGCCCCATATATAATTTTACCCATACAGATACAGGAGGGATAAGTTTGAAACGAGTTAATTTAAGCACCATCCCTAAAAAGGGCGCACAAACCCAAGCCTGCAATCTGCGGCGCTCGGCGGCCAC
>JBFWKZ010000195.1:0-3072 GCA_050252415.1 Oscillospiraceae bacterium | reverse complement strand
CAGCAAAGTTGACGACCACATAGATCGCCGGCATGGCCAATATGCTTCCTGTGACTACGGCACAGAGCACGGCAAGCCCAAAAAAGAGCGTAAATTGTACCAATACGATACCAAACCATTGGAGTATCCATTTGCCAAGCATGAGCCCCATCGGCATCGTAACGCCGAAAGCAAAAAGTGCGGCAATGATATTGGAAATGAGGACCACCGCATAGACCGCCCCAACGGAGGAAACAAATATCGCCTCGCGCCGGATGGGTAAAGACGCCATCATATTCGCACTTCGTGCGGAATAGAGATAGCTGAAAATGGCAATAGCCGCCGCACATCCACCGACAAGTGCGATAATCGCTGTTATTTCTGTTGAAAAATATATGGCCCTGACAGCACGATACATAAGATTGGCATATTTGACGCCGTCGTATTGGTATTGACTGTTAAGCGTTGTCGAAAGCGTCAGCGGCAGCGCGACGCATTGTGCCGCAAAATAAAATATGACCAGCAGATAAAATCGACTTATGGTTTTGCGAAAAATTGCCGGACTAAAGTATGATGTCTTTAACCGCATAGTCGGCACCTCCCAGTTCATAGATAAATATCTCCTCAAGCGTCAAGGGAAGCTCCTCAAAATAGACGGGATTCACCGCTGCCGCACGATTTAGAATCTCCTCGGAGCACCCCCGCACGATGAGCGTATGCATTTTTCCTGCCGCTTGGGCATGTAGAATGTTCAGCCCTTCGGGCATGGCACCGGTATCTCCGGGCACAAACTGAAGTTTTTTGATATTGTCCTGCAGTTCGGTGAGGCTGCGCTCAAGGAGCACCCGTCCATGGCTGAGTATACCGACATGGTCGCATACGTCCTCCAGCTCGCGCAGATTGTGTGAGGCGACAAGCACGGTTTCATTCCGCTCAGCGACATCGCTCATCAGCAAGCCCCAAACCTGACGGCGCATCACAGGGTCAAGTCCGTCAACAGGTTCATCAAGAATAAGTACCTCAGGCCGCAGGCAGATTGCCAGCCAAAACGCCGCCTGCTTTTGCATTCCTTTGCTCATCTTTCGGATTGGCTGTTTAGTATCAAGCGTAAATACTTCGCGCAGTTTATTAAACCGTTCCATATCAAAATTGGGGTATACACCGCGGTAAAACTTCATCATATCGTTTATACTCGACTGCATAAAGTAATAGCTGTCGTCCGGAATAACGAACATCCGCGCTTTTACATCGGTATTCTCGTATACCGGCGCGCCGTCAACCAGGATCTTACCGCTGTCCGGCCGGTATACCCCGCAAATATGGCGGATTATGGTACTCTTTCCGCTCCCATTGGGCCCGACAAGACCATATATTGCCCCTCTCGGCACATGCATAGTCAATTCATCCAGAGCTTTGAAGCCGTCAAAGCTCTTTGTGACATTCATAACCTCTATCATTGCTTTATCCCCTCCCTGATTCGGGTGCATAATTCTTTACCGCCTATCCCCAGAAATGATAACTCCCGCACCGCCTCGTCAAAGCGCCGCAGAAGCTCTCGCATACGGTCGGCACCGACCTCGCGTTTTTCACCCGCAAAGCTGCCCTTTCCGGGTATGGAGTAAATATAACCCTCCGTCTCCAACTCCCTATAAGCACGCTGGATGGTATTGGGATTTATCGCCAGCTCCTGAGCCAGCTCACGCACCGACGGCATTTTATCGTTTGGCCCAACAGCGCCGGTAACGATGAGCAGACGCAGCTCGTCTTTAATTTGGGCATAGACAGGACGTCCATCGCGATAGTTAATGTTTATCAAAATCTGTCACCTCACAAGGTCGCAGCTGTATTAGCTGTGTTAATACAGCTAATATAATAGAAATTCTTGGTATTGTCAAGATACTTTTTAATAATTTTTTCATTTAACCTATCGTTATATAAGTCAAAAGGGCCGAAAGAATGTCGCGCTCCGCTGAAAAAGGCAGCGAGCGCCAGCGTCTGAGGATAAAAAGAAACGGCCCAAGCAAACACCTTATCAGGTCGCTTGGGCCGTTTAAAAAGGACATGGTATTCCTGTGTAAGCGTAAATCAGGCTAAAAATATGGCTCGGGTTTAGTCGTAAAGTCCTGCAAGAATATCGTTGATTTCTTTTCCGCTATTGGCTTTGGCCAGCATTGGCTGTGCCTTTGCTTCGAATTTCTGCATAGCGGTTGCGCGTTCCAAAATATCAGCTAAATACTCTCTTGGAAACTTGACTGCTCCGTTTTCATCCATATGGACAATGTCTCCGGGGCCTACACGCATACCGCAGATATCGACGGTATCGTTGATAGCCTGTAGAGAGAGATCACCATGACCGGCACAGACGCCGGTCATCATATACTGAACGCCGAGGGGACGAACCTCGTCCACATCGCGGGACGCACCGTCTGTAATGGCACCGATAATCCCCGCGCGCTTGAACGAGGTCATCATATTACCGCCCAACAAACCGTTTCTGGATTTCATGTCCTCCGGCATTTCCTGTTTGACACAGAGGATGACCGGTTGAGGAGAGGCCTGAACGGCATCAAATACATCACCGATCAGGCTCCCATGGCTGTAGTCGTGATCGGGAAGCCCATAGGTGGCTGTGACCGCATATCCGACCAGCCGGCCCAGTTCGGGAAACATACATTTCAGCGTAGAATCGGTATACCACCTGCCATACCAGGGATTATAAAGACGCAAACAATTTTTATCCGTCGGATAGCTCGCCACAACGTTTGTGATGGTAGGCGTATCAAATTGTTTGAGCTTCTCCATAATTTCCCGATCTTTGGCGATTTGCTCCGGTGTTAGGTTCCATTCTTTTTTCATAGTTTGATCTCCTTAAGACGATTGATATAATTAAACATTTGCTTTTTGGGGAAATTGAGGACTGCCGTATTTTTTTGCCCAAAAGTTTGTCATAATAGGCGCGACAATCGCCGTGACAACAACGGCTGCCGCTACCTGAGGCGTGGCTGTCGCAGCGGCCTGCGTCAAGCTGGGGTCAATCAGAGCGACAGAAGCCGGTACCAATACCGCGTTTCCCGCGGTCGTCGATACCGCCCA
>JBFWKZ010000194.1:0-3076 GCA_050252415.1 Oscillospiraceae bacterium | reverse complement strand
GTATTTTCGACCTGTTTTGGTGGAGCATCCTCGGAGAAATGCTGGATTATAGCGATAACCCGGCACAAACCTTTGGCATCGGTCTTTCCGCCAATGTATTCGGCGTCCTTTGCGGAGGCGTCCTGGGAATGGCTGTGACATCCATTGGGCTTCCCAGTGCGGAGGTGGCGGTGATTGCCCTGACGGTGGTGTGTGTTACATTGGTTATGCTGCCGCCCCTCAACCACCAGCTTGTTCTATTGCTGAAAAGCCATGCTTACCTTGCCGCCTATGACAATATGAGCCAGTCACAGCAAACGGACATTGTACGGCAGGTCAAAACCCTTGATCCGCTGACCGTCCGGGAGCAAGAGGTATTGCAGCTAATCCTTTCAGGAAAATCCAACCGCGAAATTGCCGGGGCTTTGTTCATCAGTGAGAATACCGTTAAAACACACGCAAGAAGTATTTTTTCAAAATACGATGTTTCAAGCCGTGCGGAGCTCATCAGCACCCTGCTGAAGAACCAAACCGGCGAATGAACCATAAAATCGCATAAATACTGGATTTAACAGGCCTCTCACCCTTTTGGGTGAGGGGCTTTTTTCTGCAAAATCATCCTTTCGAACGATGCTTTTTGAGACATCCTTCCCTAAAATGAATACTGGAGGAGGGTTGGTGAAATGAAATTAATCCGCAAACGACGCAATGGATATGCCTTATTGTTCGCAGCCAATATTTGTTTGGCGGTGTGGCTCGGCATGGAATTCATGTTAGAAGTGGTTTTCGCCTTTGGAGCTATCAGCCTTATTTCTCTCCTGTTATTGGTGAGGCAGAGCCGTCTGCTCTATGACGCAACACTCATTTGGGATAATCGCATCCTTGCGGTGCCATCTGCTCTCATCTCCATGCCGGGCCGCCAAATGAAAAATGATGCAGAGGAAACCGTAGTGTCTACCTTTGGTATCCTCATCGGCAGCGAAATCTATCGCTGGGGTCTCGACGGGGTACATGGTGTGCGTCTGGGCACCGTTCAAATTGATAAGGAGCGGATGTACCTGATCTTTGGCGACAAGGATCAGACCATGCGGGTAGATTTGCTGCACGGAATGACTCAAAAGCAGGCGGTACTGGATGCCGCACAAAAGCTGTGGCATGAAACCGGCGTACGGGCAGACATCAGTGATTGGTAATGAAAGGGAGGAATCTGACATGAAAAAGATAGTATCCATTTTACTCGTGGCGGCGATGCTTTTGACCGGTCTTGCCGGATGCGGCGGTGGTGGCAGCAAAAGCGACGCGGCAACGCTTTCACCGGAGGCTACCAGCGTCACCCTGTCAAACGGCGTCAGCGTAGATCTGGGCGATTATGTCCTGGATGGTGAAGCGGAATTGACCGTAGCCAAGCAGTCTGTGGAAGAAAACAAGGATGAAGGATACAAGATAGAAGCCTACGACTTCAAGTTGGGCGAAATGTCCGAGCTTTCGGACTTCATCACCCTGCGTATCCCCTATGACACCGCATACTGCGAGGATGGGCAGGATCCGGCAAAATGCGTGGGTGCGAAGTACAGAAACGAAACCACTGGTGAGTGGGAAGATGTGTTGTTCGAGGTGGACACAGCTGCCAATGAGCTTATCGTCTACACCGACCATCTCTCCACCTTTGGTGCGTTCCATGTCAGAAATGAGGGTCAACGCAGCGCCTATATCACCGACATTTATGCAGATTTTACTGGCATCGACCAGCAGCAGGCGACGAAAGCGCTGCGAGAATATGTAGCGGGCGGCGGCGCGGACGGAGAGGAAGCGGCGGGCCTCGCGGCACGCCTTCTCACCGGCTATAACGGATTTTTGGGCGGCGTGGCCGGAGCAGCCGGAGAAACGGGCTTTGCCACTGACCTCACAGGTACGATCTTGAACATGGCCTCCGTCGGCAGCCCAACCTTTGACACAGCGCTGGCTGATTCAGCCTATAAAAAATTGAACAAGCTGGGCAAGGTGGCTGCTGCTGTGAAGATCGGCGCGGTGATGCTGAGTACAGAAAAGACAGACGCCGATACTCTCGGTTTGTATAAGGACACGGCGATGCTGGCGCTCTCCTATGCCGAATCCGCCGCATGGGGACTTGCCGCCAGCGGTCTGTTTATCTTTGACTACACAATAAGTAGTCTGTTTGAGCAGGGCTTGGCGATGAAGATGGATAAGATAGACGAGATCTATGTTTATTTCAACGACCAATTCTCCGGCACACTGGATGGGGGGAATGGCTGGAATGCCCGCAGCCTGAAGGATTGGCGGCAGGTGCTGATCGACATAGCCGAAACCAACCCAAACGAAGCCGACGCCAAGGCCGCCATAGAAGCGGAGATAGACCGCTATGCCCGCGTATTCTGGGCGCTGGGCGATATGGAAAAAGCCGCTGTCGTTACGGATATTAAAGATAAGAGCGACAAAGGCTCTGTTACCATCCCCGACCCGACCCAAGCTGAGATCGAAACCTTGGTAGACGGTTATAAGGCACAGCTCTATGAACGCCTCTACCCGGTAACGCAGTCCGTCAGCGTGTATATGCAGCGCAAGGCCGAGGCTGCGTATCTGGCCGCACTGAACGAGGTCAAAGCGTTCTTTAACCAAACCATCACCTTCAACATCGTGGAGGACGTTCCCGATGGAGAGAAGTCGCAGTATGACGGCTACGCTCTGCGCTTCGCTCCACTCTCCGAAAATGCGGTGAAGGAGAGCTGGATCGGTGCGATGAAAGGCACGGGCGGGGCTTCCACCAAGTTTACCCTGCTTGGCTATGTGCAGGCTGGTTGTCCCAAGGAACTGCAACTGTTCAAACCCGGCGACGACCCCGATAACGACGAGCCGGAGCTGACGCTGGGCTTCAAGCTCTCCGCGCCGGTGACGGAGGTGACGCTCGGTGGGCTGCCGCTGGAGGAGCTTTTGGGTACTTATTCTGCGACCTTTACATTTGAAGATGAGAGCGATACCTATAACTTTACCTTCATGTATTATGAAGGGCAATTGGTATTTAAGCCAGAAAGTGATGATTTTGGCACCGCTTTTTTGCTTGTACCGGGGCCGTATGAAT
>JBFWKZ010000193.1:0-3144 GCA_050252415.1 Oscillospiraceae bacterium | reverse complement strand
GCTCACCGGTTTTACACGAATCGTGATCGTCCTCTCAATTGCCCGGAATGCGATAGGACTTTCAAATATGCCGCCGAATACCGTTATTATCGGGTTGGCGCTGTTCATTACATATTTTGTCATGAGCCCGGTCATCAGCGATATCAACGAAACGGCTTATCAGCCCTATGTCAGCGGAGAAATCGAATTCGCCGAGTTTGTCGATAACGGCATGGCGCCGATTCGCGATTTTATGTTTAAACAGACCTATGAGTCCGATCTTGAATTTTTTGAAGAGCTTTCCGATACGAAATCGCCTGACGACCTTGATCAGATACCGGACCGCGTTGTGATTGCGGCATTTATGACCAGCGAACTGAAGCACGCTTTCGCCATCGGTTTTTTTATTTATGTGCCGTTTATTGTGATTGACATGATCGTTGCCAGCACCCTGATGTCGATGGGTATGATGATGCTGCCGCCGGCGATGATTTCAATGCCGTTTAAAATTCTTCTCTTTGTTCTGGTGGATGGGTGGCAGCTGACGATTGGAACACTAATAAGCAGCTTTGGCGTTTAAGGAGGTCCAATATGATTTCACAGACAGAAGTCCTCACAGTACTCCAACAGGCGATCCTCGTTATTTTGATGTCGTCACTGCCGATGTTGGGCGCCGCGCTTGTCATAGGCGTTTTGGTGTCTATTTTTCAGGCAACGACTCAGATCAACGAGCAAACACTCGCATTTGTGCCCAAAATCATCGGCATTCTATTGGCGCTGCTGATTTTTGGTGGCTGGATAATAAGTAATCTGACTGATTTTACAAGCGGCCTGTATTCAGAAATTCTCACGATGCTGAGGTAGCGGCATGGCCGGAGTTTCCACAGTTATTGAACATCTGGATTATGCGCTCCTCTTGTTCCTCCGCGTGAGCGGTATCCTGATCGGTAGCCCGGTTTTCGGCCGAAATAATGTTCCCAATATGGCTAAGATCGGCTTTTGCGGCGTACTTTCACTTATATTTATACTGTGTATGCCGGCACCGCAGGAATATCCCATATATGGCACTCTGCTTGAATATTTTCTCATATGTCTGAAAGAACTGCTTTTCGGTGCGGCGATGGGCTTTGTGCTGACCACTATGTTTAACCTGACTATGACGGCGGGGAGCATTATAGACTATCAAACCGGATTCAGTATGGCGAGCATATATGACTTTCAGAACAACACCCAATCACCGCTTTCGGGCAATCTTCTCAATATTATGATGCTCGTTACTTTTTTCCTGATGAACGGGCATCTTAAGCTCATTGAAATTGTGTTTCGAACTTTCGAGGCGGTACCGGTCGGCACGGCAACCGCGGCGCCGGAAATTGTCTGGGTAGCGGCGGAAGTTATGAGCCGGGCATTTATCCTTTCAGTGATGGTTTCTATGCCCGTTATGGCCGCAGGAATCATGATGGAAGTCGCGCTGGGCGCCATGATCCGAACGGTGCCGCAGATGAATATGTTCGTCGTTGGAATCCCGCTCAAGATCATTGTGGGGCTTATTACCATGTTCTTAACGCTGAAGGTATTTTCGGATTGTTTGAACGGAATCTTTACCCAGAGCTTTGATTATGTCGGCATCATGTTTCAATATTTAAGCGGCTCGGCATGAGTATGTGCGAGCACAAGGGGCAATGAAATAGGCCAATATGATTTAAGACCAGGTATGATGGAGAGTTTTTTATGGCTCAGCAGGGAAGCGGGGAAAAAACTGAAAAAGCGTCGGCGAAAAAGAAGCGGGATGCCCGAAAAAGGGGAGATATCCATAAGAGCGCGGATCTTTCATCGGCGCTGATGCTGTTTATCATGTTCGGCGTTTTAAAAATCGGATATCATACTTTCCTGGTTTCAATGTCGGAATTTTTTCGATCCGGCCTTTCCGCAAACATTGCTGAAAAGGCAAGAGATGTGTCGGGCATCACCATTGTTAACACGTATAGGGAAACTCTGGAAATCGTCATGCCGCTCATGATTCCGCTTATGCTGATGGCCGTCCTCACCGGCGTTCTGGCTAACGTTATGCAGACGGGACCGATGTTTGTTCCGGAAAAGCTCAAGCCGGATTTTAAAAAAATCGATCCGATCCAGGGCTTTCGAAGACTCTTTTCCCCAAACTCTCTGGTCGAACTGTTTAAATCCATTCTAAAGATTCTTATCCTGGTATGGATTGCTTACAAATATATTTCCAATAATTTGAAGCTTTTTCAACACCTCATATATGCCAATGTATATCAGGCTTTTTCCGAAGTGATGTCGCTTTGCTTTTCCATGGGGATCATGATCGGCCTTGCCCTGATGGGGTTTGCCGCGGTAGACGTTCTCTATCAGTGGTGGAAATACGAGAAGGATCTCAGGATGACCAAGCAGGAAGTCAAAGAGGAATATAAGCAGCTCGAGGGTGACCCGCAGATAAAAGCGAGTATCAAACGAAAACAGCGCAAGATGAGCGCAATGCGAATGATGAGAAGTCTCCCTGAGGCCGACGTCGTCGTGACAAACCCAGACCATTTTGCCGTTGCCCTGAGATACCGTGAAGAGATCGACCAGGCACCCAAAGTCATCGCAAAAGGCCAGGATTATCTTGCACAGCGGATCAAGACCCGCGCAAGGGAATTTAATATTTCGATTGTTGAAAACAAGCCTGTCGCCCGGGCGCTTTACGCCTCGTGTGAGGTCGGAGACGAGATTCCGGCAGAGCTCTACCAGGCAATTGCGGATATCCTGATTTATGTCTATAGTCAGAAGGCAAATGAAAGGTAATTTGATGAAGAAATCGGACATTGCCATAAGCGCACTTATCCTGGCGATAATCATGATTATTATTATTCCGCTGCCGACTTGGATGCTGGATGCGCTGCTGATCATGAATATTACCGTATCGTTATTTATTCTATTGGCGACGCTTTTCATCACGAAAGCCCTCGAATTTTCCGTTCTGCCGACCTTACTTTTAATAACGACGCTTTTTCGCCTGTCTTTAAACCTATCTTCGACAAAACTCATCCTTGGCAACGGCGGTGATGCGGGCGAAGTCATTTCGACGTTCGGCTCGTTTGTGATAAGCGGCAATCTGGTCGTTGGAATCGTTGCGTTTCTGATTATCGTCGCAATTCAATT
>JBFWKZ010000192.1:0-3151 GCA_050252415.1 Oscillospiraceae bacterium | reverse complement strand
TGAGGCCCTTTGCCTATGCACATAGCTCGGCCATTATGAAGGCATTAGTCGCCGTAGCCCAGAACTGGAGACATTATATCGCTGGCGGCTATCAGTTCATTGAAAAACCCGGGGAGCATACGGAGTTTGACAAAATGATTAAGCTGGCGGAGGATTGTGGCTGCCTGAATCCTCTTTATGTGGATACCGTCAAGGAGTTTGCCGGGACTAGCCTGGCCGACTTCAAAAACGCCCTGACTGCCATTGAAGATGCAAAGCTGAATATTGTTTCGGCGGCGGAGCCGCAGTACAATTACTATCACTTTATGACCGCGATTGAGGTTCTGGAAGCTTTGGAGCCCGGGTATATCAAAAACCGGGAGGGTATTATGGTGGCCGCCATGTTCAAGGCCGGCACGGATTTGGGCGATATTTGCCAATATACAGGGCTGAAAGAATCGTTTGTGTTGCAAGCCGTTGCCGAATATACGCGGGAGCAGGAGCAAAAGCAAGAATAGGGTACATAGGATATGCAAGAGGCGCGCTGTTATCGTCAGCGCACCCCTTGTGTTAGTCCTTGCTTTGAAAGCGCAGACTTTGCAGGTATTTAATATCTTCTTCCGCTATCTCGTAATGCCGGTAACCCACAATGAGATCCATCACGATTGCGTCTATATTCGGCAGCTTGGCGATGGCGGCGGCGAGACCCCACCCGGTCATTTTGGTATAGCCTTTCAGTTTATGCGCTTTGGCGATTTCCAAAAGACGGCTACGCGGTGCGTCCAATAGGATTTCACGCGTATTGAACGAAGGGATGTCCTCCTCGTCATATTTGAAATACCTGTTTGCCGTCAGTTTCCGCGCCGTTTCCGTCTTCTCTTTGAGTATCTGAGCAGCCCGGCCCGACGGGCGCGGGATGTCCAGCGTGATCTGTTCCAGTTCTGGCCGCGTGAGGGTTATCTTTTGTGCTACGAGCTGCTCCAGAATCGTTTCCGCATCCCGGCGGTTGGCGGGGCTATGTCCGTGCTCCACCCGCCAATTGCGGCGATAGGTGAAGAATCCCATATAAGTATCTAAATATTTCGTCGCGACGTTAGTCATCTTCTTTTCTATCATCAGCTTAATGTCGCTATGTAACTCGTTTATCCGTGCCAGACTAAGGCGATAGGATTTTTTAAGGCGGTCAAAATCGGCGTAGGTAAGATCTTGCCGGTGGGCGATATAGTCAACCTGCCTTTCCCGGTAAAGTCGTTCCAAAAGCGCGCGGTTATGGGCTTTTCGTTCTTCCGGTGATTTACCGCTATCTGCATAGAGATAGCCCGCCTTTTCTATCACGGTTGAATAGTTAGACGGTCTCACATAATGCGGAATATCCAGCAGGTTGCAAGCTTCTTCATAAATATAATTTGCGTCTGAACAGAGATAGGCCGCGTCAATGCAATGGTTTTCATATAGGTCAATCACAGAATCAGGAGTGGCGCGTCCTAGCGCTACCACCTTACAAATACAATAGCCCCGGCTGTCAACGGCAGTCAAAATAGTTGCAAACTCCGCGCCCATCGTTCCCAGCTTAGAGGGCTTACGGCCATACCTGGGTACCCGCTCGATACCTTTCACATAGCTGACCAGTTCCCGATTCTGCCCCTTTTGGCTTTCCCGGACAAAGCTCTCATCCAGCTGAATCACACCGGTAAGTTTGGGCGGCGGCATCGCCGCCATCGCGTGAATGAGCTTCATTCGCAGAGCGAAGACGGTTTTAATGTTGATCCCATCACAGCCAAAGTCCTGCTCCAGCACGGTTTTTATCGTTTGGAGTGCATCGTCATTGAGAACCATCCGCAGCACTTCCACCCAAACAGACCAGGGGAACCTACTCTTTTCAAGTAAGGTTCCAGAAAAGCGGGTAAAGCTCTGGCCGCAGTCTTGACAGCGGAACCGCTGGATACCGGCGTTGTTTATGCCATTCCGCTCTACGGCGATGGAACCGCAACCGGGGCAGGCGCGGTTTACTCCCAAGGCGGTGAGTCTTTGCTCTGCTATGGAATAGACCGCACTATCCCAGACGCGCCCCGCATCAAGTCCGCCGCCGTTGGCGTAGGTCTCAACCAACCGCTTGAATTGGTCAGGGGATAGGCCGCCCGCCTGCATCAATATCTTTTCAAATTGTTTTTCATCCACTGCTGTCACCTCCGCCCGCCCAAAGTCCACAACCAAGTTGGGGGTTTTTCTGTCTGTCCATTGCTACTTTCTATTGTAACGGCGCGATTAAACTTTGTCCACCTCTCCGTGGAATATATAAAAGAGGCACAAAAGTCTTGAAAAACCGAGCATGACATGGTATGCTTAAAAAAGGAGCGAAAAACAGCTCACAAATTGATTTTTAAGGAGGAACAGTCAGTGGACATCTGCGGCCGAAGTACTAAACTGGACAGCGATGTTCCCTTGCGGGCCGGAACGGTCCTCTGTGCCTTCTGAGATACAGGGCGCGGAGGTAACTCTGCCGCGCCCACGGATGGAATGTCGCCGTGCCGGGAAAGTGATGCTTTCCCGGCACGGCTTTTGTCCGTTCGTACTTCCTCGCTGTTACAACCAAAGACAGGAGGAAAAAACATGGAAGAACTGGAGCGCAAGGATCTGCTTTCCGGCTGGATGAAGCTGTTGGAGAGCAAAAATTACCGGGGCTTAAAGGCCGAGCTTGCCAATGCCAATGAGGTAGACGTAGCCGAATTCATGGAGGATCTGGACGCGGAAAAAACCGTGCTGGTCTTTCGGATGCTGCCAAAGGAGGTGGCCTCCGACGTCTTTGCCAATTTGGAGCCGGAGGATCAGCAGCTGATTATTTCCTCCGCTACCGATACGGAGCTGGCCGAGATTGTGGAGGACCTGAACGTGGACGACGCGGTGGACATGCTGGAAGAGCTGCCCGCCAACGTGGTCAAGCGGGTGCTCAAGACCGCTCGGCCGGACACCCGCAAGCTGATTAACCAGTTTTTGAACTATCCCGAAAGCTCGGTAGGCAGCATCATGACCGCCGAATTTATTGACCTGAGAAAGACCATGAAGGTCAGCGAGGCCATCGCCCGCATCCGGGCCACCGGGGAGGAAAGCGAGTCCATCTACACTTGCTATGTCATCGACGCCCAGCGGGTGCTGGAGGGGGTCGTTACCCTCC
>JBFWKZ010000191.1:0-3162 GCA_050252415.1 Oscillospiraceae bacterium | reverse complement strand
GAGCAGGGAATATGCCTGAGCAGCAATTGTTTTGAGCAGATGAACGCGCTGAAAAAATTCAATGAAGACCGTATTTATAAAAATAAGCGGCTTCTGCCGTTTCAGCGTTACGCCGAGCTGGTGCTTACCGAATTATTCAACACTCTTTTTGCGTTATATGACGGGAAACACACCTGGGACAGTCTGGAAAACGCAAAAGGCGAGTATCCGCTGTTCGTCGGTTCTTTTGAAAGGTGGCTGGCCCGGTATTGCGAAGTATCAATCGTCCCCGCGGGAGAATTGCAGGCATTGGCCCTGTCCTGTGAAAATGAGAAAATATATCGTTCACTGGAGAGTAAAGCGGTATTTGTTCAGGCAGTCCTTGACTTCATTTCCGGAATGACCGATCGTTTTGCCATCAAGTCCTATCAGGATCTGTTGACTTTTTGAACACAGCGTATGCGGCTGATTTTTCTGGCCTCCGCCATCGGTTTTCAATCTCTTGATACTGCCAAAAAAAGGGCTCCCTCGTTGGGAGCTCTTTTTTGGTGTTCATACTGCCCTTTTCCGATACTCCTTCTATGGACAGGGCCACTCCTTCTGCATTCCGGGTTTTAATAGGCTGTGCGGGTACGGCGGCAACTCCCAAAATGGCAATTTTTACAGTTTACTATTCCACAAGAGCCACCTGCAGCTTTCCCAGTGCCCGCTTTTCGATGCGGGATACATCCGAGCGCGCTTATTGTAAGTGATCGTTTCTAAGAAATCGCCTCCAACTGGCGGAAGCGGAAATGAATGATGATCTCTCTATCCTCGGTCAGTTCCACACGCTCGATGAGACTAACCAGCAGTTCCTTGCTGCAATACGCGGTCTCGATAAAACGCTTCACGAGTTCCTTTGCGATCTCTGCCTGCTGATCCGGTGAGTAGTCCGGCGCATCGATCTCCGAGAGCTTTTGCTGAAGGGCCGACCGTTCTTCCTTGACCCGCAGATAAATCCGTTCAAAGTCCTTGTCTTCCAGGATGCCTGTCAGCTTATCCATGTACATTTTGTCGAGATGGGCTGTCAGGTTTTCTATTTTGGTCTGCAGAGCGAAAGTCTCACTTTCAGGGCTTTCCGCCTGTCTCGCTTCTTCCACCGCCTGCTTTGCCATCGACATCAGCCCATCTGCCCGTAAATATTGCTCACAGACCTTCCGCACTTTTTCCAGCACCGCACCCGTCACGGTTTCCTCTTTGATGGAATGGCAGGTGCAGACGCCGGCTTTCGTAAAACGCTGATAAGTGCGGCAGACAAAGTACAGGCAGTCATCGCCTCTGGCATTTTTCCGGTTGAGTACCGCCAGTGGGCAGCCGCACTCGTGGCAGTAGATCAATCCTTTCAGTAAAAAGTCGTAGGTCCGTGAGCGGGTCGTCTTACGGCCCGTCACCAGGCGCCTCACCTTGCTAAAAACTTCGGGATCGATAAGCGGTTCATGCGTGCCCTCGACAATGATCCAGTTCTCGCGCGGCAGCCGGATGCACTTTTTCGTTTTATAGCTGATTTTTTTGCTCCGGCCCTGAACCATATTGCCGATGTACGTCTCGTTTTGTAGCATATCGGAAATTCGCTCGCTGCTCCACATTCCGGCGTATGGTCCGGTGCGTCCCTGGTTCAGTCCGGCGTAAGTTGCCGGTGTCGGCACTTTTTCCGCATTGAGCCGGGCCGCGATCTGCCGGCAGGATACCCCCTCCAGCGCCATATTAAAGATGCGCCGCACGATTGGAGCCACTTCCTCGTCGATGACGATTTTGTTCTTTTCATCCGGGGCCTTTTGATAGCCGTAAAGCGGTTTGCCGCCGATGAACAGCCCTTTGTGCTGCTTGTCGTGCTTGACGCTCTTGATCTTCTTGGAGATATCCTTGGCATACATATCGTTCATAATCGCACGGAACGGCGTGATATCGTTGGCGGTGCTTTCCACGCCCGTGTCGATGCCGTCCAGAAGAGAGATGTACCGCACGCGGTTTTCGGGAAAGTACCGCTCCATGTAGTGGCCGGTCATGATGTAATCACGGCCGAGGCGGGACAGGTCTTTCGTAATGACCATGTTGACTTTTTTCGCTTCGATATCGTCAATCAGCCGTTTGAAATCCGGCCTGTCAAAGCTTGTTCCCGACCAGCCGTCGTCGATATAGGTATCGTATACGGACAGGCGATGTTCCTCTACAAATTCATTCAGCAGCGATTTTTGGTTGTTCACGCTCTCCGACGGTCCTTCGTTTTCATCCTCCTTTGACAGCCTGATATACAGGCCCGCCTGATAATCCATGGGGTTGCTTATTTCCAAATACATCTCGTACCTCCGAAAATAAGCGACCATTCATCATGGATATAATACATGAGATGCCGCCGGGCATGCAAGTTTGCGGCCATCGCGCATGAGCTCCCGCTGAAGAAAAAAGTGAAAGGAACGAAATAATATTTGGCAGGCTGTCTCGCCTTCCCTAGTAAAGGAACATGTTACGGTTATCTCAGGCTTACTCACAAATCGGTCCCCCTTTATGTTGCAATAGTAAAAGATATGCAAATCAGCAAGGTTTTTGCCTGTCCATGGGGAAATAAAAAAACCGAACCGCGAACGGTCCGGTCCAGCTATTGACATAAATCGCCTTGTTATTTTAATGAAATATCGTTGGCAACGTTATAATCCATATGTAATGAGGAACTGCAACAGCTACAGTTCCTTATTGTATTCATGTTCACTGATTGATTGAATTTTGAGTTCAAGTGCTCTCAGTCTTTGCGGCATTCGGCCGCGAAACAGGCGGCTGCGGTTCACGACCAAGACAGCGTCGATTTCATCGCTCTCGGCATCCCTCATCAGGTGTTGCAGCGCGGGACATTCCAAAGTATTCCCCGGATATCCGGCATCCTCATAGATGCCGGATATTTCAATATTCTTTCTTTGAGTATATATCAAAAGTTTAGCTTTTTGCGAATCAAGCAAATCCTGACTACCGCGTAGCTGTTTCCACGCTTAACAATCGATGCCATATAAATGCCTCCTGCATATAAGTTTGCCGGTAGCTTTTAAGCTGCCCGCATTTCTTACAGGATATCACATCATCGGAATAATATAATTTAATTTTTGAATTTCTATTGATTATTATTCCGATATAGGCTTATAATATAAATAACAT
>JBFWKZ010000190.1:0-3166 GCA_050252415.1 Oscillospiraceae bacterium | reverse complement strand
ACATCACGACCTTGTGCAAGCTTTTTGACCCTTTTCGGCTTTTTTCCTGCACATATTATACCATCCACGGGGCGCAAAGTCTTGTGTTACAAGCGGTTTCAAATTATTCAGGAGACATTAAATAAAAACGTAATTTTGTATATTGCATAAATGAGCTATATGGCGGAAGATGTTATTTCTTCCGCCTTCTTGCATTATCGTCAAGATGCCGCTATAATTGAGCCAAGTTTCTTTGGGGGAAAACAGCTTTATGCTAAAGATAAACAGCAAGCGGCTTTTTGAAATTGCCATCATATTTTTTTGGGCTTCGGAATACTGCCACGCACCGTATTTTACGCCATATCTCGGTAGCCTTGGAATCAGCTCAACCGTTGTGGGACTGATTGTTGGCAGCTATGGCTTTACCCAGATGCTCGTCCGCATCCCGCTGGGCATGGTGACGGATGCGACAAGCGGTTATAAGGCGGTGACGGTCGGCGGGCTGTTTTTCACAACGCTTTCGTCTCTGGGGCTTTATCTGTTTACAGATGTACGTCTTATCTTCCTGTTCCGTGTGTTTGCCGGTATTGCCGCCTCCTCATGGATTGCAATGACGGTGGCCTATATGGGCTACTACCGCGAAGAGGACAGCGTCAACGCGACCGTTCTGCTGAACAGCCTTAACAGCGCCGGAAAGCTCCTGGCCTTTGTGCTCGGCGCTGTCGCCGCTCAGGTCGTGAGCTACCGGGCCACGCTGTTTATGAGTTTTCTCACCGGACTGATCGGGGTTGCCCTTGTTCCGTTTATCGATAAGGTTGAGATAAAGCGCACGCCCATATCGGCGAAAGGCTTTGCCGGATGCCTGAAAAACCAGAATACCCTTATCTCTGCGCTGCTTGCCGCTGTAAGCATGATGATCGTTCACGGCACGGTATATTCCTTTACCTCGACGCTTGCGGAGAACGTTGGGGCCGGTACGCTAATGCTGAGTATACTCAGCATTGTCTTCACCCTTGTGCAGATCCTCAGTACGGGCGTGATTAAAAGCAATTTCATTAAAAACGGGAAACGCAACAGACAGCTTGCTTTTGGCTTCCTTCTTATGAGCCTGTATCTCCTTATGCTCTCAGTTGCCACGAATGAATATATCATACTTGCCGCGCAGGCCGTTGCCGGTTTTGCGTTTGCCCTGCTCAACTCACTGCTTATGAGCGAGTGTGTCCGCGGTGTGTCTATTGGCGAAAAGACGACGGCTATGGGGATCTACCAGGCCGTATATGGTGTCGGCATGACGATCGGGCCTGTCTACATGGGCAGGGTCATGGAAGTTATGGGTGCCGGGGCAGGCTGCCTGATATTTGCCGCTTTTGTCGCCGTAGTAGCAGTCCTCGTGCGTGTATTTCTATTTAGGGCGGGCCCGGGCAAGATTGACAAAGCCGGGTAAAACGCTATAATGTATGGAGATTATTGTAAGTTCGGAAAGGATGATTTATATCATGAGTGAAAACTGCACTCACGACTGTTCTACCTGCTCATCCGGCAGCTGCGGAGACAGAAAGGCACCTCAAATAACAAAGGAGAGCCTGCATGATGGCGCATCGGTAAAAAAGGTGATTGCCGTCGTAAGCGGCAAGGGGGGAGTTGGTAAGTCGCTTGTGACAGCTCTCATGGCGGCAAAGATGCAGAGGGAAGGCTATTCGGCGGCAGTTCTGGATGCGGATATCACCGGGCCGTCCATTCCCCGCATTTTCGGCATTAAGGAAAAGGCACGCGGCAGCGGCGGTATCATCTATCCTGCGGAAAGCGTCACCGGAATACAGATTATGTCACTGAATCTGTTGCTAAAAAATGAGTCGGACCCCGTTGTTTGGCGCGGCGCCGTCATTGCCGGGGCGGTCAAACAATTCTGGACCGATGTGCTTTGGGATGACGTTGACTTTATGTTCGTCGATATGCCTCCCGGAACGGGCGATATCCCGCTGACGGTTTTTCAGTCTTTACCCGTCGATGGCATTATCGTTGTTACGTCGCCGCAGGAGCTTGTCTCTATGATTGTCGAAAAAGCGGTCAAAATGGCGAAGCTTATGCACATTCCCGTAATCGGGATCGTTGAAAACATGTCCTATTTCGTTTGCCCAGACTGCGGCAAGAGGCATGCGCTCTTTGGCGAGAGCCATGTGGAAAAGCTCGCAGAGCGTTACGGTATTCCCCGCGTGGCGCATTTACCGATGGACCCCCATATTCCGGCCCGCTGTGACAGGGGCGAGGCTGAGAAAATTGAGAGCCAATGGCTTGATGACCTTGCCGATGATATTTCAAATATGCTGTAATGACAAGAACAGCTGGTTTTGAAAGGCCTTTTTAAAGCAACCGGAGCATGATTATTCAAACTTCAAGGATTTCTGAAATATAATCAGAGGTCCTTGAAGTTTTTCGTTAATTCTGTTTATATTTTGTCAATCTGTAACAAAAAATAATTAAAAAATTAGCTTTTATTACAGATGTTGACAATATAAAAAATAAATTCTAAAGTTATTGTAAACAACTCATATTTTTTGAAAAGAGGGATTCTTATATGAAAGGTTTTGGCGTATTTGAAAAAGGGAAGGTAGGCTGGATGGAAAAACCCGATTACATTTGCGGGCCTGATGATGCCATCGCGCGTCCAATCGCGCTTGCCCCCTGCACATCGGACGTCCACTCTGCGCTTGAACTGGAAGGACCATGGCTGAAAAACCGGATTCTTGGTCATGAATCCATCGGTGAAATCATTGAAGTTGGTGCAAATATAAAGGATTTCAAAGTTGGAGACAAAGTTGTCATTCCGTGTACGACACCGACTTGGAAACATCTTATACGGCCGTTGCCGTTGCAAAAGTTGGAGGCGGCCAGATCGCCATGCTGAATGTGCTGACAGAAATTGATACCATTGCGATTCCAAACGCCAGCATAGCGGGTTTCCTTGCCCATAAAACGATCAGGGGCGGGCTATGCCCCGGCGGCAGAAAAAGAATGGAGCGGCTCCTGTCGCTGGTTCAGTATGGCCGCTTTGATCCGGCTAAGCTCCTCACCCATCGATTCAAGGCCTTAAGTCAATCGAACCCGCATTTCAGTTGATGGTTGATAAGCCCAGAGACCTGATTAAGCCCATTGTTCTCATTGATTGATCGCGCCTTTTACTGCTTTT
>JBFWKZ010000189.1:0-3273 GCA_050252415.1 Oscillospiraceae bacterium | reverse complement strand
TCCGAAAGCAACAAGTTCGGAGTTTACCGGTATTGCGGAAAGCTTAAGTGTATTTCCCGTGCTCGCATTGATAATCGAGGCTGCCGACGAAGCGTCGATATAGATAAGCTTTTCTGAATCGGTAAGTACGGTTATGACCTTATCCGAGGTCGCCACCGCCAGAACGGTTCCGGAGACCTTAGAGGAAGAATTCGCTGCGCTCTTCAGGTATATCTCCGTGATCGTACTGCCATATACCACGACTGAAATCGTGTCACCAACCTGTATATCGGACAGCAATATTGCGGTGTCGCCGTTATATACCCCGGCATTTTCATCGACCGTCAACGTAGCCGTTGTCCCGTCGTCAGACGTGATGATCCATTTCGTTCCGCCTATGGTCGCGACGACGGATGTGAGCTCACCCGTAATGGTGTCTCCCGAGCCCTCGGCCACAATCGATGCGACCGCACAGTTTTCCACGGTGACCGTGACAGCGTCCCCGGCGCTCAGGCGGTCCAGGCTGATTTTAGTCTCACCGCGAAGAATCGTGGGCAGATCCGAGATATCCAGTGCGAAACAGTAGACCATATTTGATGAATCCTGAATTTTCAGCGCGACAGTGGTTCCGTAAGTAATTTCCGTAATATCGCCTGTCTGCTCGCAATCCCCCGAAGCCGCATAAACCTCCGCCACATCGTCATCATCAAGCTTCAAAATGACGAAATCATTTTTATTAAGTGATGACAATGTCGCTTTTTTACCGTCCTCGGTAATGTCGGCATCACTGGGAATTGTGTATTTGGTGCGGTCACCGCTCTCTAAATCCGCGACATAAAGCAGCTGCGTTGAACTGGATGTCGAAGTGGAATATATCTTTCCCTGCACCCATGTGACATCGGAATCACTGTCAATGGTCAAAGCGGTTACCGTATCTTCTTTGGCTGAAACTGTGACATAGCAGCCGGTGTAAAGAGACGTAAGCGTCTTATTTGCCCCATTCACTGTAACGGACGCCGAGTCCGAAACCGTGTATTCCCGCGTCAGGCCGTCGAATCCGCAGACATCGACATAGCCTGAGTTCACCGAAGTAATGATCCCGTCGCTTCTGGAGAGCCCGTCGTAGGCGTCGATGACAAGGGTTGTCCCCTCATCTTCCAGATAGACGAGAGAACGGGATACAACTGTGGCCACGACGGCACGCGTTACGCTGAGCTTCGGTGAAAAATTATTGTTATCGTCACCGGTGATAATACCCAAACTGACCAGCTCAGCCACACTTCCGACGTCATCCGACGAAATCTCATCCGCATCGTCAAATCCAAGCGACGCATTTTTCAGCTCATCGGCTTTGGATTGAAGCTGCATCGTACGTACGATAAAGCGTGCGAGAGTCTCTTTTTCAACCTCGCCCGTAAGGTCCATATTCTCCAGCTCATCCTGTGTTACGATGCCCGCCGCAAGGCAAATTTCGATCTCATCATACGCCCATTTGAGAGAAGACGGAACCGTGTCCTCAACGTATTCCTCATAGTCCGAAGCGATATACCGAAGCGTTTCATCTTCCAGATCATACAGTCTTGAGAGAAGAGCCAACGTTTCACAGGCGGTAATATTCACATCCGGCCGCATGGTACCGTCTTCATAACCGGAAAGGTAACCCCTGTCCGCCAAATCCTCCATATAGCTCTCCGCCCAGTGCCCCGTCAGATCGGAAAAGCTTCCGGCAAACACGGGAGCGGATATGGAAAAAGCAAAAACCAATACCAGGATAATCGAAATAAATCTTTTTTTCATTAGATCCACCTTTCAAGTTCAAAAACAAACGGTTTGTCTTACGATATCATAACATCATGGTACGCAATCAGGGCTCGTTTGAAAAGTCCATGTGACGGGATTTCCAATGGATTTTGTATGGCACATGGGAAATTTTCGGGCATCATTCTATCTATAATGACAAAAAATTCCGCTCAGTACACACGAAATTGGGCAAAAGGGCGGGAGCAGGGATTTTTCAAGCCAGTCCTTGGGCTTGTTGAATAAATGAGGATGTCTCTATTACCTGACGAATTTTGTGTTGGGCAAAGCGTTTTCGCGGGCATAATCTGTTTATGGTAAGGAAATTCGACGCAGCTCCACGCAAAATTTGACGGGAAAGCAGGCATCTTTGATTTTTCAAACAAGCTCTAAGGTAATTTTGCATCATTTTTCAATATAAGTCAATAATATACTGGAATTTTTTATCTTTTAAAGCAAAGCTGTATGAACATAAAATGAATAATTTGTTAATTCCTTCCAAGCACACCCCTCGTTTTTCGGGCCTGATCTTCGGCATTCATCATTCAATATCCTTTTTAATTTTGTATCAAGCAAATAATTGATGCGATTGGTCAGCCGGATAGGTTGTCGGTGTTGAAAGGTGGGAAAGTTTCCGGATATTTCCTCATATAATCTATTGAATTAAAAATACCAGGACGGTACAGATTATGGACAATGATTTCAAAACCTTCAATGAGTATATGCGGAGAGAGGATCACTCTCTGACGGCCTCCATGGAGGATTATCTCGAAATGATCTACAGGTTGTCCGCCGATACCGGGTTTGTCAGAATACATGAGCTGTCCGACGCGCTCAGCGTTCAGCCGCCGTCCGCCACCAAAATGGTACGGAAGCTGAGCGGATCCGGTCTGATCAAATACGAAAAGTACGGGTATATCATGCTTGAGGAGAAGGGAAGACAAATTGGAGAATCGCTGCTGATGCGCCACCGCACGATCGAGAACCTGCTCAAAATCTTCGGCGTCCCCAAAAAGCTCATCCTCGCTGAAACCGAAAAGGCGGAACATACGCTGTGCGAGGAGACGATCCAATGCATTGAAACCTTCATTGGTTTTATTCAAAAAAATCCGGATGTCGCATCGCGATATGAGGTTTACCGAAACGGCGGCGCCGGTACAGTATCCGACGGCACGCTTTGACCCTGCCCATGCCGGCGCCATAAGGCCGCTCTTTTTTGAGCGGACTTACGCGCGTCGATAACAATCGACACGTTTTATAAGGGATAGCACAGACCTCTCATAGAGCATCCCGGTTTCGCCGATGCTGCGGCGGGCCGGGGTGTTTTTTTCTCATTTGCTTTGCTAGGGCTTGTTTGTAAAATCCTCGCATATGTCCTTTGGCCGAATTTTGCGCCATACGTCGTTAAATTTTCTTGCCATAAAGCAATGATGCCTGCGAAAATCTGCCTTGTCCGACACAAAATTCGTCTAAAATTCCAAACACTTTGATTTTCCA
>JBFWKZ010000188.1:0-3299 GCA_050252415.1 Oscillospiraceae bacterium | reverse complement strand
CTCACCCCGAGGTACAAAAGGTCATCCGCGAGGTTGAAAAGAAAGTCCTCGCAAAGGGTAAGCTGCTTGCCACCGTCGGTGCAAACCCGGCCGCCGCGAAGGTACTGTACGACAGAGGCTACAGCTATGTCATTTTCGCCAGCGACGTTACCACTCTGCGCGCTTCGGTTGCCAATCAGGTCAAAGAGTTCAAAGAGCTCACCAAATAAGTGTGCTCAGCATAAAGAATTGCCCAGATTTTCTTCGGTGGCTCTTCGATAAAAAAGCCCGGTACTTTCGTACCGGGCTTTTTTGTAATCAATAATTTTCAGCTTTGATCTGAAAATAGCTGAGAGGGTGAGAACAGACAGGGCAGACATCGGGTGGCTTGGTACCAAATACCTGGTGGCCGCAGTTGGAACACTGCCACATGACAGGTTCATCCTTCTCAAATACACGGTTTTCCTCGATATTTTTCAGAACCTTGCGGTACCTCTCTTCATGTCCCTTTTCAATTTTTGCAACGCCTTCAAAGAGTTTGGCAATATCCTCAAAGCCCTCTTCATGGGCTACCTTTGCAAAATTTGCATACATATCGGTCCACTCATAATTTTCACCGGCTGCGGCATCTTTAAGATTTGGGACAGTCCCCGGCACGTTGCCGCCGTGGAGGAGCTTAAACCAAACCTTGGCATGCTCTTTTTCATTTGCAGCAGTCTCCTCAAATATGTTGGAGATTTGGACAAAACCATCTTTTTTCGCCTGTGAGGCATAGTAATGATACTTATTTGTCGCCTGTGATTCGCCGGCATACGCCGCCATTAGGTTGGCCTCTGTTTTGCTTCCTTTGATATCCATCTTTTGTTTACCTCCTAAATTGAAATCATTATATTTAATGGTGATCTCGGGAAAGCGGTTTGCTACAGCACAGTCCGCAGATACCATGAAACACAATTATGCCCTGGATTTCAACGTCACCGACGCCATTTCCCGGCTTATCCCGGTTGGACATAGTATTACCCTATCATACGCGTTAATATCTTTAATTTAATGGTTACTTCTATTATAAGCCGCCCCTCTCAGGTGTCAATGCCTTAAACCCTTCGCCGGGACAGCTTTTTATCCCAATATCCAAGGACCATGATTATGGCACAAACCGTCATCCCGAAGAAGATAAAGTCAAATGGAAGAGGGAGGACAAATTTGGCAAGCATAATGGCAACAGGGCCAAGGACAATTGAGGCAATTGCAAACCGCGGCGATATCTTTCCGGGCATAAACAGAGCGGCACACATAGGCAGAAATAGTACCGCACTTCGCATGCCCATGGATAGAAAATTATATTGCATAATGCCGTCGCTGGCACCTGTATTTATGATAAGAGTTGTTATGGTCAGCAACGCAATAATTACAAGCCTGGAAAACAACAGCTGTTTTTTTGACGAGGCGTCCGGACGGAAACGCAGGTAGATGTTATTGAGAAGTATGCCGGCAATGCCCAGCAGGACGGAAACGCCCGCACTGGTGACGGCAATAAGCGTAGTTGCCAGGATGACCCCGCAGACGAAACCCTGCGTATGCATGATGACAAATCGCGGAAAGGCTTCGAGAGAACTGATATCGGGGGCAACCATTTTCATATACATACCAATTATCACGCAGCATATACCGACAACAGGGAGTAAAAAGGCACCGAGGACAAAACCTATGCGGCTGTCTTTATCCGAACGCGCGGCAAATATCGCCTGGATCGTCGTCTGTGTGGACATAATACCCAGAGTCGTCGACAGAAAATTACCGATGTCGGAATTCATGCTCCGAGGAAAAAGAGAAAAGTAGCGCTCCGGAAGCGCAGCGGCCATGGTTGAGAAATTATCTGTGGTTATGCCGATCAGAATGCTGGCAGTAAGAACCGTGGCCATCAAAATAAAGGTCTTCAGCACATTAATAAAGCTCATACCCAAAAAACCGCCCATAAATACACTGACCAGTATGAGCCCTCCGGTTATAAGCGAAGAGACTAATGTGGAAAACGGAAATAAAGAGCCGATGAGGGAAATACCCGATAGAAAATGCGCGATGTTGTTGATATAAAAGCCCAGGATGCCTAAAAAAGTTGCGAGAAGACATGCCAGTGATCCATATTCTCTGGCAATCATCTCCTGGATGGTTTGGCAGTCCGTTTTACGGATGGGCTTTGCAAAGCCCAAACCCATAAGCACCAGGGCCAGACAGCAACCGATTGAAAAATAAAGGCCGGAAAATCCGTCGGTAAACGCGAGCTGTGCCGTACCGATTACCGATCCGCCGCCGACAAACATTCCGGCGGTAGTCCCGGCGACCGAGATGGCGCCAAAGCGCTGACCGGCCACATAGTAGTCCGATTTTGTCTTAACTTTTTTACCGGACAGCACACCAATGAGTGCAAATACCGCGATTGTCAGTACGATTCCAAAAAGCTGCTGTGCATCTACATTTTCCATAATATTTCTCCGCTAAAAACGTTCCACGGTGTTGCCGCCGCCAACGCATATCCTTTCGATTTATATCATAATCGCATCGACATCTATAGGGTAATTGCCTATGCGATTTATCTCGTCCTGCATGGCAAAAATATTTGCCGGCTTTGTATCCGGCTCGAGAATATTCCCACAGGCCATGACAAGACCGCCGCCCGGGCCTGCGTACTTAATCATCCTGCGCACTTCCCGTCGGACATCATCCGGCGTTCCGGCGATGATAGTTTCAACATTGACGCCGCCAAAGAAGCAGAATTTGCCGCCATAACGCGCCTTAATCCGTTCGGGATACATTCCGATGCTGGGCTGTATGCCGTGCCATCCGTCCACACCGATTTCATCAAAGGTGTCAAGCGCATCCCACATAATACCGTCGGAGTGCTTTATGAGTTTACCGCCCTTGGCGTGTACGGCATCAACTATGCGCTTGAGATAAGGCATGATGAATTCCTTATATCTTTCCCGGCCCATCGTTAACCCCTTGTTATCGCCGTAATCCTCAGAGATCATAATGGCGTCTGCGCCGGCATCGAGATATGCGTTTGCATAAGCAATGCATTTTCGGCAGGCGATCTCCGCCGCCCGATGGCAAAACTCCGGGTCGGTGATAAATCGGATAAGATATTCCTCCATACCGACAGTCCCCATCCAGGGAAAAGTGCCGCCATAGGGGCTATGGGCGATGATAAAATGCGTCCTGCCGATCTTGTCTATAACGCCTCGGAGAATTTCGAGCTCGGAATCATCCACGATGATCTCGGCACTCGGGTCCCCCAGCTCTTCAATAGTCATGTCGGTGTT
>JBFWKZ010000187.1:0-3322 GCA_050252415.1 Oscillospiraceae bacterium | reverse complement strand
TCGCTTTACCAATTTTAATTTCCGCATCGGAAACGGTTTCCACGCCATCGTTCTTACCGGGGAATGACGTTAATACGCCAAAAATGCCAAATGGTGTATTTGTCTCAATGTCGCCAAGTTCTGTCTGTGGATCGATTATTCCGCATAATTCTCCGGGACAACCATTTTTCCCGCTAATAATATCCATAATTGTCGATCGACATACCTTGCCGTCCATAATCGGCAGGATCAGGCCATTGTCGATATCATTTACGCCATGACCTAAAGCGCCATATTTCCCGCTTTCAGGGTCATAATAAGTTACAGTTCCGATACCGGAAGCGCCGTCACGCAGCCACATGCCCAGCTGCCAGACGCCGATTTTCGATTTTGCGGGGGTCACTGTGAATTGAAGTTGTTTTTCGGTGCGCATAAGCGTTACCGAAATCTCACCGCCATCGAGTTTCGACACGTAATCGACGAATTCTTTGCCGCTGCCGATCTCGTTTCCATCCAACTTTATAATGCAGTCGCCCGGTACAATCCCAGCTTCTTTGGCAGGTGATACCATGCCGCTTTCCGTCTCCACCTCGGTCAGCCGTGATACCACGATTCCCCTGGTTTTTAGTTCCAGCCCTACCGTCATTCCGCCGGGAACAAGCCGTTCTGCCGCTAGTGCCGCTGTCTGCAGAGCCAGAACACAGACCAGCAGGATGGCAAGGAATTTCGTTATTTTTATTTTTTTCATCCTATTACCCCTCTCTTTTTGATGTCCGACAAATTCAGTATGTCTAGAGGGATGTAAAATAACGATAACAATATATCTCTCGATTACCTTTTTGCCGCGATGCGCATATTATAAAACGAAGCGACTTGAAAATGCCGCGTTTTTCTCCGCGGCGGAAAGGTTTGGGAAAAATGACAGTTTTAAAATTCGGCTCTCAAGGGCCGACGGTTGAGCTGCTCCAGCTTGCTCTGAACCGCGCCGGATTCGACGCCGGCGCAACCGATGGGATTTTTGGCATCAAAACGCAGAACGCGCTCAAAAATTTCCAAATAAAAAATAATTTAAAGCCGGACGGCATCGCCGGATCCAAAACGCATCGGGCTCTCATGCCCTGGTATCTGGGCTATGTCACGCATACGCTTGTAAAGGGCGACTCCCTATATAAGATTGCTATGGATTACGCCACCTCGCTGCGCGCCATTGAGACGGCAAATCCAGGCCTTGATCCCTTAAACCTCACTGTCGGCACGAATCTCGTCGTTCCTCTGAACTTTGATGTTGTGCCGACGACGATATCCTATGGCAGCACGCTGATCAGCTACTGCGTACGGGGACTTGCATCCCGTTATCCCTTTCTGGTTTTGGATGAAATGGGGCGCAGCGTTATGGGCAGGCCGCTCTATTACATAACCGCGGGCAAAGGCGACAACCGTGTGTTTTTCAGCGGAAGCTGGCACGCGAATGAGTGGATGACCACTCCCGTGCTGCTGAAATATATTGAAGAGCTCTCCAAGGCCTATTCGCTCGGAAGAGAGATCTGCGGCATGTCCGCCGCCAAAATCTTTAAGCTCAGCACGCTCTATATTGCCCCTGCGATAAACCCGGACGGCATTGACCTCGTCACCGGAGAACTCAATAGCGGCGTATACTATAATAATACAAAAGCAATGGCGGAAAACTATCCCGCGATCCCCTTTCCCGACGGGTGGAAGGCAAACATCCTGGGTATCGACTTGAATCTCCAGTTTCCCGCCGAGTGGGAAAAGGCAAGGCAAATCAAATTTGCACAGGGATATATTTCCCCGGGTCCGCGCGATTATGTCGGCAGCGCTCCGCTGACGGCACGGGAAAGCCGCGCCGCCTATGACTTCACTCGGCAGATAGACCCGGCGCTCATTCTCGCCTACCACACACAGGGCGAGGTGATATACTGGCAGTATCTTGATTACGAACCGGAGGGTTCCCGCGCGATTGCCGATGCCCTCAGCCGGGCGAGCGGCTATTTGGTTGCAAGCACGCCGTATGGTTCCGGTTTTGCCGGATATAAAGACTGGTTTATCAGTGATTACGACCGGCCGGGCTACACGATCGAGGCCGGACTGGGGACAAACCCGCTTCCGATTTCGCAGTTTGATAAAATTTATGAGGATAACCGCTGCCTGCTGACAACCGCGGCAACGATCCAGGCAACGGTTTAAAAAATTTCGCATAAGCCGGCCGCCCCATATGCCGCTTTCACAAAAAATGTGCTATACTGAGATGGTATTTTTACCGAAAGAGGTCACACTATGCCAAAGGATAAGCTGCAGGGGCATATTTTTGCAATTATCACTATTTTGTTCTGGGGTACGACGTTTATCTCCACCAAGGTTCTGCTCTTAGATTTTACACCGATAGAGATTTTATTCTTCAGATTTGTAATTGGGTTTCTTGCGCTTATATTTGTCTATCCGCATATGCTCAAGTGGACAGGAATCGGACGGGAACTTCTGTTCATGTGTGCCGGCATAACGGGCATAACGTTTTATTATCTGTTTGAAAATATTGCCCTGACGATGACGCAAACCGCCAACGTCAGCGTAATCGTATCGGCCTCTCCATTTTTTGCCGCCATCATCACACGTCTTTTTGAAAAGGAAGAAAAGCTTCGTGCCGGCTTTTTTGTCGGTTTTATTTTTGCAATCTTCGGGATAGGCCTGATCAGTTTTTCAGGCGCAAAAAATATTTCAATAAATCCAAAAGGCGATCTTCTCGCCCTGCTCGCCGCCGCCATTTGGGCAATCTACTCCACATTGGCCCGCCGGATAAGCCGCTATGGGTACAGCACGGTACAAACGACGAGGCGCACCTTTATCTATGGGCTTGTCTTCATGCTGCCGGCACTCTTTTTCTTTAAATTTGATTTTGAACCCACTTCATTGGCAAAGCCGGTAAACCTTTTCAATATAATATTTTTGGGGGTTGGGGCATCGGCCCTATGTTTCGTCACATGGAACTGTGCCATAGCGCGTCTGGGTACGGTCAAGACCATAATTTATCTCTACGCCGTGCCGGTAATCGCCATCATAAGCGCCTTGATAATTCTAAAAGAGCCGATATCTCCCTCCGTTGTTTTCGGTACGGCGCTGACGCTGGCAGGCCTTTTTATATCTCAGTTCAGATTCAGAGGCAAAGTCCGAATCTCCACATAACAGCTTGGCTTTTTATAGTAATCGAGTAGGAGGCCCTAAATCGGGCCGACCTCTCACACCACCGTGCGTACCGTTCGGTACACGGCGGTTCAATCGCATAAGTGCAGTTTACGAAGATGCTCGTACTGCGCCGGGAAGTCATAGT
>JBFWKZ010000186.1:0-3324 GCA_050252415.1 Oscillospiraceae bacterium | reverse complement strand
GAGGGAATATTCACCCACTTTGCCGTATCCGATGAGTACGGCGACCCATTCACCATGCGGCAGTTTGAGGCTTTTACCGAGGCGGTTCGAAATGTCGAATCCCAGAGCGGATATCGCTTCCAAATAAAGCATTGCGCCAATACCGGCGCTGTGATAAACTATCGTCAGACCTGCCTCGACATGGTTCGCCCCGGTCTTGCCCTTTATGGCCATTACCCGGCGGCAGAACATGGCGGACTGGACCTTCGGCCGGTTTTACAGTTTAAGGCGAGAATATCCGCCATAAACGACCATAAGCCGGGCGACACGATAAGTTATGGCAGAATGTATACGGTGACTGAGCCGCTTAAGGTTGCGGTTGTCGGTGTCGGTTATGCAGATGGACTGCAGCGCGCCTTGTCCGGTAAAATGGATGTCCTGGTCAACGGACGCCGTGCCCGGCAGATCGGTAAGATCTGTATGGATATGTGTATGGTCGATGTGACGGATATCCCCTGCAAAGTCGGGGATGTGGTGACGATTTTTGGTACCGATGGCGATGAGACCGCCTCTGTGGATGAGCTTGCGGAGCTCGCAGGCACGATAAGCTATGAACTGCTCTGCGGCCTCAGCCGGCGCGTTCCGCGAGTTTACTTTTGTTAATGTATAAAATTTGCTCATGTGAGAAACAATTATATCAGCCCCGATGGTCAAAGCAGAGTGTACGACACTCGGCGGCAAAGACCTACATAATATGTACGGGGCGACTATCTTCATCGGAGAGTGAAGCACATGAGTATGGTCAAACGCGGAGATATCTATTATGCCGATTTGAGCCCCGTTGTTGGCAGTGAGCAGGGCGGAATGCGCCCGGTGCTTATTGTACAGAACGATACGGGAAATAAACACAGCCCCACGGTTATTGCAGCTGCGATAACCTCACAGATAGGCAAAGCAAGACTGCCTACCCATATCGAGCTGGAGGCACAGAGCTATGGTCTGACCCGGAACAGCGTTATCCTGCTTGAGCAGATCAGAACGATTGATAAATCCCGTCTGCGCGAGCGCATGGGAAAACTGGATGAGCCCACTATGACTAAGGTGGATGACGCAATCGCTGTCAGCTTTGGGCTGCATTGAGAGAAACGAATGCCCACGCGCACACCGCGTGGGCTGCACTTAGGAGGTACATACTGATGAATGGCAAAACTAAGCTGGCGTTTTCACTTGCCATAGTCCTTGCCTTGGTTGTGGGTATTGGCATCGGCAGTTACGCCGCCTCGGGCTATGGCACCTCCAGCGACCCGCTGGTGACGCTCAGCTACCTGACGGACAAGCTCACACCGGAAATTATGGCGCAGGTGGATGAGCAGCTTAGCGATAAGCAGAGCGAGCTGGAGAAAAAATTCACTGAGCTGCTTGAGGCGCAGGACTCCATAAAATCCGATACCTATTCGGTGGTTACGCTGTCCAGCGGACAGACACTCAGCGGGAAGGTTGGCTGTGAAATTATGCTGCGTATCGGTACCGCGACCTGCGAGGCTCAGTATACGCCCGGACTTATCGATGCTTCCACAGGCGGTTCGATCGACGACGGCGCGTCGCTGACGACCAATCATCTCTATATGGTGACGATTGACGGGCACGGAATTAAAGCAACGGCATCCACCGTCAAAGTCCTTGTCCGCGGCGAATATACTATTAAATAATGTCCACTTTTCAAATGCGTTTCGTTAAACGCATTTGAAAAGAGCAAATTTTGCTCTTCTTTTTGCCGAATTCGGCAAAAAACCTTGCACCTAAACAAACCAAAAATGATACGAGTATTGATTTAACTGAATTTTCGGTTTGTTCAGCAGGCATTAAATAATATTTTATTTGAATTCAAAGGCTCTCTTAGGCATATATTTGCTTAAGAGAGCTTTTTTTCGGGAGGTTTTTTTATGACGGGCGAATATCCTGTGATTCTGGATGGGGAAAAAGTGGGGACTCTTAATATCACAAGACAGGGAATAAAATATGTTTTTGATGCGTTTTGCCCGGATACAGACAATCTCATACGCCTGTCGGTCTACGGTGACGGCGGCGAGGGTTATCTCGGCGTCATGCAGCCCGATAAGGGCGGGATGCGCCTGCACCGGGAGATGAGTCGAAACGCACTTTCACAGTTCCCGAAGACGATAAAATATGCGGGAAGGGCAGGGGAACAGCGGGAAAAGCCAAGGCCGCAGCCGAAGCAAAACACAGCCTCGGCAAAAAAGGAAAATGTTACCTATTGGAAATCCGATAATTTAGGAAGACTCTGGACAAACGAAAATGAGGTTACGCTTTGCGCCGTGTCGAAGCGGCTGAAAATCGCGTGCCATGGCGAAGAGCTTCCCGTACGCGTAATTGATGGCGTTGAATACCGTGTTTTTAAAATTGAAATTGGCAAAAATAATACAAGATATTCGACCTCCTTGGAGCAATACTAAATGTGCATCACAAAAAGGAGGTAACAACATGGCAAATCTCACTTCCAAGGAATTAACGGCTCTGGAAGATCAGATTGGGCAGGAAGAGACACTCGTAAAAAAATATGAAGCGATGGCCTGCCTTTGCAATGATACAAAGATTCAGGATGAGCTCAACGGCTTTGCCAACCGCCACAGACAGCATTACAACACATTGGTGACATTTTTACAGTAAGGAGGAACAACATGGCTAATCCCAATCAGTGTGCGCAGATCCTCAGTGAAAAGGAAATTCTTCAGGACTCGCTTAGCAGCCAGAAGCTGATAAGCAGCGGCTATAATACTTTTGCCGGCGAATGTGTGAACGAGCAGCTGCGCGGCGCGTTCCTGGCGATACTGGATGATGAGCACAAGATCCAGGCGGATATTTTTAATGAAATGCAGGCAAACGGCTGGTATCAGACGGAGCCCGCTGAACAGCAAAAGCTCAATAAGGTAAGGCAAAAATTTGCCACCAATATGTAGCCAAAATAACGGGATAGGATTTTTCCTATCCCGTTTAAGTATATTACATAAAATGCCTCGCAGAGTTTTCGCCAAAGGCGAAAAAGAAGTTTTGATCCGTTTTTCCGGCGACATGCGCGGCGGAAAAACACGTCGATCCGCCGCGAAGGCGGCGAAACCGGGGCGCTTATGAGGGGTATGGGATACCCCTCATAAAGTGTTCCTTATCTTATGCTTAACTTTTTTCAACATATATGTTACAATAATGTCTCCTGAATAATTTGAAACCGCTTGTAACACAAGACTTTGCGCCCCGTGGATGGTATAATATGTGCAGGAAAAAAGCCGAAAAGGGTCAAAAAGCTTGCACAAGGTCGTGATGTGGATG
>JBFWKZ010000185.1:1862-3402 GCA_050252415.1 Oscillospiraceae bacterium | reverse complement strand
TTTAGGTTCTTGTGTCGCAAGACGTGTGGGTTCGAGTCCCTTCATCCGCACCAAAATAAGTTGACGGTTTTCAAGACGAGAACTTGTCAACTTTTTCTTTATTTATGCTTCTTTGCATTCAGATTAAGAAAGTGAGGCTTCTGTAAAATGGCCAATCGCACTTGTTACAGATATGATACTTTCTTAAGACCGGTACGCAGTCGTGCAAATACTAAAAAGTTTTTAAGGACGAATTTGCACAAGCCAAGATGGTTTGTATCGTGGAAAATATGTTTGAGGATGGGCAATGGATGATCATGGAATGGCGCTATCCTCTGGGGCTGCGAGGCTGTGGATTTTAGTGAATGATAAAATTGTTTTCCAGCATAGTTATTGGGATAAACTCTCTTTTCCAAAAGAGTATTGGTTACCGATTGAATAACACAGTTTGAGCATAACGAATATAACATTCTGAGTCCCTGATGAAAAGGAATATGTTGTGTATCAAAAGCATGGATTTGCAAGAGTTGGTCTATTGCTGATAATAAGGCAGGAAACACAAGACAAAGTGGCAACCTTAGTGTGAAGTTGCCACTTTGCTGTTATATCTGCAGTAATTTATTAAACTTTCTCTGCCATTTGCAGAAGGAACCATGAAGGAAGGTATGGCCTGCACTTGACAAGATCTCAGAATGTGATCTATTAGGATGCCTTAGTTACTCTCACTCAAAAGATCGATGCCGTCTTCCGTGATAAAAAACTGCAGTGCGTCCTGCACGGTGATGAACGGATAGGCGTCGTTCCATCCGGAAGTTTTCCGATTTTCCTCAGCGGTCGAAACAGGGTACTGGAACCAGCTCTTTTGATGGGTGTAGTTGACCCACGCGTTCACCATCCAGCCCTCATGTGTTTCCTCGATGCCGTAGGTGACATAGCCGCGCTGACGTTCACCGCTTCCGGGCATGGAGAAGGTCGCAAAAATATCCATGACGTCCCGCTGCCCCCAGAATATACTTTCCGAGGTGTAGCTCTCCGCAGCGAGAGAATTGAAGGGAGCCGCATAGACCGTACCGTCTTTATCGTAGAGTACGCGCCCCGTCAGATCTCCGGCCGCCGCCCATCCCTCGCTGTCCATATAAGCGGGCCAGAGCTGCAGGGACTCCGTGCCATAAAAGCCGGGATTCACCGTCCAGAGGAAATGATGGAAGATCTTCCACTGCGGCGTTTCGCCGGGCAGCTCCACGGCGACGTCGGTCAGATGCAGTTCTTTCACATCATAGACCGTACTGACATAGGTCGTGTTTCCACCGGTTTCCCGTACCTCGCGCCCGTCATTGACCGGCTCGTCATGTTCTTCCGAGACGACCCGCAGCGCACCCCTGCAGGCAAGGATATCCTCACCGGACAGATCGCTTAGCGCCGACTCGGGATATCCGAGAGCAAGAAGGTTATCTTTGATTTCCGTAATCTCTGCGCTCTGTGCGGTCTCCTCCGGCTGCCAGCCCATGTCGTAGCTGCCGAAAAAGAGATAACCGCAGGCGATTCCGGCAAAGAGGACGGC
>JBFWKZ010000185.1:0-1762 GCA_050252415.1 Oscillospiraceae bacterium | reverse complement strand
GCACAGGGCCATGCCGGTAAGAATGCGGTCCATCGCCTTGCGCCACGGCGTTACCGCATGCACAATATCGTCAGGGGGTAATTCGGGTACGACACTTTCCAGCATTTCATCGAAATCGCGTTCATTCATGCCACTCACCTCCCAACATGTCACGAAGGCTCTTTTTCAGCCTGTATAACTTTCCCTCCACTGCCCGCTGCGTCATTCCCAGCTCAGAAGCGATCTGCGCGGTTGACTGCAGGTAATAATATTTTCGATAGAACAGCGTTCTGCCCTCCGGCGGCAGCTGCCCGATCGCTTTTTGCACCGCCGCCTTCCGTTCCTGCTGCAGCACGGCTTCCTCCGGCGTCGGTTCACGTGACGGCAGCGCCTGTGAGAACGCTTCCGCATCGTTTCCGCTGCGCCTTTGCCGCGCTTTGTTCAGCGCGGTATTTCGTGTCAGCGCCGTAAGCCATGTATTCCATTTGCCGCGCTCCGGATCGTATGTATCGATTTTCTCCCAGACGCGCATGGCAGCTTCGGAAAGGCACTCCTCACGATCCTGCTCATTTGGCAGGATCGGGGCAATAATGTACCGCATCAAAGGGGCATAGTGCCGCAAAAGCTCGTCCGCACCCTGTTCGTTCTTTTCGCGAATCATGCGGATAATCTCCTGCTCGCCCACTAAATCGCCTCCTTTTTGTTGTAGTTCTATTCCATTATACACATCTTATTTTGAAAACCCACGAAAATATAGAGATATTCTATGGAATCCAGATATGAAAAGCCTGCATCTCCAGGATTAACGATAGCAGCGGCTGCGTGTTTAATCAAAACGTTTCCCTTTTTGACCCATGTTGCCGAAGAGCAAGCCGGAAGCTGACCATGCTTCCGGCTTGCCTTATCTTTATGTACACACCGACGTTTTATCGACGGTATCTGTTTTTGATGTCTTAACACTCCATATTGTGGGATTTGTGCTGCGGCGCTCTTTGCCTGTTTTTTTCTATACTGTTTATGGAAATGTCAGTGTTCTCTGCGTTTATTAACTGTGGAGACATCCACAGTTTTTTGTTTTATTTATGACAAGTTGCCAACAGCTTAATTAAAGAGGGAATTAGCCTTATGTTACATACGATACAAAAATTTATCGACAGATCCACCCTATACACGCCAAGTACATCAAAATTTGGGGATAACGAACATCTCTAAGGGAATGATTGAAGCGCACTTAAACCCTGCACCGGACAGCGCAACGAGAAATCTTTCATTTGTGAAGCAATCGGTTCAGTAGATTTCTGTCTTAATGGACTTAGGATGCAATCCCGGAATTTATGCAGAGTTATTTGACGATGCAGGTTATCGGGTGACCGGCATAGAATATAGGAACGCTCCATCGATTACGCTCGCAACTCTGCACAACTTCGTGGCAAAAGAAATATATTGATAGTGCTTACTTATTAAATATAGAAGGTGAAGTGGTTTGAATGATGCTTTACTTAATCTGTTAAGAGGCGGCGGGTATATACTGTATGCCAGACATGGCGAGGCAACCGTGGGGGATGATCAGCCCGATCTGAATTTTAGAGACTGTGCTACCCAGAGAAACCTCTCGGAAATTGGTAGAATACAGGCAATTTACTATGGGGAATATCTTCGCGCTTTACAAATACCTGTTAGCCATCCTATCATAGCAAGCCCTTTTTGCAGAACGGTTGAAACGGCTCAACTGGCTTTCAGAGGGGCTAATATTTCAGTTGATCCGTTTTGGGTTGAAATATAT
>JBFWKZ010000184.1:0-3467 GCA_050252415.1 Oscillospiraceae bacterium | reverse complement strand
TTGTGGAATACCAGGAGGTATCTCCGTTTCTTAATTCAAGGGCCATTGATACACCGCCGTCGATGTCCTCCGACTGTTTATGTAAATATACATAAATGAGATACTTCATCGGATTGTATCCGGCTTTCTGCAGTGCCCGTCTTGTAATAAGGCGGATATCCACTTTCTTTGAGCAGGTGATTTCGCCCGCTACAATTATTCTGTGTTCTGTTGCCATAACCTCGCAGGCTACTCGGGAGGATTTATCGAGCCGCAGGCATTCGTCCAGAATGCTGTCGGCAATAAGGTCACACAGTTTATCCGGATGACCGATACATACACTTTCACAGGTTTTATATGTTGTCATATTAAAATCCCTTTCTCTGATGAAGCAGTCGTTCCAAATCATCATTAGGATTTGCGCCGCTAAAATCCACGGTACAGCTCTCTTTGACAATTTGCATAATGGCATCCCACTGACGGGCTGCCTGATTCATATAGTTGATACCAATATTAATAAATGGGGAGGTAATGGGTTTTCCTGTGGTCGGATGCTTTGAGAGGAAACCGAGTTCATTTGTCATCTCCTCGCACTGTATCCATCGCGCCACGCACATGGCATACCTCTCTATTGTTTGGGGAGACACATAGGAGGCGCAGCCGATTTTGTCAAGCCACTGCCATGTTTCTTCGTATATCGCCTTCGCACGAAGTTCCGTACCGTCGCGCTGTTTTGCCGAGAGAATATCCTTCGGCTTTGGCATTGTCATCCCTTCAACATCGGGAATGTCCAGAACGGTAAGTTTTCTGCCGCCCGGATTGCCATTCGCCGCTTTTTCTGTTACTGCTTTTTTCTTGCGCCCGGCTCCTGGTCTTTTACCACCCTGCCCGCCGGTGTTATTCGATTTTGTCGGCATTTTCTCACCGCCTTCCTTTATCACCCTTTTGATTACGCTTTTTATTCACACGAAGCCCCACGCCGCTGTCCGTAAAAATTAGTTGTAGAGATTTGATTACCCCCACCGGTCGCCGCTCTCCGCAGTGATACGGGAGTGACAGGCTTTGCAGAGTGCCATGAGGTTTTCTGCATTGCTGCTACCGCCTTTGGAGAGAGGAAGGATATGATGCACCTCCTCGACAGGTGTCAGCTTGCCTTGCTTCCGGCACTCCTCGCAGAGAGGGTGCGCTTTGATGTAGCGGTCACGGATACGCTTCCAAGCTCTGCCGTATCGTTTGTTGGATGAAGGGTCGCGTTCGTATCGGTTGTAGTTTTTGTCCATGACCTTCTGATGCTCAGCGCAGTATTGCTCACTGTCAGCAAGCCGACCGCAGCCGGGGTAAGAACAAGGACGCTTTGGTTTGTATGGCACAGTGTTCGCCTCCGTTCCCGCGCATGAGAAAAGCCCTGGGGGATTGCTCCCTCAAGGCCTCTCGCATCATACACTTTTCTATACTACCATTATACCTATGTTGACAGTGACAATCTGCGCCAATGTGTGCCAACCTTCAAACCGGTATAGAGAAGTTATAGAGGGCAGAAGAATGAATTCTGTGTACCGTCCGCCCGGAAACATTGAGCAGCTGTGCGATGTCATCCCAACTATAGTTATTGAGGTACCGGTAGCGGAGAAGTAGGCGCTCATCCACGTTGGACACCCGGTCGATTGCCACATTCATTTCCGTTTTTAAATCCACATAGCGGTCGATGTCGCGGTTGATTACCTTTTCAAGGTCAACGATTTTCTCGATAATCCTCGCGAAGGGAGCCTCGGTGCTGCGCGACTTGCTGATGCGCTCTTCCTCAAAGCCGCAGGACGTCAGCCTTGTGGAGTAGTCCCGCAGGCGCTCCAGTTCAGTAATGCGGGAGTCTATAAGTTCGTTGAGCCGGTATGCCCGTCGTAAGTATTCTTTTGCCGTCATAGAAATGCCTCCTCTCTCAGCTTTCGTATCAACATCTCACCATTGACAGAGGTGAGAGTTTCGTACCAATCGGAACGGAAGAACCGCTCCGCTTCATTAACAGCGGTCGTGGCGGACTGGCTGTGCGGATTTTTACTCAACAGCTTCAGCGCCCGTCTGTAATCCTTAACCGCCAGCAGGATGATTGCGTTGGCGAGGTTTTCATAAGCGTCCGTCATTTTGACACCTCCAAATCCGCTTTGACCGCGTTTATAAGGGATTGCTGGGTGACGTCCTTTTGGGACAGCGCCTTAAGAATCCGCTGGTCTATGGTGTCTTCGGTCACGATGTGCTGAATCACCACGGTTTTGGATTCCTGCCCCTGACGCCACAACCGGGCGTTCGTCTGCTGATAGAGTTCCAACGACCAGGTCAGCCCAAACCATATGATGGCGCTGCCGCCGGACTGGAGATTCAGCCCGTGTCCCGCAGAGGCGGGGTGTACCAGACCCACGGGTATCTCGCCGTTATTCCATCTTTTGATACTGTCGGCTTTATCCATTTCGGAAAACTGGATATGGAGACTGTGCAGCCGTTCTTTTATCCGCTTAAGGTCATGCCGGAACCAGTACGCCACCAGAACGGGCTTGCCGTTCGCCGCCTCGATGAGATCTTCCAGGGCGTCGATCTTTCGGTCGTGGATGTGGGTAACGGAGCCGTCGTCGGTATAGACCGCGCCGTTTGCCATCTGCGACAGCTTATTCGTAAGGCTTGCGGCGTTGGCGGCTGTTACCTCGCCGTCCGGCAGGGCGAGTACCAGGTCGTTCTTCAGTGCGTCATACCGTTCACGCTCTTTCTCCGACAGCCGCACCGCGTACTCGCTTGAGATGAGTTTCGGCATATTCAGATGGTCTGCAGCTTTCATGGAGATGGTCATATCGGATATTTTCTCGTATATCCGTTCCTCCGCACCGGTAAGGGGTTTATAGCTGAATACCACCATACCGTTGCGCTTGTCTGGGGTGAAGTACTCGTTTCGGTAATGGGTGATGTATCTGCCGAGCCGCTGTCCCATATCCAACAGCCGGAACTCCGCCCATAAATCCATGAGACCGTTGGACGCGGGCGTACCGGTCAGACCGATGATTCGCTTTACTTTGGGTCTTACTGTCATAAGGCTTTTAAACCTTTTCGCCTGCCCGTTTTTGAAGGAGGAAAGCTCGTCTATAACCACAGTGTCATAGTCAAAGGCTAGACCGCTTTTTCCCACCAACCACTGGACGTTTTCTCGATTGATGATATACATGTCAGCTTTTGCTTTCAGCGCCGTGAGCCGTTCATCCTCCGTACCGACCGCCACACTAATAATGAGGTCTTTCAGGTGATCCCATTTCTCGACTTCGGCAGGCCATGTATCTCTCGCCACACGGAGGGGCGCTATAACAAGCACCCGGTGCGATTCAAAGCTGTCGAACATAAGGTTGATAACCGACGTCAGCGTGATGACCGTCTTGCTCAGCCGAGGCCCATATCCAAGAGGACTGCGGCGCTTTTATGCTTTTCGATGTAATCGATTGCGTGGCTCTGGT
>JBFWKZ010000183.1:0-3516 GCA_050252415.1 Oscillospiraceae bacterium | reverse complement strand
CGCAGCCGCAGCTGTGCCATTAACTCGTCAAACTGTGCGAGATCAAGAGACTGCGCGCCGTCACACAGCGCATGGGCAGGATCGTTATGTGTTTCAATCATGATCCCATCGGCCCCCACGGCGAGCGCCGCTTTGGCCAGCGGCGGAACAAAGGAACGCAGACCGGAAGCATGGCTGGGGTCGACGATTACCGGCAAATGCGATTTTTGTTTTAATGCGATAACGGCCGAGAGATCAAGCGTGTTGCGCGTTGCGGTTTCAAAGGTGCGTATTCCGCGTTCACAGAGTATTATCCGCTCGTTGCCGGAAGAGAAAATATATTCGGCGCTCATAAGGAGTTCTTCAATCGTATTTGAAAGCCCGCGCTTTAAAAGGATTGGCTTGTCGATCTTTCCGACTTCCTTGAGGAGATCGAAGTTCTGCATATTCCGCGCGCCGATCTGGATAACGTCGACATTCTCAAAAAGCGGCAGCTGCGTTTGATTCATGACTTCGCTGACAATCGGCAGTCCGGTCGCTTTTTTTGCCTCAAGCAGCAGGCTCAGCCCGTCCGCCCCCAAGCCCTGAAACGAATACGGTGACGAGCGGGGCTTGAAGGCCCCTCCCCTGAGGAGCTTTGCCCCGCTCTTTTTCACCGATTCGGCGACCGTAAGCATCTGTTTTTCACTTTCAACTGAGCAGGGACCTGCGATGACCGTGAAGGTGTCAGCGCCTATGACCGCGTCGCCGACCGTGATAATGCTGTCTTCGGGATGGACCGTACGGTTGACCGCCTTGTACTGCTCCGTCACACGTCTGCCGTATTCAACAATGTCCGTTGTCTCCACAACGTGCGCAATGTCAACCTTCGCCGTATTGCCGATGAGACAAACGGCGGTATGCTCGGTGCCCTTACTGATGATCGTTGAAAAGCCATCGCGTTCAAACCTGGCGGCGAAGGCAGATATGGCCTCTTCATTGACATCAGGCTTTATAATGAATACCATTTCATTATCCTCTCGCGGCCGCTACGGCCGCCAAAATTTTTGCTTTGTCTTTTATTTTTTCGGTTTCGACGCCCGAGCTTATGTCTACGGCAAACGGATGAAAACGCTTGATCGCCACACGGATATTTTCCGGATTCAGTCCGCCGGCAAGGACCATCTCGCTGCCGAAATTTGCAGCCACAGACCAATCGAAGCACTCGCCCGTACCGCAGCCGTTATCCAAAAGGACACGGTCGGCGCTGCTGTTGCCCGCATCCGTCAGGTCTGCCGCCGAGCGAATCTTAAAAGCTTTCCATATCTCCGCGCCGGGAACCAAAGTGCGCAGGCGCGCGATATAATCCTCGTCCTCGCCGCCGTGCAGCTGGATAACGCTGACGATACGGTTTTCATAAAGCCGCTTAATGCAGGACGGATCGTGGTTTACAAAGACGCCGACCGTTGTGACAGACGGCACCATATTTGCCCGGAGAAGCATGGCCCGCCGCTCTGTAACAAAGCGGTGACTTTTCTGAAAGAATACGAATCCCGCATAGTCGGGAAGCGCTTCATTGATATAATCTGCGTCACAGGGGCGGAAAAGCCCGCAGATCTTTATTTTTGCGGTATTCATCTGGATGCCTCCCGGAAAGAGGATAAAAGTGCTTTCTTATCGCACGCGCGCATCATAGTCTCGCCAATCAGCACGGCATCCACCCGATAGGCGCACAGTGCGGCGACATCGTCGGTATCCTGAATGCCGGACTCAGCGATAAAGAGCGTTTTGTCCGGCACGAGCGCACGAAGCCGTGCGGCATTGCCGATATCGACCGAAAAGTCCTTGAGATTGCGGTTGTTGACGCCGATGATTTTCGCCCCGGCACTGACGGCGGAGCCGATCTCCTGCACATTATGCGCCTCAACCACAGCGGACAGCCCAAGGTCATCACAGATCTCAAGATATTTTGCAATCGTGCCGGTACTCAGAAGCGAACAGATGAGCAGCACGGCGTCGGCACCCAGGCATTTTGCCTCATAGAGCTGATACTCATCTACGGTGAAATCCTTGCGAAGCATGGGTATGGCTATATTTTTGCGGATATCGCTAAATATCTTATCTGAACCCAAAAACCATTTCGGCTCGGTGAGGCAGGAGACACAGTCGGCTCCCGCGGCCTCATATTCCCTGGCTATTTGAATGTATGGGAATTCGGGGGCGATGAGGCCCTTTGACGGCGAGGCCCTTTTTACCTCACAGATGAAGGAAAGGCCTTCCCGCCGCAGGGCTGTCTCAAAGGTGAAAGCGCCACGCGGCAGTGCCAAGGCGGTATCTTTAATGTCCGGCAAGCTCACACGTGCTTTCGCTGCTTCGACACGTTTTGCCGCATGTTCGGCCAGCTTTTCAAGAATCATGTTGCTCACTGCGCGTTCTGTGAGGCAGCAATGAATTCCTCCAGCTTGGCTTTAGCTCGGCCGCTGTCGATAAGCGTCGCTGCAAGCGTTACGCCTTCTTTTATGCCGGCGGCTTTACCCGCAATATAGAGTCCCGCACCGGCATTCAGCAAAACGGCCTCGCGCTTTGGGCCGGGCTCACCTTCGAGGATACTTCTCGTGATTTCGGCGTTTTCGGCCGGTGTACCGCCGACCAGTTCGGATTTATCGCAGACAGCAAAGCCGAAATCTTCAGGATGTATCGTGTAGGTCTTAAATTCCCCGCCGCCGAATTCGCATACCGTGGTCGGGGACGACAGGGATATTTCGTCCAGTTTATCCTGACCATAGACCACGAGACCGCGCTTTACGCCAAGGTTCGCCAGAACATGAGCAAGCGGTTCGACCAGCTGCTCACTGTAAACACCCAGCAACTGCAGGCTCGCCGAGGCGGGGTTCGTGAGGGGGCCCAGGATATTAAAAATCGTTCGCACGCCAAGCTCCCTGCGGACAGGCGCCACATATTTCATGGAAGTGTGATATTTTTGCGCAAACATAAAGCAGATCCCCACCGTTTTCAAGAGCTCGACGCATTTTTCCGGGGTAAGATCTATGTTGACGCCGAGAGCTTCAAGGCAATCGGCGGCTCCGCTTCGCGAGGAGGCGGCCCGGTTGCCGTGCTTTGCAACCTTGACACCGGCGGAGGCAACAATGATGGAAGCGGTCGTCGAGATATTAAAGCTCTTGGCCCCGTCGCCCCCCGTACCGACAATCTCGAAGACTTCGGGCAACCCATGCTCAACCTGGGCAGCGTAAGCGCGCATTTCCTCGGCGCTGCCGGTAATTTCCTCGATCGTCTCGCCAACGGCGGCGAGAGCGGCAAGATATGCCGCGGTTTGCACCTGAGTGGTGTTGCCGCCCATAATTTCGTTCATGACCTGTTTGGCTTCTTCGTAAGAAATCGTCTGGCCGTCTATCAGTGTTGCAGTTGCTTCTTTAATCATTTTTGACACTCCTATCGTTCAAGAAATTTTTTATAATCTTTATTCCGTCCGGCGTAAGTATGGATTCCGGGTGAAACTGGACGCCATAGACGGGAAATTGCCTGTGCATAACGGCCATG
>JBFWKZ010000182.1:0-3534 GCA_050252415.1 Oscillospiraceae bacterium | reverse complement strand
AACACGATTGACTGTATGAAAAGCGGCATTGTTTTCGGGACTGCCGCCATGCTGGACGGATTAATTGACCGGGTAGAGAAAGAACTGGGCGAGACGCTTACGGTTATCGCGACCGGAGGTCTTGCCAGAACGGTCGTATCCGAGTGTACACGGGAGATTATTTACGATGATGATCTTTTAATTAAAGGCTTGATCATCATCTACTATCGAAACATTAATAATTAAAAATCGGGCCCCTAGGGCCCAATTTTTATATGCCTTTTTTATATAATAAAAATGAATATATCATGGGAATAAATACCATTACCATTATTCCGCCAATGGTAACGGTGGTCATTAGCTGCGACTGAATATATTGTGCGGCAAAACCACACAGAATGAAGAGAAAGCCGCCCAGCATCCACAGTTTTCCGGCAAGACGATGGGTACGGTTCCAGTTCTCCTCACTGTTTAGCGTCCATGGAAGGCGAATACCCATAGTGTAGCTCTGTTTGCTCTTCGGAAGGTAGTTGCCGATGACGATGAAAATAATACCGACGAGCAGATTGACGATGAGCGGTATGGGGATGTTATCATACCCCATACCGATAAACAGTGTGACCGGGACCAAGATCAAGCTCATCACGGGACATATCCAGCGCGATATCATCTTTAGTACAGGCGACATATTCGCTTTTTTGGGATCTTGTTCCAGCATAAACTGTACAAATAGTCCCATCACCGACATAAACGCAGGCAGGCCGAATACAACAAACGCCTTGCTCGAATAATCATTGACCTCGCCGCTGATATTCCAATGGGTTGGCAGCTGCGCGGGAAGCTTATTATACAGGGCAATGCCAAGCGCCATGGGAAGCAGGGCAACAATCGTTGTCAGGAGCATATTTTTAGTCAGCTTTTTCATTGTCATTTACCTCCATTAACTGGGAAAACCAGAGCATAAGTTCCTCAATCACCGATGTATTGAGATCATAGTAGATATAGTTTTTATATTTTGTCTCGAAAATCAGGCCCGCTTTTTTCAACAGAGAAAGGTGGTAGGATACCGTAGCGCCGGCTGCGTCAAAGTGTTTTGCAATATCGCCCGCCGACATTCGCCCGGAGCGCAGCATAAGAAGGATGTCGCGGCGCATCGGGTCGGACAGTGCCTTAAAAGTTTCGGGAAAACCCATAGTTTCACCTCCAAAGCAACCTATTTAGAATTATATCTAAATAGGTTATAGCACCAATTTTGATGGATGTCAATGCTATTTAGAAAAGCGGTTTATCATTTTCGGATTCTTTATTCTTAGACCTGAATATACGAAGGATCCGGTATGCGCTTGCGCATACCGGATCCTTCGACAGACTGAGGATGGACAATGCCTTATCCGTCTTCAAAATTTTTCAATGCTGTCCAGCGGTATGGTAAATATCGTCACACCACCGACGTCAATTTCAACAGGGATAGCGGCGCCTGCCTCAAGGCCGTGCACGCCTCCGATAGCGAGCGGCATCGTGCGGATCGTCTGTTTGCGCTTGCTTGCGTTTTCTTTGAGAATGGCGATTACCTTGTCCTGCTCGCCATTATTGACGCCGACCATGATCGTAATGTTTTTCCGCCGCAGAAAACCGCCGCTGGAGGTCAGCCTGGTGACAAAGAAATGGTCTTGATTGAGCGCGGTGACGACCGCCTCGTAGTCGTCTTCCTGTATAATGGCAAGAATAAGTTTATTGCTCATACGTCCACATCCTTTGTAAGAATAATAATGTGCCGTTTTTTTAATTTATCAATATGATATACCGGAAAATGCTAGAATAGCTGTCAATTTAAAAATTTTTAAAGCTGGATGCGGCGGGAAGACCATAGGCGGGCGCAGCCGTTAAAACAGCCCGGTTTATCGCGCGCGCCATGACTTCGGCGGCGAGCGTACCAAGAGCGTCTGCGTTTACCTCGACCTCACCGGTGGCCATGGCGAAGACGGTGTCGCCGTCGGCTGAGGTGTGTACCGGTCGGATGACCTGAGCATAGCCGTCGTGCGTAACGCCTGCAAGCTTGCTGCACTGGGATTTGTCAAGTCTGGCGTTTGTGATGATACACCCAATGGTCGTATTGCCGGAAAAGACATTGCGGCTGCGCGCGATCTCCTCATACATTGCCTTAGCTGTTGGATACATTTCGCTTTTATCGGGGGTGAGCAGCCCCGATATCGTCTCGCGCGTGTCATAATCCACGACATCGCCGAGAGCATTTACCGCGACCACGGCGGCGCACTGCACGTCCCCGTGCTGTACGGCATAGATGCCGAGTCCGCTTTTCATCATCCGGCTTATGCCAAAGTATTTGCCGACAGTGGCGCCGGTTCCCGCGCCAACGTTTCCCTCCTCGGGGGGAACGGTGCCGGCGTTCATACATGCTTCATAGCCCATGGCCTTGTCGGGGCGGCACTTCGGGTCTCCGACGATCAGGTCGAACAGGGAGGCACCGCAGACGATGGGGACGACCCCGACGCCGACGTCGAAGCCAACGCCATTTTCTTCCAGAAACTGCATGGCTCCGTCTCCGGCCTCAAGGCCGTATGCACTGCCGCCGGAGAGCATGACACAGTGGATCCGCTGTACCATATTCACAGGCTTTAACAGATCGGTCTCACGCGTAGCTGGGCCGCCGCCGCGTACGTCGACGCCGGCAGCCGCGCCCTTTTCGCATATTATGGCGGTGCAGCCGGTAGCGCCCTCACGGTTTTGCGCGTGGCCGATTTTAATTCCGCTTATGTCGCTGATATGAATTTCCATTACGATTGGCCTCCAAAAACTATGGGTGAGTGAAGAAAGTCTGCTGTCTGCCCGGCTCTTATGCCGCCAGTATCTGTACCGCGAGAATCATGGCAATAATGACGCCGACAACGGCTTCACCGCCCAGCATGCCGGAGGCGACAACGGTTCCAATGCCATTTTTCTCAACTTGGGGCGCCCATTTGTCCAGAATGAAGCGGAGGGTTCCGCCGATAAATGCGGTCAGCGAGAGATAGAAGGGGAGGTAGACGCCAAGACCAAGCGTCATGACGGGAACATTCAAAAGGTAGAGTATGGCTGCGGCAGCCAGCCCGATGATAAATGCGGGAAAATGCGATATACCGCCGACCATTGCGGCAACGGCGGCGGCCTGCGCCGCGGGGAACATAGCGCTGCCGAAAGCGCTGGCACCATAGGCCTTGAGTATAATGATGAGTACGGCAACGGAGACGACGGCGCCGATGAGACCGCCGATTGCCTCGGCAATCCACTGGGCCTTCGGGTCGGATTTAAGAATACAGCCGGACTTGAAGTCGTTCATGACATCGCCCGTGAGACCGGCGGCGACAGCGACAACCGCGGCGACAAAAAAGGCGGCGGTTCCGTCGATACCGGAGATCGCCTTGACGATGATGAGAATGATGATACCGAAAATTTCCATCGGGTTGATGGCCGACTGACCAACACACTGACAGGACATTGTGGTGGCAAGCCAGGCGCCGAGAATGGTGACGATGGAGGCGATGGGGGGCATATCCA
>JBFWKZ010000181.1:0-3539 GCA_050252415.1 Oscillospiraceae bacterium | reverse complement strand
CGAAATCATACATATCTCTGATCTTGCAGCCCGCCATAAAATCGTTGTTTTCATCGAGAATACTTGACAAACGGTCAAACGGCTGGTCGATAATCGCTTTGCCGTTCGCACTTTTATAAACGAGGTTTGTGTGCGTTTTTACAACGATAGCTCTGCCTGTGCCACGATCTGTCTCAACTGTTATGTCTACATAAATACCGACAATCGGGGTTTCCCAGTCGGGTTCCACTATAATGTTGTCCGAAACGGAAAACTCATAAGCAAGGCGTTCCATTTCCGGTGTAACAGAGTCAAGTACCTCCAGCTTCTTTTTGGGATCGCCTGCAAAAGCGCCGAGAGCCGCCGCCATTTTTACACCGAGCACCTGAGTGCCGGGTATGCCCACGTCGTTTTCCTTGGCACATTTGTCTTTGTCCGCCCTGATGATAATTTTAAGAGGCGTACCGCCGACGGCATCTCTTGCCTCCGCTGCAACATAAGAAAAAACGGTCGGACCAGTACACCCGAGTGCCGGTTGGACTTCCTCTTTTAAATTGGAAAGCAACAATTTTTGTTGTTTTGTCAAGTGTGTTTCCTCCTCAGTTTTATTTCAAAAATGTTTAATCATTTTATTGATAATCAGAACGGCTGATACCCGCTATACTGTCTCTGAATGCTTTCGCGGTGCGGGTGCAGGCAAGACCGCCGATCGCTCGGCCCCGCAGCTCAGGCGGCAACAACTTCTGTACATTAATCAGGGCATCGAGCACTTCGTCGGGCGGTATATAACTTTCTATACCGGCAAGCGCCATATCCGCGGCGATAAATGCGTTGGCAACCCCAATAGAGTTCCGTTTGATGCAGGGGACCTCCACCGGTCCGCCGATAGGGTCACAGATCAGTCCCAATATATTTTTTATTGCCATTGCCGCCGCATTGACCGATTGCCGCGTTGATCCGCCGAACACCGCTGTCATACCGGCGGCGGCAATTGCCGATGAGACGCCCACTTCGCCCTGGCAACCGCCGACAGCCCCGGAAAAAGACACACCTTTTTCCAACATAATTACTCCTGTGAGCGCGCAAACGAACAGAGCCCGGACAAGCTCGTGGTCTGTCAGTGCGTATTCCTTCTGCATGGCAAGCAGGCAGCCGGGTACAATCCCGGCGGAACCCGCGGTCGGTGCGGCGACAATCTCACCGGCGGATGCGTTGACCTCCATGACTCCCAGCGCGAACGCCACGGCACGGGGAACAATTCCTCTGGAAATGGTCCGGCACTCGTCCGCAGCCTGAAGCAATTTTTTTGCATCCTTGCCGGAGGTGAGCCCGTAGATCAGTTTGTTCTCTTGATTAAGCCCTTTATCCACAGCTTTTTTCATGGCGTGAAGCATGGTATACATATAATCTTCAATCTGCTTCGCCGATTTTTCTGATCGTTTGCGTTCGTACTCCAATGCTAGTTCAGCGGTGCTTTTTCCGGTTACCACCGAGAGATCCAGCAATTCTTTGAAAGACGTTATAGGCGGGCTCTCGCTGCTGAGTTCTCCGAATGGTGTAATCGGCGTGGTTAAGCTGCACTCAGCAGCGCTTGGCATTGCCATGATTTTTGACTGAATACCGGATTCAGGTTCTTTTTCAAAGGTCATGACCGATAAAAAACGCCCTTTGCAATATCCGCTCTCCACTTCTCTCTGAAAATGCCCGGAAATCATTTGCGAAATGTCATCGTTCGACCAGATGAAAAGGTTCCATTTTCGGGGTGACAGATGCAGTTTAACGCCATCAACCTCAATAATTTCAATACTGCCGCCTCCGACGGAGATACCCAAGACGGTATGGGAAATGCCGTCAGTCATTTCCATTTCAAGCAGTACGGTGTTAGGATTCAGCTTTTCGTCTTTAAAAAAACCGACCCGGGTATCAATTCCATTCTGTGTAGCAAGGGTAAGGGCATCGGCAAGTCTTTCACTTTTCTCGTCGAGGCCAAGTATTCCGCCCACCAGCGCAACGTCAGTGCGATGGCCCTTATAGGTATACCGGATAGCGGGATGCAGTGTAATCTCAATATTTTTTGGAATCGCGCCGCCCATTATCCTGTTTGCCATCAGGCCTATTCGCGCCATTCCCGCGGTATGGGAACTGGACGGACCTACCATAATTGGGCCTATAATCTCAAATAAACTGGAACTCGTATCGGCTCACTCCTTCGGTCTTATTGTCCTACAATTAATCCGATAAAATATGCCATGGGTTTGTTTATCATATTATCCTACATTTAAAACAAAATAAATTATTGCAGTATTTTATATAAAAATGATAGACGCAGGTTAGTTAATATCAAGAAACATACTATTTACCGATGAATGATCGTAATTCGCCATACTTTTATATGAATGCAAAAGATGTTCATGCATAGCGCTGGCAGCCCTGCGCGGATCGTTGACCAAAATTGCTTCGCAGATTTCAACGTGATCCTGCAGCATAAGCTGCACATCCTCGGTATTACGAAGAATAATCCGTGACCGTTGCTTTTCAAGTTCTCCTTTTATGGATTCTAAAAATTTTCCTAGTACATTGTTGTTCGCTATTTCAACAATACACATATGAAAACGGATTCCGTTATCCGATGGGTTGGATATGGTTTGCGTCGATCCCACGTTGGATTGATCGTTTTTCAGCGTACTGATAATAGAGGCTATCATCTTATTGTTTTGCACTGCATTTAGTATATCAAGCCTTGAATATAAGTCGTTTTTCAATAAATCCAGTGCCATAACAAGCATCTTTTTATCTTCATCCGTTGCCCGTAATGCTGCGAGCTTCGAGAGTTGGGGTTCAATAATAAGCCGGGTTTCCATCAGTTCCGGTAACGACGCCTCTTCGGATATGGCATCCAGAAGCTCTGTGTTTCCAACTCTCTGCAATGCGTCCTGTGTAATAAAAGTTCCTTGACCCGGCCGGGCATAAACTATGCCAAACAACGCAAGGGATTTTAGCGCTTCGCGTATACTGTTGCGGCTGACGCCAAATGATTTGGCGAGCTCCGCTTCACTGGGGAGCTGCTCGTTTGGTTTCCATACGCCATTTTTTATCTGAATGATAATCTGACCGACGATTTCCTTATACATAGACGTTTTAGTTATTGGCTTAATCATAACTGCATCCTTTATTATTAGCGAACATTAAAATGTCCTACAACTAAACATATGATAATACCTTGTGTAAAGAAAATCAAGCTTTTTTTCATTTTATAAGTTAAAAAATATTCTGTAAATTGACTGAGCTTAGAATTCACAGTCAAGTGATTTCGTTTAGCTCACGATTTTGTTTAACAAACAGCGAGGCGCAATATTAAATCCAGATGTTTTTCTGGAAATAAACATTTTGCTGATAACAAAGCAGTTGTATATAAAGACAAAATTATTATGAACACCTGAGGCGGGCATTATAAACCAGCTCTAAACCAAATATAACGATTACGTATTAAAATACCTCCCCTAGGAAATACTGACAGAGCAAGTCGGTATTTCAGGGAGGTCTTTTTTTGCAGAACAAGG
>JBFWKZ010000180.1:0-3557 GCA_050252415.1 Oscillospiraceae bacterium | reverse complement strand
GGCGAGGCAAACTACAACAACTATCAGCCCGTCCCCTATGAGGTGGGCAGCGAGGCATATCAGCGTACGCTTTCCAAACTGGACGGCACATTCACGGGCTCGGATCTCTCGATTGGTTACAACTATACCCTTGGCGAGGTTACAGGCTGAGATAAATTGAACTAACCGCATTATACACCGGGCCTGTGCGTTTTTCCGTTTTGATTTTATCTCTCTTTTATTGAAAAAATAAGTATAAAGCTGTATAGTGACCTTAGAGCTTGTTTTCTAAAAGACTAAGCCGACCATAAAAAGGAGATGTACACATGGAACTCGGACTAAAAGATAAAGTTGTTGTTATCACCGGCGGCTCTCAGGGGATCGGCAAAGCCGCCGCTCTGGAATTCGCACGTGAGGGCTGCCGCGTCTGCGTATGCGCACGCCGCCAGGCAAAGCTGGACGCCACCAAAGCTGAATTCAAAGCCCTTGGATTTGACCTGTTTACCCGTGCGGTGGATGTGACGAAATACGGTGAATTGGAGCAGTTCGCCAATGAAATCACAAATGAATTCGGACACATCGACGTATGGGTCAACAATGCCGGTGTCAATCAGTATAAATTTCTTATCGATTACGACGTCGACGACTTTAAGCGCATCATCGACACGAACCTGACCGCCGTCTTTATGGGCGCCAAAATTGCCGCCCTGCATATGAAAAATTCCGGCGGCGGTGTTATTCTGAACTGTTCTTCCTATTCGGCTGTCACACCGATCGCCGGCAAAGCCCCCTATGCCGCCGCAAAAACCGGCGTCCTCAGCCTCACAAAGACCATGGCCGCCGAATTTGCTCCATACAACATCCGTGTCGTGGCCTATATCCCCGGCCTGATCCGCACTGAAATCTCCAAAGAAAATATCGATCGTTTCGGCGACAGCATGCTCAGAGATATTCCTATGAAGCGCTATGGTGAGCCCGAAGATCTGGCAAAATCGCTCGTATTCCTTGCTTCCGACTGCGCCGGATATATCGATGGCGTCTCTGTTGAAATCAGCGGTGCCAAGCGCTGTGTTCAGAATCCCTGGTACCCCTATGACGCCCAATAACTACGGTGAGATAATCTATTAAACAGCAGGGGCTTATTGTCTGTAAAAAGCAGGCAGCAAGCCCTTATCTTTTAAGCCCCATTGCGGCCTCTTCTGTTCGATAACGGCAGACCGGAATAAACGGGTATCTTTACAGTTGTTATAATAACGCGCCCCAATTGTCAGACGGCATGTGTGACGATTGGGGCGCGATTCTATTTTTGAATTATCCGTGTCGTAATGACACTATTTTCTGGAAATTGCCTTTAAAGCCTTCTCGGCAATGTGTTCTCCGGAAAGACCGTATTTTTTAAGGAGCTTTTCGTAGTCGCCGGACTCTGCAGTGTGCTCGACGCCGACGATCTCCATCGGCAGCGGATGGTTCTGCACCAGAACCTCTGCAACGGCGCTGCCCAGCCCTCCGTAAATACTGTGTTCCTCTGCGGTGACAACACAGCCGGTCTTGCCGGCATATTCGAGCAGCAGTCCGGTATCGATCGGCTTGATCGTGTGGATATCGATCACGGCGGCGGAGACGCCCTTGGCCGCTAAAAGTTCTGCCGCCTCAAGCGCCTTGTGGACCATATACCCGGTGGCGACCAGCGTAACGTCGCTGCCCTCGCGCAGGACGACGCCCTTACCGATGCGGAAGTCATAACCGTCGTCAAAAATCACCGGTGCGGCCGCACGGGAGAGCCTGAGATAAACGGGACCGTCATATTCCGCCACGGCGTTTACCGCTTTTTTTGTCTCCGTCGCATCGCATACAGACACGATGGTCATATCCGGCAGCGACCTGAGATAGGCAATGTCTGTGATCGCATGATGGCTCGCGCCGTCGTAAGAGTCGGAAAATCCGCAGTAGGTGCCGCAGAGCTTGACGTTCAGCCGGTCATAAGAAATGACGCTGCCGATCGGGTCGGCTCCGCGGGTGACCATGAACGCCGCAAAGGTATTGACAAACGGAATATTCCCACAGCTGGCAAATCCCGCCGCCATCGAGACCATGTTCAGTTCGGCGATGCCGATATTAAAGTAGCGCTCGGGAAAGGCTTTGCCAAACAATGCGCTCTTGGTTGATGAGCCGAGGTCGGCCTCCAGTACGACGACTTTATCATTCACAGCACCGAGTTCTTTAAGCGCAGCGCCGTATGCGTCTCTTATCGCAATCTTATTGCTCATGCCTGCACCTCCAGTTCCTTAAGCGCGGCCTCAAGGTCGGCGTCACCGATTGCTTTACCGTGCCATCCGCTCTTGCCCTCCATAAAGGAGACGCCCTTGCCCTTTACCGTATGGGCGACGATCATCGTCGGCTGGCCCTTATGGGCCTTTGCCTGGGCAACAGCATCACATATTGCGGAGATATCATGACCGTTGATTTCAATAGTGTTCCAGCCGAATGAACGGAATTTGGCCGAAACATCGCCCATGGGCATAATTTCTTCCGTCGTCCCGTCGAGCTGAACACCGTTGAGGTCGAGTATGGCAATGAGGTTGTCCGTCTTAAACTTAGACGCGGACATAGCCGCCTCCCAGACGCCGCCCTCCTGAATCTCGCCGTCACCGAGAAGCGTATAGGTATAATAGTGCCTGCCGTTTACTCTTGCGGCGAGAGCCATGCCGATCGCTCCGGAAAAGCCCAGACCAAGAGGCCCCGTTGAGAAGTCGATACCCGGTGTTTTATGGGCGCAGGGATGGCCCTGAAGATGGCTGTCGATCTGGCGCAGAGTGGGCAGGTCGTCAACCGGGAAAAAGCCCTTATGCGCAAGGTTCAGATACAATGTCGGCGCGCAATGCCCCTTCGAGAGGACAAACCTGTCTCTGTCCGGATCATGCGGATTTTGGGGATTGACATTCATAACCTCTTCATACAGCGTCGTCACGATCTCCATGCAGGAGAGCGAACCGCCCGGGTGGCCCGTCTGTATGCTGTGCAGGAGCTTTAACAGCTCAATCCGATATTGCCTGCATTTCTCGTTGAGTTCTGCAAGGCGTGCCTGTGAAATGTGCATCGGCACATCCCTCCTTTTGGAATATAAGTCTATAATTACCAAAAATTCTCTAACTATACTTTTATTAGGATAGGGTGTTTTCCGCGCTTTGTCAAGTGCAAATAACGAAGGTGGCACAATTATACTTAGCGTGTCAAGAAACTATTTGGCTATGACAAGCCTCGCAGAGTTTCACCGCCGCAGCGGCGAAATAAAATCAAGGCATTTTCGGGCGCGGCGTGTACGTGCCCGAAAATACTTCTCAGGCTGTAAGTGACGAATTGTCCACCACAAGTGGACGATGAGGCACACAGTAGCGTGCAAACCTCTTTGTCGCAGAAGTCGTTTCTTAGATTTACAATACAAGTGCAACAAAAAAGTAGTGACTCAAGCCAAGGGAACTCCTAAAATGGTGTTTGCAGACAAGCCAGAAGGAGGGCTTGACATGAGTCACTACCAGCATCTTAGCCTAGAAGAACGAGAAAAGCTTACCTCATGCGGG
>JBFWKZ010000179.1:0-3645 GCA_050252415.1 Oscillospiraceae bacterium | reverse complement strand
ACATCCACATCACGACCTTGTGCAAGCTTTTTGACCCTTTTCGGCTTTTTTCCTGCACATATTATACCATCCACGGGGCGCAAAGTCTTGTGTTACAAGCGGTTTCAAATTATTCAGGAGACATTATAATACAGTTTATTGTTGCATTGCTGGTATTTCGGGAATAATTAAGCGAATCTGCAATACCTGGAAGGACGTCTATGAGAGAAAACATCTATATAAAAGGTGCAAGAGAGAACAATCTTAAAAATATCGACCTAGAGATTCCCCGGGAAAAACTCGTTGTTTTCACAGGACTTTCCGGCAGCGGAAAATCCTCTCTGGCATTTGACACCATATACGCCGAGGGGCAGCGCCGCTATGTCGAGTCGCTGTCGTCGTATGCCCGCCAGTTTCTTGGGCAGATGGAGAAGCCGGATGTGGATTATATCGACGGCCTTTCCCCCGCAATTTCAATTGACCAGAAGACAACCTCGCACAATCCCCGCTCCACAGTGGGAACCGTAACGGAGATATACGATTACCTCCGCCTGCTTTGGGCCCGCATCGGCAAACCCCACTGTCCGAAGTGCGGCAAGGAGATAAAGCAGCAGACCATCGATCAGATCATCGATCAGGTTATGACCTTGCCTGAGGCAACGCGAATACAGATTCTCGCGCCGGTTGTCCGCGCTCGCAAAGGCGAATATGTCAAGGTGTTTGAGGACGCGAGAAAAAGCGGCTATGTCCGTGTGCGCGTAGATGGCAGCATCTATGACCTGAGTGAAGAAATAAAACTTGAAAAAAATAAAAAACATAATATTGAAATTATCGTAGACCGCCTGGTGATGAAGCCGGACGTCATTCACAGGCTCACCGACTCGATGGAAATCGCCTCCGATCTTGCCGGAGGACTTGTCATCGTCGATATCGTCGACGAGGGGCGCGAAATGCTTTTTTCACAGAATTATGCCTGCGAAGACTGCGGGATCAGCATCGAGGAGCTGACGCCCAGAATGTTTTCCTTCAACAGCCCGTATGGCGCATGTCCCGAGTGCACGGGGCTGGGAACGCAGCTCCGTGTCAGCCCGGAGCTGATTTTCCCAAATCCGAATCTCTCGATCATGGATGGCGGGATCACGGCCTCGGGCTGGGGGAATGTCCGCAGCGACGGTATTGCGCGGATGTACTTTGAGGCGCTCTCCAAAAAATATAAATTCAAACTCACTCAGCCGATCCGGGAGCTGTCGGATGACGTTATCGACATCATCCTCAATGGAACCCGCGGTGAGAAACTCACGCTGCACTATGATCAGCCGCGCGGCAGGGGAACGCTGAATCAGCCTTTTGAGGGGATCGCAAACAATATCATGCGCCGATACCGGGAGACGCAAAGCCCGGCGATGCGTGCCGAGCTCGAACAGGGCATGAGCGAATATCCATGCCCTGAGTGCCACGGCCTGCGGCTTAAAAAAGAGGTGCTCGCCGTCACCGTCGGTGGGATCAACATTGCAGATTTTACCGGCAAGTCGGTGACGGACGCGCTGAATTTCATCGATCATCTTGAATTGACGGAAAAAGAGGCGATGATTGCCGACCGCATCCTCAAGGAGATTCGCGAGCGCCTCGGCTTTTTGAAAAGCGTTGGCCTGCAGTATCTGACGCTTGCCCGGAGCGCGGGCTCGCTCTCAGGCGGTGAGAGCCAGAGAATCCGGCTTGCCACACAGATTGGATCATCGCTGATGGGCGTTCTCTATATTCTGGATGAGCCTTCCATCGGCCTCCACCAGCGGGACAACGATAAACTGCTCAAGACTCTGTGCGAGCTCCGTGACCTCGGAAATACTCTCATTGTGGTCGAGCATGATGAGGATACCATACTCGCCGCCGACTATATTGTCGATATCGGACCGGGTGCTGGGGTCCATGGCGGCGAGGTCGTCTGCGCGGGCACGGTCCAGGATATCCTCAATTGCCCCGAGTCGATAACGGGGCAGTATCTCAGTGGGAAAAAATATATTCCCGTTCCGTCTGAACGCAGGAAGGGAAACGGAAAATATCTGCGTATCTTGGGTGCGCGGGAGAATAACCTGAAAAATATATCGGTCGATATCCCTCTCGGCGTCTTCACCTGTGTTACCGGCGTTTCCGGAAGTGGGAAATCCTCCCTGATAAACGAAGTCTTCTATAAAACGCTTGCCGCGGAGCTGAACCGCGTCAAGTGCAGACCAGGCAAATGCGACGGGATTGAGGGCCTGGAGTATGTGGACAAGGTTATCGCGATCGACCAGAGCCCTATAGGCAGGACACCTCGGTCGAACCCCGCAACCTATACGGGCGTTTTCTCCGATATCCGTGACCTTTTTGCCGATACTCAGGACGCAAAGATGCGCGGGTATAAGCCCGGGCGCTTTTCCTTCAATGTTCGCGGCGGACGCTGCGAGGCCTGCTCCGGCGACGGCCTGCTAAAGATTGAAATGCATTTTTTGCCGGATATCTATGTCCCGTGTGAGGTATGCAAGGGCAAACGCTATAACCGCGAGACGCTCGAGGTTCGGTATAAGGGTAAAAATATATCCGATGTGCTGGGCCTGACAGTGGAGGAGGCGCTCAATTTCTTCGAGAACCGCCCCAAAATACGAGACAGGCTCCAAACGCTGTACGACGTCGGACTTGGCTATATCCGCCTGGGACAGTCCTCGGTCACCCTCTCCGGCGGCGAGGCGCAGCGCATTAAACTGGCGACCGAGCTCAGTAAGCGCAGTACGGGACGGACGGTCTATGTTCTCGATGAACCGACAACGGGCCTGCATGTCGCCGATGTACACAGACTCATCGAGATGCTGGACAGATTGGTCGCGGCAGGGAATACCGTCGTTGTCATTGAGCACAATCTCGATGTAATCAAAACAGCCGACCATATCATTGATCTTGGTCCCGAGGGGGGCGATATGGGCGGTGAGGTCATCTTTTCCGGCTCGCCGGAGGATTGCGCCAAATGTGAGAAAAGCTATACGGGCCAATTTCTGAAAAAGGTGCTTGAAAGAGGGGGAAGACCCGTTATATGAGTATCATTGACAATTTGATGCAGACAGACGCCAGAGAAATCATGATGACTTTTTTCCTGGCGATGATGCCGATTCTGGAGCTGAGAGGCGCTATACCCATAGGCGTGGGTTTGGGCCTTGACCACTGGACCTCCATGCTTGTCAGTATTCTGGGCAACTGTGTTCCGGTCCCGTTTATTCTTCTTTTCATACGGCAAATATTTAAATGGCTGCGCAGCCACAGTACGCGGGCCTCGGTTATACTGGACCGGATTGAGAGACGCGCGCGCGGCAAATGGCAAAAGGTGCACACCTACCAGTTTTTCGGGCTCATGATCATCGTCGCCGTCCCGCTGCCCGGAACTGGCGCATGGACAGGGGCCTTGATTGCCGCACTTATGAATATGCGCTTTAGAAATGCCATACCGGCGATATTTGCGGGCGTTGTGACCGCGGGATTCCTTGTTACGGGGCTGACCTATGGTTTTACGTCTATTTTCCATTGACCACCCGGCCGAAGCCTGCATAGGATAGAGATAAGGAGGCTTCGGTATGGAATTTAAGATTACCATGGCAATTATCGTTGCAGGGATTGTGATTCTCGCGGTCTGGTACATAA
>JBFWKZ010000178.1:0-3647 GCA_050252415.1 Oscillospiraceae bacterium | reverse complement strand
GTTTCTTATTCATCTTTTCATCCTCCTTTAATCATATCAATTTAATAATGTATCACGCAGTCCGGTCTGTTGAACTATTAACATGGGGTTTGTTTTAGGGTCATTGAATACTGCCTATGCGTCCTTGGATTAAATACTTCAAACCTAAATCACTTCCTTCCTTTTCAGGCGTATTAAAATGCCTATATATTTTTAGAAAGTCTCAAGCATACTCTTGCAAAGGAATAAGTCGGATTCCAGCATACCGTTTTTTGCATGCCGGCCCATGAAATCAACGGACCGATCGGCCGTCGCTCTGCAAACGCCCTCGCTGCTCTCGACCGCGATTCCGTCCATTGCCAGCATCGCCCCTTCCAATGCGATCCCGGTTGCCGAGGAGAGTTTGAGCGCGCAGGCGCGCCGCGCGCCGTCACAGACGACCCCGAATACATTGACTATAGTGTTGTTTATCGCCATATCGATTTGCTCAGGGTTTCCTCCGAACAACATGGCTGCCGCACCGGCCACAGCGAATGACGCCGTAACCATACATGCGCACATCGCAGACTGCCTGCCAATTCTGTTTTTACCCATAATGGTGAGGAGATAACTGAAAGCCAGCGCCCGCAGAAGTTCCTCTTCCGTTTTCCCAAGAGATTCCGCAATACTTATGAGCGGCAGAGATGCGGTTATGCCGACATTTCCGCTGGTCGCGCAGGACATCGCCGGTAGGTTATAACCCAGCATACGCGCTTCCGCCGCAGCCGCCGTCAGGGCCTTTGCGCGCACGACCATATCGTCCTTTCCGCGAGCCAGCATGGATAGCGCAAAGGTCTTACCCAGTTCTCCGTTTAATGCGGCATCCGCCAGATTTCTGTTCATGACAATCGTATCACGAAGGAAGAGAAGTTCGTCCAGCGGCACTTGTATGGCGAAATCATACATATCTCTGATCTTGCAGCCCGCCATAAAATCGTTGTTTTCATCGAGAATACTTGACAAACGGTCAAACGGCTGGTCGATAATCGCTTTGCCGTTCGCACTTTTATAAACGAGGTTCGTGTGCGTTTTTACAACGATAGCTCTGCCTATGCCACGATCTGTCTCAACTGTTATGTCTACATAAATACCGACAATCGGGGTTTCCCAGTCAGGTTCCACTATAATGTTGTCCGAAACGGAAAACTCATAAGCGAGGCGTTCCATTTCCGGTGTAACAGAATCAAGTACCTCCAGCTTCTTTTTGGGATCGCCTGCAAAAGCGCCGAGAGCCGCCGCCATTTTTACACCGAGAACCTGAGTGCCGGGTATGCCCACGTCGTTTTCCTTGGCACATTTGTCTTTGTCCGCCCTGATGATAATTTTAAGAGGTGTACCGCCGACAGCGTCTCTTGCCTCCGCCGCAACATAAGAAAAAACGGTCGGACCAGTACACCCAAGTGCTGGTTGAACTTCCTTTTTTAAATTGGAAAGCAACAATTTGTGTTGTTTTGTCAAGTGTGTTTCCTCCTCAGTTTTATTTCAAAAATGTTTAATCATTTTATTGATAATCAGAACGGCTGATACCCGTCATACTGTCTCTGAATGCTTTCGCGGTGCGGGTGCAGGCAAGACCGCCGATCGCTCGGCCCCGCAGCTCAGGCGGCAACAACTTCTGTACATTAATCAGGGCATCCAGCACTTCGTCGGGCGGTATATAGCTTTCTATACCGGCAAGCGCCATATCCGCGGCGACAAATGCGTTGGCAACCCCAATAGAGTTCCGTTTGATGCAGGGGACCTCCACCGGTCCGCCGATAGGGTCACAGATCAGGCCCAGTATATTTTTAATTGCCATTGCCGCCGCATTGACCGATTGCCGCGTTGATCCGCCGAACGCCGCTGTCATACCGGCGGCGGCAATCGCCGATGAGACGCCCACTTCACCCTGGCAGCCGCCGACAGCCCCGGAAAAAGACACACCTTTTTCCGACATAATTACTCCTGTGAGCGCGCACACGAACAGAGCCCGGACAAGCTCGTGGTCTGTCAGCGCGTATTCCTTCTGCATGGCAAGCAGGCAGCCGGGTACAATCCCGGCGGAACCCGCGGTCGGTGCGGCGACAATCTCACCGGCGGATGCGTTGACCTCCATGACTCCCAGCGCGAACGCCACGGCACGGGGAACAATTCCTCTGGAAATGGTCCGGCACTCGTCCGCAGCCTGAAGCAATTTCTTTGCATCTTTGCCGGAAGTGAGCCCGTAGATCAGTTTGTTCTCTTGATTAAGCCCTTTATCCACAGCTTTTTTCATGGCGTGAAGCATGGTATACATATAATCTTCAATCTGCTTCGCCGATTTTTCTGATCGTTTGCGCTCGTACTCCAATGCTAGTTCAGCGGTGCTTTTTCCGGTTAACACCGAGAGATCCAGCAATTCTTTGAAAGACGTTATAGTCGGGCTCTCGCTGCTGAGTTCTCCGAATGGCGTAATCGGCGTGGTTAAGCTGCACTCAGCTGCGCTTAGAATTGCCATGATTTTTGACTGAATACCAGATTCAGGTTCTTTTTCAAAGGACATGACCGATAAAAAACGCCCTTTGCAATATCCGCTCTCCACTTCTCTCTGGAAATGTCCGGAAATCATTTGCGAAATGTCATCGTTCGACCAGATAAAGAGGTTCCATTTTCGGGATGACAGATGCAGTTTAACGCCATCAACCTCAATGATTTCAATATTTCCGCCTCCGACGGAGATACCCAAGACGGTATGGAAATTGCCGTCAGTCATTTCCATTTCAAGCAGTACGGTGTTAGGATTCAGCTTTTCGTCCTGAAAAAAACCGACCCGAGTATCAAGTCCATTCCTTGTTGCAAGGGTAAGGGCGTCGGCAAGTCTTTCACTTTTCTCGTCGAGGCCAAGTATTCCGCCCACCAGCGCAACGTCAGTGCGATGGCCCTTATAGGTATACCGGATAGCGGGATGCAGTGTAATCTCGATATTTTTTGGGACCGTGCCGCCCATTATCCTGTTCGCCATCATGCCTATTCGCGCCATTCCCGCGGTATGGGAGCTGGACGGACCTACCATAATTGGGCCTATAATCTCAAACAAACTGGAACTCGTATCGGTTCACTCCTTCGGTCTTATTGTCCTACATTTAATCCGATAAAATATGGCCAAGGGTTTGTTTATCGTATTATCCTACATTAAAACAAAATATATTATTACAGTATTTTATATAAAAATGTTAGACGCAGATTAGTAAATATCAAAAAACATACTATTTACCGATGAATGATCGTAATTTGCCATACTTTTATATGAATGCAAAAGATGTTCATGCATAGCGCTGGCCGCCCTGCGCGGATCGTTGACCAAAATTGCTTCGCAGATTTCAACGTGATCCTGCAGCATTAGTTGCACATCCTCGGTATTACGCAGAATAATCCGTGACCGTTGCTTTTCAAGTTCTCCTTTTATGGATTCTAAAAATTTTCCTAGTACATTGTTGTTCGCTATTTCAACAATACACATATGAAAACGGATTCCGTTATCCGATGGATTGGATATGGTTTGCGTGCTGGATTGATCGTTTTTCAGCGTACTGATAATAGAGGCTATCATCTTACTGTTTTGCACTGCATTTAGTATATCAAGCCTTGAATACAAGTCATTTTTCAATAAA
>JBFWKZ010000177.1:0-3862 GCA_050252415.1 Oscillospiraceae bacterium | reverse complement strand
GCTGGAGGGCCTGGAGTTTGAGAAGGCCTTTACCATCGCGCGCGAGACCTTCAGCTATACAAACCACACCGTCCTCAGCGAAGCCCTGGAGCGCTGGGATATGGGTCTTATTGAAAGTGTCTGCCCCGATACCGCCGAGATTATCCGCCGCATCGACGAGCGGATGCGCAGCCGTATGGCGGCGCACGGGATTTACGGCGACATGTTCAACAACATGCAGATCATTGACGGCAGCATGGTGCACATGGCACGGCTTGCGATATACGCGACGCGCTATATCAACGGCGTCGCGGCGATTCACACCGACATCCTGAAAAACAAGGTCTTCCGCGACTGGTATGCCATCTACCCCGAGCGCTTTCAGAATAAGACCAACGGCATCACCCAGCGCCGCTGGCTCGGTCTCTGCAACCCCGAACTGACGACGCTCATTCGCCGGACGATCGGCACCGGTTTTCTGAAGGATCTCGACAGGCTCTCCGAGCTGAAAGAGAACATTGACGACAGGCTGATCTGGAGCTTTAACGACGTCAAGGCAAGAAAAAAAGAGCAGCTCGCCGCGTATATCAAAAAACACGACGGCGTGACGATACCGCCGGACTTTATTTTCGATGTCCAGATAAAGCGCCTGCACGAATATAAGCGGCAGCTCCTCAACGCCTTTGTCATCATGGATATCTATCAGTCCCTCAAGCGCGGCGAGCTCGCCGATATGCCGGGTACGGTGTTCATCTTCGGGGCAAAAGCGGCGTCGAGCTACACACGCGCCAAGACGATCATACGCTATATCAACCGCATCGCTCAGCTCATCGACGGCGATGGGCAGGTAAACGGCAAAATACGCGTCGTGTTCGTGCAGAACTACAATTGCACCTATGCGGAAAAGATCATCCCCGCCGCCGACATCTCGGAACAGATATCGCCCGCGGGGCTTGAGGCCAGCGGCACCGGCAATATGAAGCTCATGCTAAACGGCGCTGTCACGCTCGGTACGCTCGACGGCGCAAACGTCGAGATCGTCGAGGAGGCCGGAATGGAAAACAACTATATCTTCGGCTCGACCGTGAGCGACATTGAGCGCATCCGCTCAGGCTATAACCCAAAAGGCATCTACGACGGCGACGAGGCGCTGCACCGCGTCATCGATACCCTGATTGACGGGACCGTGCCGACAGACGACGGCATGAAGGAGCTCCACAGCTCCCTTCTCTATGGTACGGACTGGCAGACGCCGGATAGTTTTTATCTGCTGCTCGACTATCACATGTATAAGGACGCAAAACTGCGCGCCATATACGATTATGCCGATAGAGCCGCGTTTGGGCGCAAATGCCTTATGAATATCGCAAGCGCCGGCAAATTTTCCTCAGACCGCACGGTCAAGGACTATGCGCGGGAAATCTGGCATGTTTAAACGCAAAGCGCGGCGGAGAGGTTTCTCCGCCGCGCTTCAGCTTGTCAAAGGAATCGGAACGATTTCTTTGACAAAGGGGTTTGCAGGCTGCCGTGCGAGGCTTTGCATAGCCGAATCGTTTTTTGACAACCGGCTGAGACGTATGCTCCGCCGGTTGTCCTTGCAATACGCCGTGTATTATGTTATAGTGATATGGCGCTGTGCGCAGACAGTTCGTAACCATCCTGTCTCTAAACAAAACTAAGGAAACAATTGAAGAGATGTCTTCGGGACAGGGCGTTTTGCTCTGCCCATGGTTTTCCTTTTGCTGATTGGTTATAATCTTCAAGAGGAGTTTTTTTATGTCAAACGAATTACTGCTGGCCCTGTCCGTCATCGTCTGTTTCGGCGGCGTTATCGCCGCATACCGGCTCTGGGGACTAATCGGCCTCACCTGCTTCACCGTGTTCGCCTCAATCGCCGCGAATATCGAAGTCCTCATCACCATTGAAGCATTCGGAATGGAACAGACTCTCGGCAATGTTATTTTTGCCTCGACCTTTCTCGTCACCGATATCATCAGCGAGATCTATGGCAAAAAAGACGCGCAGCGCACCGTCTATATCGGTGCCGCGTTCACCGCGCTCTTTGTGGTCGTCTCACAGCTTTGGCTGCTCTACACCCCCGGCCCAAACGATTGGGCGATGGACAGCATACGGACGTTATTCTCCATAACGCCGCGGCTGATGCTCGCAAGCCTTTTCGTCTATCTCATATGTCAGCGGCTCGATGTCGCGCTCTACCATTTCTGGTGGGATCTCACCAGCAGGAAAGCCGATAAAAAGCGCTATCTCTGGCTGCGCAACAACGGTTCGACGCTGATCTCGCAGCTTTTTAACGCCGTGCTGTTCAATCTCTTCGCCTTTTATGGAATCTATGACTGGGAAACACTTTTCTCGATTATCATTTCCAGCTATGTGATCTTCATCTTCACAAGCCTTCTCGACACGCCGTTTCTCTATCTCGCAAGGAAAATCAAACCCCGCGCCTAATAAAAAAAGGCCTGAACTGTTTGAGGTCCAGGCCTTTTACAGCTTATCAAAGAAGTCGTTCCGACTTCTTTGATAAAGAGATTTGCAAGCTGCTGTGCGCCTCATCGTCCGCTTTTGGTGGACAAAGGCGCAGGCAGCCTGAGAAGTATTTTCGGGCACGTACACGCCGCGCCCGAAAATACTTTAATTTTATTTCGCCACAGTCGCGGCAAAACTCTGCGAGGCTTTTTTGATAATCTAAAAAAAGCCTGAACCATTTGAGGTTCAGGCTTTTTAATATCAAGCTTACTTGAGGTTTGCAACGATGTCCTGCATCTTCTGGCCCTGGGTCTCCCAGAAGCTCCTGATCACCTTGAACTGGTCGCCGATGCTGAAGTGCTTGACGCCGAGATCAATATAGTACTGAGCATCCTCAGCCGTGCCGATCTCGCAGCGGGGCTGTACACCGTGCTTGAGCGCGACTTCGATGCAGTGGCGCTCAGCGGCCTTGAACTCCTTGATATACTCGGAGCGGTTGTGGCCGAGGCTCATGCAGTAGTCGGAGGGTCCGAACTGGATCATATCAACGCCGGGGATGGAGCAGACCTCATCGATCTGATCGACCATTTCAGCCTTCTCGATCATGAAGCAGAGGACGACCTCGCGCAGACGCTTAGCATGGGCCATCTGATCGATATGAGGCTGGGTGCCGATGTAGCGGCGGTTGGGGTAGCCGAAGATGCCGCCGTCCTGAGGGGTCTTGGGCTTGACCATCTTGATGGTCTCGCGGACCTGGTCGGGAGACTCGTGATCGGCAAACATAATGGACTGGAAGCCGGAGCAGATAGCCTTCTGGGTGACATATCCGCGGTTCTGGAAATCGACCTTGATCATGGAAGCCATGTCGTGCAGCTCGGCGGCGCGGCAGAGGTTTTCCAGATCATACTGGTCAAAGGGAGCATATTCAGCGACGAATTCCATATAGTCGAATTTTTGCGTAGCGCCGAGCGCCTCGGTATAGAAAGCCCAGGGGCTCCAAAGGCGGGTACTTACAGAGGGCTTGCCCTCGTTCAGAAGTTGTCTCAACTTGTTTTCTTTCATTGCCATATCAATTACCTCTTTCAGAAAAATTGCCTTGACTTGTCGTTAGCTATAACTTATTCTAACATGTCTATATCAGAACGATTATATACAATCATTTCCTTTTAGTCAAGCCTACACATTCCTAAAAAAATCACTATCGTTGTTCATTTTTGGCCCAGGCTGTTGTAAATCGGCACAAAAAGCAGGTTTTCCTTCACTAGTATTTCACAAAAATACAATTTTGAATCATTTCTTTTCATTTTCTTTATTTATTCGACAATATTTTATGGTATTATATAAATATATGTAAATGATTTGCAGTATGAAGGAAGGTAATACTATCACGTTTTGAAAG
>JBFWKZ010000176.1:0-3883 GCA_050252415.1 Oscillospiraceae bacterium | reverse complement strand
ACGTTGCCGGCTTCATTACCACGTTAAATCTACGCCCGCGCAAATGCCCGGAGTGGCATTCTCCTCTTGAAGTCTTCTGTGATATGCTGTTGCACTTGACTTGACAATTCACCGAACGACTTCTTTGACAAGCTAAAAAATGCACGCCTTATTTTAGGCGTGCATTTTTTGCCGTAGAAGGAGTATGTATTTACATTCCTTTTTTCTCATGTTGAGTTCCAAAATAAAATGCAATCACGGTTGAGACGATGACCATGACGTTATTGGGCTCAATGTCTCCGCGTAGCGACAATACGGCAAACACGACGATTACGACCATAGTGACAATCGTCTTGACTTTGATAAGTGCGGCGAGATTTTCAATTATTTTCATTCATTTGCCTCCTTAATCCGGCGTCGCTTTATGCATATAAGCCAATTTATTATATTCGTCAAAATTGATTTTTGTCCGTGAAGCACACACAAAAATCATAAAGAGCCGTAATTTACATAGCCACCTTATGCTTTTCAAACTGAGCTTTTTTATCCATTACAGCAAACCGAGTGATTTTTGACGCAGATGCAACAAACATGATAGTTTCCCATTATAATGGGAATAACCTGTCGTCATGCAAAAATAAGATTTTTCTGGCGATATTGTCGGTGGTGCTGTATCCCGTTCCGAAACATTTTCCTTTATTGTGTAAAAAGATGGTATTATAGAGCGATGATATAACGAAATGTTATAATAACTTTAGAATTTAAAATATCTAAATATGGTAAAATAACAGAATAAAAATTGATTTTGTCTGTAAAATGTGGTATAAATTAGATGTGATCTGAACCAAACCGTAATTAAACGGATTTCTCGATTGGCTTATTGCAGTTTATATGTATCCCGGTTACCGGTTGCAGGCCATCGTTTCGTTGACAAACAAGGTGTTAAAGTATTATAATAACTAAGGTGGCATATTGTGGGTATTGATGTTGAATATTGACAGCCTTGTCGCAGATTGATTTTCGGCGGGATTGCCGTCGACTGAAAATATTTTAATTGAGAGGTAGTTGAACCAATCATGAAATTTTTGTTTGCGCCCGACTCCTTCAAGGGCAGCTTGACTTCAAAGGATATTATCGGATTACTTACTGTACAGGCAAAAAAAATTTTTCCCGGCTGTGAGTGCGTTTCCGTACCGATGGCGGACGGCGGCGAAGGGACGATGGAGGTCCTCGTTGACATCAACAACGGTAAATTTATCACGGTTCCCGTCAAAGGTCCTCTTTTTGAGGACAGAGAGGCTGTTTTCGGCGTACTGGACAGCAAAACGGCCATTATTGAGATGGCGGCCGCTTCCGGCCTGCCCTTTGTCCCGGCGGACAAGCGTGATCCAATGCTCACGACGACATACGGTACCGGTGAGCTTATCAAGGCGGCTTTGGATGCCGGATACCGCAACATCATTATTGGTGTCGGCGGCAGCGCAACAAATGACGGCGGCATAGGCTGCATGGGCGCGTTGGGCGTGAAATTTCTCGATAAGGAAGGCAGCGCGGTTTATCTCGGCGGTAAGGGCCTTGCCAATATCGCCGATATTGATGTTTCCGGCCTGCATCCTGCCGCAAAGGACGCACAGTTTACTGTAATGTGTGATGTCACTTTCCCGCTGCTTGGACCCCAGGGCGCAACCTATGTATTCGGACCCCAAAAGGGCGCCGATGAGGAGCGTTTGGTCGCGCTTGAAGCCGGTATGACGAACTATGTCAATGTCATCAAAAAGAAATTCGGCGAGGATATCGGCAGTAAGCCCAGCACCGGCGCTGCCGGCGGCCTGTCCGCAGCACTTATGGTTTTCCTGAAGGCACAGCTCAAATCCGGCATTGAGACGGTATTGGAGCTCAGTGATTTTGATAAAAAGCTTGAGGGCGTTGATGTTGTTATCAGCGGCGAAGGGCGTGCGGATAATCAATCCGCAAACGGTAAGGTCCTTTACGGTGTGGGTACTTCCTCCGCAAAGCGCGGTATTCCGGCAATTGCCATTGTAGGTGGTATGTCGCCCGGAGCCGAGAGCCTGTACGACTGTGGTATTACATCCATTATCCCGACTATAAACGGTATTATGGATATCGACTATGCTATGGCAAACGCTGAGGAGCTCTTCCGCAGCGCCGCGTACCGGACACTTATGCTTGTAAAAGCGGGTTATGACATCAAAAAATAATTTTGCGCATTATTCCATTATAATATATCGTTCAATATTAATTACTTGGAGGTAAAAACAATGAAAATTGTAGTACTCGATGGTTACACTGAGAATCCCGGTGATCTTAGCTGGGATGGACTTAAGGCTCTGGGCGAGGTAGTCCTCTATGATCGTACTTCTCTGACCGATCAGAATGAGGTTATTGAGCGCGTCGGCGACGCCGATGTCATCATCACCAACAAGACTCCTGTTTCCAAGAAGGTCTTTGATGCTTGCCCCAACATTAAGCTGGTCACTGTCCTTGCAACCGGTTACAACGTCGTTGATACCACGTATGCCAAGTCCAAGGGTATCCCTGTATCCAACGTTCCTACCTATGGCACCGCATCCGTCGGCCAGTATGCGATTGCTCTTCTGCTTGAGATTTGCCATCATATCGGACATCACAGCGAGACGGTTCATGCCGGCAAGTGGCAGAACCACATCGACTGGTGCTACTGGGATTATCCCCTCATTGAGCTTGCTGATAAGACCGCCGGTGTTATTGGTTTTGGCCGTATTGGTCAGACCACAGGTAAGATCGCCAAGGCTCTCGGCATGAATGTTATTGCTTATGACGTGTTCCCCAATGATTTCGGTCGTGCTATCGGTGAATATGTCTCGCTGGACGAGCTGCTTGCCAAGTCTGACGTCATCTTCCTGCACACGCTGCTCAATGCTTCCACAGAGGGACTCATCAATAAGGAGAACATCGCCAAGATGAAAGATGGCGTCATCCTGATTAACAACGCTCGCGGTCAGCTGATCGTTGAGGAGGATGTTGCTGAGGCTCTTAAGTCCGGTAAGATCTATGCAGCAGGCGTCGACGTCGTTTACACCGAGCCCATCAAGGCCGACAACCCGCTGCTCAAAGCGCCTAACTGCATCATTACTCCGCATATGTCCTGGGGTGCAAAGGAAGCCCGCCAGCGTATCATGGATACCATCGTGACCAACGTCAAGAGCTTTATCGACGGTGATCCTACCAACGTCGTAAACAAGTAACTTACTTGGAGGCGATATTATATGTATGAGTCTATTCACAAGTATTTTCAGGTCGGCACCATTCAGTGGATGAGCTTTCCAAAGCGCGATCCTATGGAGTCTCTGAAAGCGATTGTCAAAGATGATTTCTTCGATGCCATTGAGCTCAAAGGCTACGGCAGCGCTGAAGCGAACGCAGAGGCGAAAGCTCTTCTGGATCAGAGCCATCTGAAAGTCTGCTATGGCGCTCAGCCCCGTCTTCTGGGACCCAAACTGAATCCCAACGCTGTAGACGAAGCAGACCGCAAGAAGGCCGAGGCCACCCTGATGGAGGCCATTGATGAGGCCGAATATCTGGGATCAAAAGGCGTTGCTTTCCTGGCCGGCAAATGGCAGGAGGAGACCAAAGATCAGGCTTATGCCCAACTGCTAAAGACTACCCGCAATCTCTGCGACTATGCCGCGACCAAGGGTATGATGATCGAGATTGAGGTCTTTGACTATAATATGGACAAGGGCGCTCTCCTGGGCCCAGCCCCTTATGCCGCGAAATTTGCAGCGGATATGCGCATGACGCACAACAACTTCGGCCTTATGGTTGACCTGAGCCACTTCCCGACAACTTATGAGACCAGCAAGTTTGTGGTTCGCACCCTTCGCCCCTATATCACCCATTTCCA
>JBFWKZ010000175.1:0-3919 GCA_050252415.1 Oscillospiraceae bacterium | reverse complement strand
CGACGAGCAGAGCGACAGCGAGAAGATCAAAACCATCATGACCTATCTCTATCAGCTCCTCGAGCAGCTTCGCTATACCCTGTCCAATCTCGGTGAGAGCAACTTCAACACCACCGAGCTGGCCAACATCGAGGATCCGATCTATGCCAAAATCTCCGACGTCGAGGGAAATGTCACGGAGCTCGGCGTGACCGCCGAAGGAATAAGCGCCACGGTGAGCGATCTTGCGGGCAATTTCAGCGTCGTAAAGCAGACCGTCGACGGGCTGGACGTCCGCAACGAAAACGGAACGACCACAATCTCCGGCGATCACATCAGCAGCGGAACGATCGAGGGCGTTAAACTCAACAGTGTAAATTCCAAAAACGGTGTTTTTGTCAAAATCAGTAACGGAACGGTTTTGCTGGGAGAGGACGGTACCGACGGGGCGGAATTCTCCTATGATCGAACCCATGATAGAGTGTGGCTCCGGTCGATCGATTCGGCCGGGCTCAAAATAGAGTCCGATCAAAACATGTCGATCGACGCCGGTGAGGACAGTAGAATCTATATCGGTACATCTTATGATAGCCAGACCATTTATATCGGCGACGGCGTAGCCAGATCAAGCGAGGTCCGCCTGTACGGCGATATCTACATCAACGGGAGGTCGCTTGACAGCTATATCCAAGACGCTGTGCAAGATGCTGTGCAAGGCACTGCGGGAGGAACAGGAGTATAAGATGAAAATTATTGAAGCAATTGAAGCGTGCAAAAAGCTAAAGGACAGCGCCTTTGACGAGAGCGTTATCCTTGACTGGCTCTCCCGCCTCGACGGCAGAGTGTCGGCGGAGCTTATAAAACCCGATGCGCCCCGGGCGGCCTACGCCTACCCCGCCGACCTCCAGACGGAACTGCTCATTCCGCACCCCTACGACGAGGCGTATCTCCACTACATAGAGGCGATGGCCGATTATTCCAATGAGGAATACGACAAATACCAGAACAGTTACGCCATGTTCAACAATCTCTACAGCAATTTCCGCAGAGCGTATAACAGGACGAAGCTGCCGCAGGCGCGCGACCTTACAAACGTCCTTTGATGGGGGTGACATGATGCTTCCATCGATGAAATATTCCGGCAGTACACGGACATCGGGTTTTTCCGAGTTCCGCGGGTACAAGCATCTGCCGTCGGCCCAGGACGGCGAGATTTGGGACATGGGCAATATGGCCTCGGACGGCTACCCGGCCCTCACACCGCGCAAACCGAGAACGCTTGAAAAAACCCTGAATAAGCCGAACGGCATTTTCCCAAAGGTTGCGGTCGACGGCACGAACTTTATCTACAACGGCACGGTCAAGGGAACCGTCACGGACACCCCGAAGACCTTCTGCGCCATGTATAACCGCATTATCATCCTGCCGGACAAGGCCTATTACAACACGTTGACGGACACGTTCGGCAGCCTTGAGAGCGCCTACACCGGCAGCGTGAGCTTTCGCGACGGCACGCTCTATGGCGAGAGCGCCGCCGCCAACACCATTTATGCAAGCGGCGTTACGTGGAGCGACTATTTTAAGGTCGGCGACGCGGTCACGGTTTCCGGCTGCACGGCCCACACGGACAATAATAAAACGCCGATCATCCGCGAGATCGACGGCGACGAGCTGCATTTTTATGAGAACGTGTTTGATACCGGCAGCGAATCCGGCGTGACCATCGCGCGCACCGTGCCGGATTTGGACTTCATCTGCGAGAACGAAAACCGCCTGTGGGGTTGCCAGGGCAGCACCATCTACGCCTCAAAGCTCGGCGATCCGTTCAACTGGAACGTGTTCGACAGCCTGAGCACGGACAGCTACAGCGCACCGGTCGGATCGGCGGGCGATTTCACCGGCTGCGTCTCCTACCTGGGCTACCCCATTTTCTTCAAGCCGGATTATATCTACAAGGTCTATGGGGACAAGCCCACGAATTTTCAGGTGATGTCCTCGGCGTCGCTGGGCGTGGCGGCTGGAAGTGCAAAAAGCCTTGCCGTGGCGGGCGAGACGCTGTTTTACCTCTCGCGGGCGGGCATCGTCGCCTATACGGGCGGCATCCCGGCGCAGATCTCGCGCGATTTGGGCGCGGAGTTTCAAGACGCCGTCGCTGGCTCGGACGGGCTGCGGTACTACGTCTCAATGTCCGATGGCAGCGCGCAGCACCTCTTTGTCTACGATACGGCGCTGGGGCTTTGGCATCGGGAGGACGACCTCGCCGTTTTAGACTTTACGTGGGACGGCGGCCTGTATGCGCTCGCTGCCGACGGCCGGGTGCTGCGCTTTCGCAGTGACGGCGGCGAGGTGATAAGCTCCTTCGTCGAGTTTGCGGATTTCTATGCCGGGAGCATCGGCAAAAAGAACGTGCAGAAGCTTTTCGTGCGAGCGGAGCTGGAGGCGGGCGCCGTGCTGCGCATGTATATCCGCTATCGCGGCGGGGAGAGCTGGCGGCTTTTAAAGACGGTCAATGCGAGCGAAAAACGGGCGTTTTATATCCCGGTGATGCCGAACCGGTGCGACTATTACCGCCTCAGATTCGAGGGAACGGGAGACTATACCATACATTCAATTGCCAACGAATTAAAGATTGGCAGTGCGAGATAGGGGGATAAAAATATGGCCAAGACGAAAAAAACCGGAATCGATTCCATTATGTCCGATAACGATTATGCCCTCATGCAGGGCTATAAAAAATCCTGGGAGCAGGCCTATGAGGCGGGCGACGAGGCCGGGATGGCCAAAGCGCACAAAATGGCGGAGGATCTCCGCCAAAATTATGATTATTCCGGCGGCGAGAGCGGCTCGGAGTTTATCAAGCTGCCGTCCTACACACAAGAAAGCAAGACAATGGGAGGCCTGAAAAGCGACTTTTCGAACATCAAGCCGTTTGAATACGACCCGGAGGACGACCCGCTGTATGGCAGCTACAGAAAGCAGTATCTCCGCGAGGGGCAGCGCGCGACCGAGGATACGCTTGGCAATTACGCGGCGATGACGGGCGGCCTTCCGTCGACGGCGGCGGTGAACGCCGCGTCGCAGGCGGGGGACTATTATAACGCCCAGCTGAACGACGCCCTGCCCGAGCTTCAGCAGCTGGCCTATTCGATGTATCTGGGCGATATCGGCGCAAAACGGGATAATCTCTCCATGCTTCAGGGGATGGCAAACGACGAACTCAGCAATGCCCGCTATGACGAGCAGTGGGACTATAACGTCTCGCAGGATGAGGAGGAAGACGCCGTCAATCGTATTCAAACCTTCATTAAAGGCGGCGGCGACATCGACGACCTTGACCGGGACCTCGTTGAAGCTTCCGGCCTGACGGACGCGGAACTCAAGGCCATGGGGACGAAGAAATTCAACGATTACAATAAAGCCATGGCGTATCTGAAAGAGCAGGGCGTGCCGGATACGCAGACCGGGAGTGTGATGAGCGAGAGCACATGGGAAAAGCGCAAGAGGAGCGGTGACACGGGCGTAGAGATCACGGCATATGACAGCTATGCGGACTATTTGACGGCATATGTAAACTATATTGTCGGGAACCGGTAAGAGGTTAGACTATGGCATATGCAGAATGGACGATAAAACAGAAAGCAAAGAAAAAAGACAAAGATAAAGAGACGGAGACCTCGCAGCGCTCGGATTTTGAGAATTGGACGCTACAGCAGCAGGTGCAGAAGGCAAAGAAAACGGCAGCGCAAAATGCAGCGTCGTTTGGCGCCTTCGCGGCATCCATCGGCGCGCCCGCGATGGCCTATACCGCGGCAGATCAGACGCCGCAGTGGATGCAGTCGATAACGAATCCGAGCGACCTCAACGAAGTACATAATAGCTTTATGTCATCACTCGGGCTCGGTGAGCCAGTGAATGCCAATACCGCGACCGGGAGCAGTGA
>JBFWKZ010000174.1:0-3949 GCA_050252415.1 Oscillospiraceae bacterium | reverse complement strand
CATAGCCGTGAGTCCCCCCTGTTCGATAACCCAATCCAGCACCAGGCCCAGCATATAGATGTTATAGCAGGGCGGTGTGTTGAACATGGAGTCCTTGTCGATCATGCGCTTATAACTCATCATAAGCGGGGTGCAGGGCAGCTCGCTGCCGGCGAGACATTTATCGATTATCACGACGGTAAGACCAGCGGGAGCCATATTTTTCTGTGCTCCGGCATAGATGATCCCGTATTTTGAAACGTCAACAGGCTTTGAGAGGATATTTGAGGACATATCACAGACAAGAGGAACCTTTCCCGTCTCCGGGATATAATGCCATTCGGTTCCGAAGATTGTATTATTGGCGCAGTAGTGGAAGTACCTGGCATTGGGGCTAAGTTTCAGTTCGGACTGCGGCGGGATATAGGTATGGTGTTTGCCGGAGGAATCTGCGGCGATATTGACTTTTCCATATTTTCCGGCCTCTTTTGCCGCCGTGTTGGAAAAAGATCCGGTCACGGCATAGTCGGCGGCACCGTTTTCCCCCATCAGGTTAAGCGGTATCATGGAAAACTGCAGTGACGCGCCGCCCTGTAACAGCAGCACCTCATGCGTATCGGGTATCTTCAGGATGCTTTTCAGCTTTGACTTTGCAGAATCAAAAATTTCCTGGTATACGCTACTTCGATGGCTCATCTCCATGACTGACATACCTGAACCGCCATAGTTCAGCATCTCGGCTGCGGCTGTTCGCAACGCTTTTTCAGGCAGCATAGACGGACCGGCGGAGAAATTATAAATTCGCTCTTTTGCCATCGAAAAACACCTCATTTAATTATATTTGCCCGCGGAAAAAACAAATGTCCGCGGGAAGCAGAATCTATCATATCACTTTTCGACACCAATATCAAATTGCTACTCCTACAAGCATTTCGCTTTCTGCCGTTAATATTTCGACATTTTTTACAACTCCGCGCGCGACCGTGTCGTTTACAGCCACCTCACAGTAATTGTCGCTGTGCCCTATGGCAAGTTCTCCCCGCCTGGACTCAAAAATGACCGGCAGGATCCTGCCGACCTGGCCTGCGAGAAATTTATGCGTCATACGCTTGGCAACGGCCTGCGCCTCGGCGGCCCTTTTCGCCTTGACGGCACGGCTGAGCTGCCCCAGCATCCCGGCCGCCTTTGTCCCGGGGCGTTTGGAATAGGGGAAAATATGCATGGCGGAAAAGGCACATTTCTCAATAAACCCCAGCGTCTTCCGATGGTTTTCCTCCGTCTCGCCGGGAAAGCCCACAATAAGGTCGGCCGTTAGCCCGCAGTTTGGAAAGAACTCCCGCAGAAGTTCCGTCTTCTCCAAAAAAGTCTCCGTATCATACTTGCGATTCATCGCTTTAAGCGTCTCGTCGCATCCGCTCTGGAGCGAGAGGTGGAAGTGGCGGCAGACATTTCCGAGCGCCGCCAGACGAAGGCAAAAGTCCTCGCTTATCACGGTCGGCTCCAGCGAGCCAAGGCGCAGGCGCATATCCGGCACAGCCTCTCCAACGGCACAGATAAGGTCGATAAGGCCTGTCCCGTCGATCAAGTCCTTGCCGTATGAGGCGATCTCGATGCCTGTCAGCACAAGCTCAGTAAAGCCCTCGGCCTGAAGCGTCTTTGCACGGTCAACAGCGGATGAAACGGGCAGGCTTCGCACTCTGCCGCGCGTATATGGTATAATGCAGTAAGAGCAGAAGTTGGCGCAGCCGTCCTGAATTTTAAGCATGGCGCGGGTACGTCCGTCAACAGCCCCTGCGGGCAGATCCTCGAAAGCCATGCGCCGGAATGGATTGTCGATGTTCACAACGTCTCCATGCCGGTCAAGACAGCGCTCAATATCCGCCACGAGCTGTTTTTTGTCTCCGCTGCCATAGATAATATCGGCGCCCAATGAGCGGACATCATCGGGGTCCAGCTGTGAAAAGCAGCCGCACACCACGGTGACCGCGCCCGGATTGTCATGCTGCATCCGGCGGATAGCCTGCCGGGATTTTCTGCCGCTCTCCGCCGTAACGGCGCAGGTATTGATGATGATGACGTCGGCGCGCTCGCCGGGAAGTGACGCCGAGTGCCCGCGCTTACACAGCAGAGTTTCTATAGCCTGGGTCTCATACTGATTGACCTTGCAGCCCAGGGTATGGCAGGCGAATTTCATTTTTAATTCCTCCGTGGTTTAAAAATTGCCTTGAGATTTTGGGAAAGATAAACTATAATTTGATAAGAATTAACATCCGGGAGATTTTTATATGACTGTATACCTTGATAACGCGGCTACCACCAGGGTGTGCCCCGAAGCGGCAAACGCCGCGCTGGCGGTGATGACCGAAAATTATGGCAACCCCAGCTCCACGCACACCATGGGCAGGCGGGCCAAGGCGGTTCTCGACGACTCGCGCAAGGCCGTCTCCTCCGCTCTGGGCTGCAAGCCGGAGGCGCTTTTCTTTACCTCCTGCGGGACCGAGAGCGATAATTGGGCGATTTTTTCCGCCGCCGAACTGCAAAAGCATGTCGGCAAACATATTATAACCTCAAATCTTGAGCACGACGCCGTGCGCCGGGCCGTGGAGCGGCTCGAACTGCGCGGATACGAGGTCACACGCATACCGTCTCTGCCTGACGGGTCCATCGCGCCCGAGCGGGTCATTCAGGCGCTCAGAGAGGATACGGCGCTCGTGACGCTTATGTTGGTGAATAATGAAACCGGCGCCGTGACGGATATCGCCGCCATTGCCCGCGGCATGAAAAAAGCAAAGAGCCGCGCGATGCTGCATACGGACGCCGTACAGGGCTTTTTAAAGGTTCCTTTCAAAGCATCCGAGCTCGGCGCGGATCTCATCGCCATAAGCGGGCACAAAATACACGCCCCTAAAGGCATAGGGGCGCTTTACGTTAGAAGTGGGCTTAATCTGCCGCCGTATATCGTCGGCGGCGGGCAGGAGAACGGCAAAAGAGCCGGCACCGAGTCTCTTCCACAGATTGCCGCCTTTGGCGAGGCGGCTAAGCTGGGGTTTGCCGCTATGCCCGAATCGATACGAAAAATGCAGGCGCTGCGCGCACATTGCGAAGAGCGGATCCGGGCGGAAATTCCAATCGCGGAGATACTGCCCTTCGGTGCGCCGCATATCATGAGCTTGTCTCTGCCGGGTTATAAAAGTGAGGTAATTATGAATTTTTTGGAGGCGCGGGAAATCTACGTCTCAAAAAGCTCCGCATGCAAGAAAGGCGGCAGAAGCCATGTGCTCGAGGGTATGGGGCTGAAAAACGCCGTCATTGACGGCGCCATACGCCTTGGCTTTTCACGCTACACCACACTGGAGGAGATCGATTACTTCTGTGACGCGCTTCGGGATGCGTCTGAGAAACTGTTTACCGTTCTTCGATGATTTCATCCGGCATGGTCCCATCTTTTTTCTTTACAGGTTCGTATGTTTGAGGATCGAGATGGTCAATACAGGTATATTTTGCGGTCTCCGTCGGGAGGCCGCGTTTTTTCAGCAGCGACTTAATGAGATTGTTAAATCCGGTACTGAGTATGACAAAGACCGGTACGCCGATAAGCATCCCCGTAAAGCCGAACAAACCGCCGCCGACGAGGATCGAAAACATGACCCAAAATCCGCTGATGCCGACGCTGTTGCCCAATATGCGCGGCCCGAGGACGTTGCCGTCAAATTGCTGGAGCGCAAAGATAAAGATGATAAAGATGAGACATTGCACCGAATCGCTCATAAAAATAATGAGCGCACAGGGTACCGCGCCGATAAACGGGCCGAAATACGGAATGATGTTTGTCACGCCTATGATAACGCTTATGAGGGTGACATACGGCATTTTAAGTATGCTGCAGCCGATATAGCAGAGCAAACCGATGATGGCGGAGTCCAGCAGCTTGCCGCCGAGAAAACCCATAAACACACGGTCTATGAATGAA
>JBFWKZ010000173.1:0-3964 GCA_050252415.1 Oscillospiraceae bacterium | reverse complement strand
CAGATACTTTGCTGCTAATTTTAAATATTCAATTTTGTAGTCCGCAATTGCCCGCAGAATGCCGGCCATTTCCTCGGGATACTCTAAGTAATTAATTAAGGCATTCTGCATACCCATGAGATGATGAGAACGCTCGAACAGACCTCCGGCACAAAAAAGAGCACAAAAATATTCGTCTCGGTTAACTTGTTTCGCCTGCTCGACAGCGGCATCCCAGTCCAGGCCCTCCAACGTAGGGACATGGAGTTGCTCTTTCCAGTTTTCAATATCCTTAATTACGGCATTTTGATCGTTAACGACAGGATGCGCACCGACGGAATCGGGCCTAAAGCAGAAAGCAGTTCCCCAACCGTCGTAATGAATTTTTCCGTCTTGAGGAATGGCGTCTCTCATGAAAACGGGGTCTAGTACAAACTGAAGCGCAGACATAAAATCGCCGTAGTAGTCCGGCTGCTGCCGATTAAAAACTGCCATCATATTTTCTCTTGGCGTCATCAAATTAAAAACCTCCCTTATTTTTTAAAATAGCCATGAGCAAACTGAAAGATATCAGGAATTTCTGCATTTTTGATAAAGCCCAGACGGGATAAACTTAAGTCTATAAATTAATCAAAACATAATTTTCTTTATGTTCCAGCCAGCTATTGCATTTTTTTATATGCCATTTTATATACTATAACAGACTTTTGGCGCAAAAAGAATCGAAAATTTGTTATGAGTCCCATCTTACGAGAATCTGCTGTTCGACAATCAAATGTCCTAGCGCACTTGGCAGTTGTTGAGTCTGCCGTGGCGGTCATGACCAAAATACTTTTTTTGAAAGACAATGGGATGGTCCAGACCATATTCATACGAGAATTTATTGTATATTGTGCTGATGTGTCCTGCTGCGTATCCATTCCGCACGCAAATTAAGCTGCCGCGGCTTTTCCTGCGCTGACTTTGCTGGAAAATTTAACCCAAAGGCAGTTGAGAATTTAACATTCTGCCGATAATATTTGACTTATGGAAACGCAAACAAAATTATTGCAGAGGAGAATTTGAGTATGAAAACCCACCTTAAACGTGTGCTGGCGCTGGCTTTAGTTGTTCTGGCGCTTGTCGGCTGTTTTGCCGCCTGCGCTCCGGCGGACGCCGCCGAACCAAGCAGCAGCCCGGCTGCGGCAGTGACGCCAAGCCCGGTAAGCACCCCGGAACCCGAGAAAGCGCCGAAGTATGTCTTCCTGTTTATTGGAGACGGCATGAGTTATCCTCAGATCCAGGCTACCGCCGATTATCTCGGCGCCGTTACCAAGGACGGCGGCGACATATTGGATGGGCCGGAATACTTAAACTTTATGACGTTTCCCATTGCGGGCAGCGCCGTCACTTATGACAGTACGAGCTTTTGCCCGGACTCCGCCTCCACCGCGACCAGCCTTGCGACCGGACATAAGACCTATTCCGGTACCATCAACATGAGCGAGGATTTCAAAACGAGTTATGAGACCATAGCTGAAAAGCTCCACAACCAAAAGGACTTTTCCGTCGGCGTCATCAGCTCGGTCAATCTCAACCATGCAACCCCCGCCGCCTTCTATGCCCACCAGCAGAGCCGTGGAAGCTATTATGAAATCGGCCTGGAACTCATTGACTCCGGTTTTGAATACTTTGCCGGCGGCGGACTTTTGAAGCCGACCGGCGCCGATAAGGACAAGGAGAGCTTATATAATCTTGCCGCCGATGCGGGCTATAAGGTTGTCACCACGCAGGCAGACGCGGAAAAAGTCAGCGCGGCCGATGAAAAGGTTCTCATCATCGACGAGCATTTGGCGGATTCCGATGCCATGGCCTATGAGATTGACCGTACAAGCGACATGTGGGGGCTTGCCGACTATGTCGATAAGGGCATCGACGTTCTTTCCGCCAATGAAAACGGATTCTTTATGATGGTCGAGGGCGGCAAAATCGACTGGGCCTGCCATGCGAACGACGCCGGCTCCACCATTTATGACACCCTTGCGCTTGCAGACGGCATTGACGTTGCCTTGGACTTTGCAAAGCAGCACCCCGATGAGACGCTCATCCTCGTCACGGGCGACCACGAGACCGGCGGTCTGACAATAGGCTTTGCCGGGACAAAATATGATACCTTTTTGACCAACATCGCAAACCAGAAGATATCTTACGCCAAATACGACAGCGACTATGTTGCCTCCTACATCGAAAACAAGACCTCTTTTGAAGCCGTTCTCAAAGACGTTGAGGCGCTGTTCGGCCTCAAGAAGAGCGGTGCCGAGGACGATATCCTTGTTATGACCGACTATGAACTCGGCCTTCTGAAGACGGCTTACGACAAGACCATGAGCGGTACCGAAGTCGAAGGTCAGGCGGAATACGTTATGTACGGCAGCTATGAACCGCTTACCGTTACCATTACCCATCTGCTGAATAACAAGAGCGGCATCGATTTCACCTCCTACTCCCACACCGGCCTGCCGGTTGCGGTTCTCGCCAGCGGCCAAGGGCAGGAGCTGTTTGAGGGATATTATGACAACACCGAGGTCTATAATAAGCTTGCGGACCTCCTCGCGGTAAAATAAAAATTGGGGGGAGCGCTGTCCTGCGCAAAACCTTGTTTTTGGTATTTTTAAAAGCGGCATTCTATTTATACTGGGGGGCGTCAGCCCCCCCAATGCTTTATTGAAAGGAATTATTGCTGCCATGACGAAGCTGCGCTATTATGCGCCGGTTATTATCTGCCTCGCTGCCATTATCCTGCTGCTCCTGCTGCCCACGGGTTTTGAGGGCGCGGAAATCTATAAAGGTACCGAACGCGTGAAGGCGTTGGTTCTGGAAACGGACGACACCGCCATCATCGATACGGGACTTGTCCGCTCCGGTGAACAGCGCTGCGTGCTTAAGTTATTGGGCGGCACCTTCAAGGGACAGACCGCCGAGGCCAAAAATCTGCTCAGCGGGTCGCTTGAGAAGGATAAGCTCTTCTCGCCTGGAGACAAAGCGCTTGTGGTCGTCAGCGCCAACAGCGGGGCGATAACAAACATTACCATGATTGACCATTTCCGTGTCGGCTGGGAGCTGATCCTCGCGGGAATTTTCATTTTGCTGCTCATCGCCTTTGCGGGAAAGACGGGCGTGCGGGCGATAGCCTCGTTTGCCCTCGCCGTACTCATGCTGTGGAAGGTGCTCGTGCCGCTCTATCTGCGTGGGTGGGATCCCGTGTGGGTAGGCCTTTTGGTCACGCTTGTGCTGACCATACTCATCATCGCGCTGGTCTACGGTTTTGACCGGCGGTGCATCGCCGCCGTATCCGGAGCTTGCCTCGGTGTTATCGTAACAGCCGCTATGGGCATCATTTTTACAGATTTGTTTCGAATACACGGCGCTGTCATGAGCTATTCCGAGAGCCTTTTATATGCCGGGTATTCGCACCTGAATCTCACAAAGATCTTCATGGCGTCTATTTTTATTGGCGCGTCCGGGGCCGTGATGGATCTCGCCGTGGATATCACCTCGGCGGTAAATGAGGTCGTTGAGAAAAAGCCTGGCATCAGGGCCGCCGAGGCCATGCAGTCCGGACTCAATGTCGGCAGGGCGGCTATGGGGACGATGACGACGACGCTGCTTTTTGCCTATTCGGGCGGCTATATCGCGCTGTTGATGGTATTTATGGCTCAGGGTACGCCGATGGACAATATTTTTAACTATAAATATGTTGCGGCGGAGATTTTGCACACCGTCATCGGATCTTTCGGCCTGTGCACCGTCGCACCCTTTACGGCGTTGACGGCGGGATTCTTTCTGACGAAAAAAGGCGGCGGGGAGTAAAGATAGAAACGCAAAAAAGTCGTTCCGACTGCTTTGACCAATGGATTTTCAGACTGCTGCGCGCCGCATCGTCCGCTTGTGGTGGCAATTCGACGCTTGCAGCCTGAGAAATATTTTCGGGCACATACACGCCGCG
>JBFWKZ010000172.1:0-4103 GCA_050252415.1 Oscillospiraceae bacterium | reverse complement strand
CATCGCAGCGGCACCAAGCGCAGCAATCAGGTTTGCGCCCTGTGCCTGGCGGTTTTTAATCAGGTCGGCCGACTGTGTCTCGGACGTGTATTCGATGGTGGAATCCTCGTAGGTAATACCAGCAGCAGCATACATATCACGGGTGTTCAGCTCGGTGGCCGAACCGGAAGCGCCTGCACAGAAGGTCTTGCCCTTAAAATCGGCAAAGGACTTAATATTGGCGTCTTTACGAACGCCAATCTGCATGACATTCGGATAGACATAGGTCACAGAGGCAAGGTTGGTATACTTTTTGTCGAAAGCACCCACGCCATCCATGGCCTGCTGTGCAACGCCGGACTGGCCGAAGGCGAAATCGGTTTCACCGTCTTCCAAAAGGCGGACATTTGCCGGCGTACCGGCTGTGGACTGTGCAGAAGCTTTAAACCAGTCGCCTTCACTGGTGTTAAGCATCTGGCAAATCGCGTTGGCAAGCAAGAAATAAGTACCGCCACTGGTTGCACCGCAGATCTGAATAGCCGTAGCGCTTTTTGGTGCGCTGGACGCCGGAGCGGTTGATGACGCGGTTGATGTCGGGGCAGTCGATGATGAAGCCGGAGCGGTTGACGCCGATGCGGCGCCGCCGCATCCGGAAACGACCAGTATCATTGTTAATGACAAAACTACGCAAAAAATTCTGGATATTTTTTTACACATTCTAATATTCCTCCTACAATTTCAAAGTCTGTTTGCCTGATTTTGGCAACTTAAGCCTTCTCACCCTATGCCGTTCTCAAGTAATCCATGAGATAAGATATTAATTTCTGTGTTGGCGCCCATAAAGCCGCGTTTTCAAATATCCGGCAGGGCACAACAGCACATTTAATACCGTAAACGCCGCAAAACTCGATCACATCCTTATCCCCCCAATCTATATGGTCCATGTTTTGCGGCAGTTGTACTTAATTGAGTACGTCAGAACGGATAAACCACGTTGTACCGTTCTGCAAGCTCCCTGAACTCCTTTAAGCTGACATCGGACATTTCAATGCCCTCTTTCAGGCTTTCTTGCGTCATGTTTAGCTCGATTTCGCCCGGGATCATCACCTGATTAAAGCCCGGAGCCGGACGGCTGTCTTTCAACACCGTAAAAAGCTTTTCCGCGCGCTTTTCGAAGACTTCAAGCGGACAGAATTTGGCGATGTCAATAGCGCCCATAAAATAGCCGATGTTGGTCATCTTGCTGGTTTCTTCCCAGAAACGGGGGATATCGATATCCATATCGCCACCCGCCAACGCACAGGAGAGCATCGAAACCATCAGTGCAAGGCCATATCCCTTGGGGCCGCCGACGGGAAGCAGCGCTCCGACATTGGCGGCAGCAGGATCGGTTGTCGGGTTGCCGTCCTTATCCACAGCCCAGCCGAGCGGAATAGTCTTGCCCTCTTTGAGGGCCAACGAAATCTTGCCCTTTGCTACCAAGCTGGTTGCCATGTCCAGTACCAGCGCCGGATATTTGCCGGCGGGAATTGCAACGGAAATTGGGTTTGTACCAAGGGCGGGCTCAGACCCGCCGAAAGGAACTACCAGGGCCGGTGCATTAGCCACACAGAAGCCGATCATGCCGGCCTCGGCCGCTTTCATCGGGAAATAGCCGCCAAATCCGTAATGACAGCCATTTTTAACTGTTGCAAAGCAACAACCGGTCTTTTTGGCTTCCTGCATACAGCGTTCCATCACCGTCATCGCTGCGGACATACCGACCGAATGCTTCGCATCCACCTCCAAAGCGGAAGGGGCCGTCTGACGGATCTCAATTTCAGAACCGGTAAAGGCCGTTCCGAGGTCAAGCCGATCACAGTAATTCTTCAAATGCGTCATGCCGTGGGTTCGAATGCCACGCATATCGGACATAAGAAAACTGTCCGCGCACACATTGGCGTCTTTTTTCGAAAGGCCGGCTTTTTCAAAGATTTCAGCACCAAATTTTCTTAGAGTCTCAACATCACATTTCATACAAGATACTCCTATTCACATTCAATCGGCAAAAATCCGTGCGTACCGCTGGAATGCACGCAAGTCGTTGCCGCTGAATCGGGCTGGGCCCTGAGTCACTATTTTTACAACGCAATTATAACATGGTGTGTTTTTTTTGTAAATATATGTTTGATAAAATTATGTATCGTGTATACTTTTCTAACATTATATGAAAAATATATTTGAATTATTGGTGGCTTTGGACATTGATTTTACGAAAAATAGCATTTTTAATAAGCATAAGGCTTTTTAATAGTGCAACATTCTCTTTACTTGCATCATTAATGTATAATATTTTGTACACGAAGTTATTGTTTATAGAGATATATCTAAATTATTTCAGATTATTTCTCGATATACTGTCGAACTCATCATATAAAATTTTACATAAGTATAAAATAATATACATATTGTTCATTTTTAAGTTGTGTCGTGTAATACTCAATTGATCGTCTTTTTGTTAATCGAACTGGCCTCCCCCAGTTTTGCGTAACGATTTGAACTGAACCTCATTAAAAAAATCTGTTTAAGAATTCAAATCCTCCACTTTTAACATAATGAGCGAGTTCTAAGAGAATAGTTTGGGGCATTTGCTTCAATCTATTCCCCGCAAAGCGGCGGTTTGCATTTCTCTCTTGCGATGACCGCTATTTTGGTGCCCCTTTCTGAAGTCTAGTCAGCATTCAAGAAAATGGGCATATGCAAGAATGTCAGCTCAAAATTTTGAGCTGACATTTTCCATAAAACGACGATTGTTTGATTATTAGTAATCATCTTTGAATACGCCGCAAAAATCAGAGCTGTCCGAAAAGCGCCCACGCGAGACCTTTGGAGATATAACTTACCCGTGCAGCCTGCACATATGGGTCAAACCCGGTAATACCGCACATGTCCCGAATTTCTGCAAGCCACTCTGCATTCCGGTCGACACCGGGCGCCTCATCCGTGCCAGCCCTTTTCTTGAGTTCATTGATGATACGGGTCAGGAAGCCGCTTATGACCGCTTTTTCGTCGTGCTCAGGGTCTCGAACACGTCGTTTAAATCCGGATATTCGGCCGCCTCTTTCTGTCCGAGCCCGGTCAACTCCACAACTCTTTGGTCGGAGCCGTGCACTCATCTTTTCTTCTCGCTTCTGGCAAAGAAAAAGGTGCCGATGATCAAGCAAACAACCGTGATCGCAATAATAGCCGCAAGGGTGACGGCCGGATTGAACAGCACCGCGCTTCCGTATTCCGGCGTTCCAGCATAGACCACCGCGCGGACAAGATCAAGGCAGTAGGTCATCGGCATTATGCGGCTGATGACAAGCAGCGCACCTCTAGAATGATTGATGGGGATAATCGTGCCGGACAGAAACATCTGGGGCATCATGATCAACATTACAGCCATATTGGCCATCTTGTTGCTCTTTACAAGCCCGATCACAATCATGGCAAGCGCGCCCGCCGACAAACATATGAGCGGTGACAACGCGAGAACGGCCAGCATCTGTGCAACCGGCAGCGTGATCCCCATGATAAGGCCCACAATCAGGGTACCGATCAAGCTGACAATTGCCCCGAAGGACGAACCGACAACTTTACCGATCACGATAGCGTAACGGGAGACAGGCGAGATCAACATTTCCTGGGTAAAATCGGTAAAATGGTCTTCCACCAGCGAGGTGATGCCGGTCGTCGTCAGCATAAAGAGCATATTGACCAGCATGCCGATCAGCATGAATTCCCCATAATCGAAATCGAGGCCGCCCGCCATGTTCTGCGCGAGGCTGCCGCCCAGCATACCCATCATAAAAAGCGGCATGGCAAGGCTCATAATGATCATGCCCGGCGATTTAAAGAATAACGTGACGTCCCTTGCCGCGATCGTGAGGACAGCATTGAGTTCTTTCAGAAATCCCGACCGGATTCCCGTCCTATCAAGTAAAAGCACGCTCATGCGGCTTCACCTCCCGCCCTTCTCAGAATATTCAACATAGGCGTCTTCGAGCGACGGCTCCCGGATTTTCAGCACTGTAAGTGGACTTTTGAGCCGCGCGATGATTTGCTGCACCGTCATATCCTGATAAGGCACGATGATATGGCTG
>JBFWKZ010000171.1:0-4128 GCA_050252415.1 Oscillospiraceae bacterium | reverse complement strand
TGCGATATCCATAACCAATTAAAAAAATCCGGCGTATTGCTTACTATAAAAGACCGTGAAAAAATCTTAAAAACCATAAATAAATATCAGCAACGATCAAACTTGAAATTGTGGTAAGAGTATCTCCCACAAATCGTATCAAACATTCCACAATGACTATGTTTTGTGTAAATACTATCTGCCGACTGCCTATCATATGGAAACAATTTCTGTGTTATAACCTGAATATCATTCAGGCTGCAAGAATCAGTTTAGCTATGGGATTTTAAGCCCGTCCTTATAAAAACTTGCACCCCAATTTATACCTAAAAAACCTGATGTCCTGCGGCAGAAAAGCTACAGGACATCAGGTTTTTCGGGCTGTTTTTTGAAACCGCCTCGTACGTTGACATTCTTACCGGTCCCGTTGTCCGGCAAAATTGTTTGCGGGAACTCTATATGCGTTTTGGTAAATTTATCCGGTAAAATCGGTTATACGGTCGGTCTCCATTTTTGATTTAACGAGATATTCTCCAGGCTTCACGTTTGGGAAAAGATAAAATCCGCTCTTATTTGTTTCCTTCGTCGCCAGAAGAATGTGGCCGCTCCCCTCGACTTTGTATAATGCCACGACAGCGTTGGGTTCGCCTTTGCCATAAAAATTTATTTTACCGCTGATCGTTCCGTCTTGTAGAGACACGTCCGGGTACAAAAACAGATTAACGCAGCTGATCTCGTTCGGCAGCAATTCAAATGAGATTTTATCGGGCGGCATATATCCCTCTATTAACGCCGTAATCCTGTATTTTCCCGGCTTTAAGCCGTAAACCAGGTATTCGCCGTCTTCATTTGTCTGCGTATAAACTTTGCAGATCTCAGGCTTGTCGTAATCCGTTATCATAATTTTGGCATTTGCCAGCCCTAAATTGACCTCGTTATACACAACGCCGTAAATGGTTGCAAGATTTACATAATTGGAAACTTCAAGCCAGATGAATCTTGAAACCGGTTTTCTTGACTCCAGCATGAGTCTGTAAACTCTAGAGACTTGATATCCCTCCGCCGTTGCAATGACTTTATATTCACCCGGCGGAAGAATGTTCTCAAAAACAAATTTTCCTTTATTATCGGTAACGGTATGCGCGATAGGCTTATTGCTCCTGTCAAATACTTTTACCGTCGCCCCTTCAATCTGCCCGCATTTCCCGGTAACCGTTCCCACCAGAACGGTACGCGGTGGTTTTGGCACTTTTTTCAGTGAAAGGTCAACAGTCACTTCCTGTCTGGGACCAAGATTAAATTGCTCGGATCGCTGTAGCAGGTAAATATCTCTGATAACCATAGGATAAGGTGCTCTTAAGGCGCAACATCTGTCTGAGCGATTGCCTTGACGATATAATCACCTTCCGCGACATTGCCGAACAGATACCTGCCGCCTGTGTTTGACCTTGCAATTTGGACAATTGTCTCGGTAGCGCCGACCACCGAATACAGAGCGACGAGCGCGTTGGCAATCGGCAGCAGCGTTGCTTGGTCGGTAATAATTCCGCTGACAGTGCCAACATTTGCCTGTGTGTTAACCTGCAGGAACAGATCCAGCGGCTCGATGTCTGTTCCGGTCAGCGTGATAATGGAACTTTGCGCCTGCTCATAACCGAGTTTATTGGCAACAACGACAAAATCTCCAGAGACCAACCTCGGCCCGAAATACTGTCCGCTGCTGTTTGTAACCGTTGTCAGCGCCAGCGTCTGGACGCCGGCGACGACCTGATAAATGTTAACTGTAGCGCCTTCAATCGGTGTAAATACCACCGCTTGTTTGATAAAACCGTACAGTGCGTTTTTATCGACATCCGGATCGAGAGTCAGTTCGATATCGACGGTTGTCGGGCGGTTTGCAACAACTGAAAAAGGTATGGCGTCGGGCGTCAAATAAGTGAATTTCGTCGCGGTTATTTTATACGAGCCCGCAGCGACCTCGGGAATCGTATATCTACCTTGAGGATTTGTTAAATCGTGCGCAATCGGGTTGTCATTGACATCGAATATTTTAACAGTGGCACCTTCGATTGGTACACCGCCCGAAGTGACGATACCTGTTACAATACCTGCTGCCGCCGCAGGGCTTACGGTCAGCTGCAAATTTTCAGTGACCTCTTCTGTACCGGTTATCGGAAACTGCACACTGGCTTTCAGGTTATACTTATCTATAATAGGCATTGAACATGCTCCTTTTTGCCTTAGTAAAAATTGACAAAAGTGGCTAATCCATTATATGCTTTTACCGAGGAGAGGCTACTCTATATTTTATAACAGAATAAATGTAAATACTGCTTGCAGATTGCCTGCAACCATTGGTATTACTGAATTTCTCCAAGTCCTATAATTTCACTGGACCACAATGAATGAACCTTGGGTGTTCATAAGGGCAAAAACAGGCCGACAATATGTCGGTCTGTTTTTGTTCGTATGTACATTTGCTTTCCGGTTTGCTATAACCTGCTATATGGAAATTATTATGCTTACCGTGTTACATTTTTGATATCGGTCATTCTATAGGCGTCCATTGGACAGAGCCGGAGCTTTTACTGAAATTCAGACCCGAGGCGAGCGCAACGGCGCGGCTGTCTTGTACGTTGCTGACGACTACCGTAACGGAATAGGTGTCGGTTTCACTTAGAACCACCGTATCAGTGCATATACCGCCGCTGTATGGTGCAGTGAAGGTCTGTGGCGAGTTGTTTTGTCCGCTGAAAGTTATTTGGTATGTGTACGCTTCTCCAGTGATGCTGGGGACGAACTGATAAGAAAGGTTACCATTATCAATAAAAAATTGTTCGCCAGATACAGAAAAGGTTTCCGGCAGGGATGGTGTGAGCGTCCCCAATTCCGGTGTATCATCAAATTGTGTTCCTGCAAAAAAGCTTCCGGCCACCAGAAACCCAATCAACGCAAAATTTGCAATGCGCCTGAACAACCGCGACTTTGCCGGCGCAGCTTCTATTTCAGGCGAGGGAGAAGCGGATGAGATTTCCCGTCCGCACAGCGCATCCATACTAATATTCAGCGTGTCCGCCAATGCCATCAATTTGGGAAGGTCTGGCAGGGCATCTCCGGTTTCCCATTTGCTTACCGCCTGCCGCGAAACGCCGATTTGAACAGCCAATTCCTCTTGGCTTAACCCTCGGACTTTCCGTTCTTGAATCAATCGTACTTTCAATTCCATGATTCCACCCCCGTTCAATGTTATTATTTTATCAGCGGTGTCGGTTGCACGCAACCACTGCATACTGGAATCTGCGCAACCGATGGTTGCGGGATGAAATATCAGCTAATTTCAATATTCAGTTAAGCGAAAGGCGTTTCCTTTCATTCTCGTTGATTTGCACATAAATCGGAACTACGGATAATACGTGGAGCTTGGAGCTATGATTTCTGCCTTCTTATTTCATTTTAAAAAGTTTCGTGGGATTTTTTCGATTGTCGTGTATAATCAGGTAGAACAGTTTTTTGAAAGGAGGCGGCGAGATGCGGGAGCAAGAGATCATTTCACTAATCCGGGAGCGTAATGAGCGCGGTGTGGAAGAACTGCTTGCGCATGATGGCGCGTTGATGCGCTATATCATCGCCCCCATACTGCCAAACGTCCAAGACCGAGAGGAATGTCTCTCAGAAGCGGCCATGCGGGTCTGGGAGAAGATTGAGCTGTTCGATTCAGAACGGGGGTCATGGGCCTCCTGGTTGACAGCGCTGACCCGCAATACGGCTCTGAACCATTTGAGACAGCGGAAGCATGCGGAGAACGCGGAGGATATTCCGCCGGAGTGTGCCGCGCAGGGACCGACGCCGGAGGAGATGCTCCTGCGGCGCGAGCGACATGAAGCTCTGAAATGTGCCCTTGACCGATTTCCATCTGTGGACCGAGCGATCTTTTACCGAAAATATTACTACTTACAGCCAATGATCCAGATCGCTTCGGAACTGGGCATGACAGAGCGCGCCGTGGAGGGGCGGTTATACCGGCTGAAAGCAAAACTGAGAAATGCGTTGGGAGGGGAAGCGCATGAATGAGAATGAGCGGGAATCCATCCGTGAGTCGGATTTTGATACTATACTTCAAGAGAGCATGCCCGAAACACCGCCCGAGGA
>JBFWKZ010000170.1:0-4158 GCA_050252415.1 Oscillospiraceae bacterium | reverse complement strand
TATCGCCTCTGGTGTAACCCGACCGCTATAACGAGACTGGGTTCTCCGGGGACATTCAGCACCTCTGTGAGCCTCTTTTCGTCGAAGCAGCCGAGAATACAGGTTGAAAGCCCTCCTTCTCCGCCAAGACCTGCAAAGCGTTGATAAATCAAAGCTTTGCGGGTTCCACTTTGCGCTATGCTGTGTTTTTCGGCAATGAAAAATGGCAGAGCATTTAATGCTATGTGCCGCCAGATACATTATTGGTATAGTGCCCTGATTATCGTCCAGCGTACTGTATTAAGACTTCTTTTATTTCGTCTAAAACGCAAAGCACACTATTATCCCAATCTATGGGTTCAGCCGTTTTGTTTTCAACAAAGTAGCAGTACCGCACCTTGCCGCTAATCTGTCCATCAAAAGAGAAAATATTAACATTATAAGAATCGTTATGAAGCGTCAGATTATACCTATTTTTATACTCGTCATAAACCGATGTCCAGTATGAATCAACAGTCCAACCGAGTGACTCCGCATAGGCTTTGAGGGCTACATACTCGGATACTGTCGTTTCATCAAGTGGATTTTGTTCAGGTGTCGGCTTAACAGCGTAATCATCAAATCGCGGCAATACATCGCTAAGCGGAATGTCATTTTGGTGAGCAACTTGTGTGCCGTAGATAAGCGATTGAACGGCATATGAAAGCGTTGTGGCTCCTTCGGTATAAGTCACGGTAAAGTCGTAATTCTCATTTGAAAATGTGACTTTGCAAACTCCGGCGGAGTTATCAAGCCCGTTCGATGTATATCCGCGTGCTTCCGCGTAGGTTTTCAGACTTTCATATATATTATCAGCGGGTTGCATAGGCGTTTCGGATTGCGTTAAGTCCCAAATTCGGAGTATAGTGATTATGTTTTGCTCACGGGTATACTTGCCCAGTGGGCTGAAATTGTTATTGCCTGTACCAGACATAATACCGCTTGCCTGAACTTTTCCAACAGATTCACTTGCCCACGATGCAATACTCCCCTTATCAGAGAAAGTCGGATTTGCATTCGGGAGCGGTTGGCCAACAGCCTCCGACAGCCGCGTCAGAATAACAGCGGATTCCTGACGAGTGATTTCTCCATTCGGGTTGAATTTATTATTGCCTATGCCGTTCACAACCCCAAGTGCTGCCATTTTCAGTACATTGGTTTCGCTTGTGTCGTCAAAGGGAGAGGCAAGATTGCCGATTGTGCCTTTGACCTTTTCATACAGGGGAACGGCAAGAGCGCAAAATTCCGCTCTCGTAATATTTTGTTGATATTGGCCATCAAGTGCGACGGGGATAAGACCGAGTGCGTTCATTTGGCCTACTGAATCCTCAGCCCACGAGGATGGGGGAGAGGCGGCTTGTACGGGTTCGCTCACATATGAAAGCCCCAAACTGCTGTAAAGTTCACCTGCTGAGCCTCCAAATACGCGCCTATAAGCAACGCCGTCAGAGGTGACAGCTTCCTCCGAACTGCCGCTTAATACTTCGATCGGGTCTGCCGAAATGAGGGAGCAACCTTGCGGAACGGTTACCGAAAGCTTCACATCGAGCATAAAGCGGACAGCCCTATCGTTTGCAAGCTCTAACGGGATAACTTGGCCCTTTACAATGTTGCCGTCTGAGAGCCGCATTTGCGTATATGGCCCGTTTTCTTCAACGAAGTCCGCTGTCAGAACGGTTTCCTTTGCAACAGCACTCGTCCCGAGCATACCAAGTGAGATAACTATCGCCAGCAGCAAAGATGACATCTTGCCGAATGCCTGCGTCACATCGTGAAGTTTGAAAAAATTCACAGAAGAACAGATCATCGGCATCTAAAACAGCAAAAAAATGCTGTTCTCATAAAAAATCATACGCCAGATGGAAACCAAACTCAACGGGCTGGAAGTAAAGCGACGCCAAGAAGCTGAAGCAGCTCGAGGATGAAAGCAGAAGGCTGAAACAACTCATAGCCGACATTACGCCGGATAAACAGGCGCTGGAGTGGGCTGCCGAAGGAAAAAGCAATATCTCATGTACCATTGGGCAAACCAAACCAATATATATATCGTTATTTCTCGCCGCTGTCTCCAAAGTTTTTTGAAAACAATTCGCAAAAGGACTACTTGGGTTCTCGCTTAACCTAACGACTATGTGGCTCATTATTTTCACTGACTGATCTCCACGTCATTGCGGTAATGTCAAATATGCGGTTGTGACGAGTGCAGATACGTAGCGGCGCGAAAACCGAACGTTTGTGTATAGTATTCGGCGGTTAAAATACATCGAGACTTTATTATGAAATGGCCGTAATTTCTTCCTAATTATACCGATTCTTTTTAAATTTTTCAACAATACCATCGCCTGTGCTCGGGGACATTTCTGGGCCGTTGACAACGGTAAAGTGCCGGGGCTGTGAGTTGCACGCCGATGGGGCGATACGCGCGGCCTCAAGACAGGAAAGTAATTTTTCCTTTTCTGCTCTGCGCTCCGGATCAAATTTACGGCAGCTCTGCCGCTGACGGGCGAGTTCAAAAAAATCAGGCATAACATGTTTTCCTTTCAATCGATTTACTACCTATTATAATGCCTGCTGAACAAACCGAAAGTTCAGTTAAATCAATACTTACGGATCATTTTCGGTTTGTTCAGGTGCAAAGTTTTTGCGACGTGTGTTTGCAAATACATTCAGGCGTTAATCAATACATCTGAAACGGTAAAACAGGCCTGTTTTACCGTCATTCAGTGGACATTATTGTAACAGAGCCGACGTGCTTTTAAGGCATCATTTCCAGTGACTTTTACCTAATTTTATGCTATACTACTCAAAGTATTTCCATATGCGAGGGAGATCCTACATGAAAAAACAAGGACTGAAACGCATCCTTTTTCGCGTTGCTGCCTTATTACTGATAGTTGTACTCATCGGCGCGATGGCTATTTTAGGCATCAACTTCTATGTTTGGCAATATTCGGCCGACTATATTCTCTCTTCCGAGGAAGCCGCCGGGCTGCAAGACGTTGACTGCATTCTGATACTCGGCTGCGCCGTCTGGGCAAACAACACGCCAAGCCCTATGTTGGAAGACAGGCTGATCCAGGGAATCAAGCTCTATGAGGCGGATGCCGCGCCAAAAATCATCGTCAGCGGCGACCATGGCAAGAAATATTACGATGAGGTCGGCGTGATGCGGACGTATTGCCTGGACTCAGGCGTTCCATCGGAAGACGTTTTTATGGACCATGCCGGTTTTTCAACTTATGAGAGCATGTATCGGGCGAGAGATATTTTTGAGGTAAAAAAGGCCGTCATTGTCACTCAGAAATACCATCTCTACCGTGCTGTCTATTCCGCACGCAAGCTTGGGATAGAGGCTTACGGCGTTGCTTCCGACCTGCGTCCCTATGCCGGGCAGCCTTACCGCGATGCACGTGAGATCCTTGCGCGCGTGAAGGACTTTTTCTATGTCATTGTCGCACCGGAACCGACCTATCTGGGTGACGTTATCCCGGTAGACGGCGACGGCAACGTTACAATAGGATAAAAGCAAAACCGGCTTATCAAAAATCCATATAAAATGTCTCGGCCGCCTCCTTTGAGGCGGTTTCAGCCTTTAGACAAAGTACATAATACTCAAATGCCTCGCAGAGTTTCGCCGCCGCAGCGGCAAAATGGAATTAAGACATTTTCAGGCGCGGCGTATACGTGCCCGAAAATACTTCTCAGGCAACTTACGCCTCATTGTCTGCTTTTGGCGGACAATGAGGCGTAAGCAGCCTGCAAACCCCTTTGTCAAAGAAGCCTTTTGGTGAATTGTCAAGTCAAGTGCAACAGCATATCACAGAAGACTTCAAGAGGAGAATGCCACTCCAGGCATTTACGTGGGCGCAGATTTAACGTGGTAATGAAGCCGGCAATGTCTTTGTCTGAAACGCACGCCATATCGAAGTCTTTCGGTAAGCACTCCCGAATGAGACCGTTTGTGTTTTCGTTCGTGCCTCGCTGCCAAGGAGGATGTGGGTCGGCAAAGTAGAACGGGATATTGTCAAATGCGGCGGAAATGTCCAGGTATAACGCAAATTCAGATCCGCGATCCGGCGTAATACTTTTAAGCTTATCCGAAGGCAGCCGGCCGAGCAGCCTTATCATGGCATCACGAGT
>JBFWKZ010000169.1:0-4177 GCA_050252415.1 Oscillospiraceae bacterium | reverse complement strand
AATGAGTAATTTATTCATCTTATTTTTGTCCTTTCTCAATTTCCAGACGGATCATTTCAAGCAGATGCGCTGATTCGAGGCCGAGATATCGTCCTTCTCTTATCATAGGAACGATATAGGCGTCGATAAAAGCGCCACGGCGTTTGGCTCTTATCATTTCAGCGGCTCCGGTCGAGACAAACATACCGATCCCGCGGCGTTTGTAGAGGATACCGTCGTTCACAAGCGTATTAATGCCCTTTGCAGCGGTGGCGGGATTGATATTATAGGCCTGGGAAAGCTCGTTTGTGCTGGGTACCTGCTCACCCTCGCGATAGACGCATCGTAAGATGTCGTCCTCGAGCATTTGAGCGATTTGCACATAGATAAGCGACTGATCGCTCAGATTACCACGCATAAGACCACCTCCTGTTATTCAGTTAATTACTTATGTAATTAACTATATCACTGTAAAGATGATCTGTCAAGATATGGGTAAAAGATTTCGGTTTGACAGCGCCGCATCTCTGTGGCATACTTTACCGGAGAGGCGGTGGCCAAATGACAAAGACCGAGCTTTTAAATCGCTGTGCCAGGAATGCGGACGACAGACTGGTGCTGGCCCGCGTACTCGACAAGCTGGAGCGGGCGGAAAGGCGCGCAGCGCTGGAACATACGGCTTTTCTCTCGCCTGCTGAAAGAGCGGCGGCGGAGGATATGCTGAAGCTTTATGGCACCGCAGTACGTTACACCTTTTTTGGCGGCTATGCGGGCGCGGAGCGCTGTGTTTGCGTATTTTTACCCGACTGGATGCGTGAGACATTTCTCTGGGAAAATGAACAGAGCCCCGTCGCCGCAATCGGGACGGAGCTCTATTCGCAGGCCAATCTAACACACCGGGATATCCTCGGCTCACTGATGGGATTGGGACTCACCAGGGAGAAGATTGGGGATATCCTGATCTCAAACAGAAAATGCCAGGTACTGCTTCTGCGCGAGGTTTTGGATATCGTCCTCAGCCAGTGGGTATCGGTCGGAAGGTACAAAATAAGCGCAAAGGAGATCCCGCTGACGGCGCTGGAGGCAAAGCCTCCCGAGGTGCGGGAAATCCGCGATACGGTCGCGGCGTTGAGGCTGGACAGTGTTCTCGCCTCAGGTTTTTCACTGCCGCGCAGCCGCGCGTCGGCGCTCATTGCTTCGGGCAGAGTGAGTCTCAATCACCGCGAGGTGCTAAAGCCGGACAAATCGGTTGCGGAAGGCGATGTGCTCAGCTGCCGGGGACTCGGTAAGTGTACTCTGCGTGAGATCACGGGAAAAAGCCGCAAGGACAGAATCATCATAATAATTGATAGATATCTTTAAAGGGCGTGTCTCGAAAAAGCAGAGACACGCCCTTTTTTATGCGCCCAGATACGCTTTTTTTACTTTTTCATCATTCATGAGGTCGGCCGCGGCACCAGACATCGAAATGGTACCGGTTTCAAGCACATAAGCGCGATCGGAAATCGAGAGCGCCATTTTTGCGTTCTGCTCGACGAGCAGTATCGTTATGCCGCTGTCATGCATCCGTTGAATTGTATGGAAGACTTCTTTGACGAGAAGGGGAGAAAGCCCCATTGAAGGCTCATCCATAACAATAAGCCTTGGCTTGGACATTATCGCTCTGCCGATGGCAAGCATCTGCTGTTCGCCGCCGGAGAGCGTACCGCCCAATTGCTTGCTGCGCTCTTTCAAACGGGGGAAAAGCTCATAGACACGGCTCAGGTCACGGTCAAGCTCCTCGTTGTTGCGGCGGGAGTAGGCACCCATATACAGGTTTTCCTGTACGGTCATCCGTGTAAAGATCTGCCGGCCCTCCGGAACATGTGCAAGGCCCATCGAAACGATCTTGTGCGCCGGTGTGGTACGCAGGTCGATGCCGTCATAAATGATCTTGCCCTCCTTTGCGTGGACAAGACCGGTAATTGTGTGAAGCGTGGTGGTTTTTCCCGCGCCGTTTGCCCCGATCAGTGAGACGAGCTCACCCTGCGCGACCTCCAGGCTGATGCCCTTTAAGGCGTTTATCGCGCCGTAGGAGACGTGGAGGTTTTCGATTTCAAGCATTGTTCTACCTCCTTATCAATCCTCGCCCAGATATGCGGCGATGACCTTTTTGTCGGCCGCTATCTCGGCGGGAAGTCCGTGTGCGATTGTCCGGCCATAGTCGATGACCTGAATGCGTTCGCATATGTTCATGACGAGACTCATATCATGCTCGATAAGCAGAATAGCGATACCAAAGCGTTCGCGTATGATTTTTATGCAGTCGAGCAGCTCAGCCGTTTCAGTCGGATTCATGCCGGCGGCCGGTTCGTCGAGCAGTAAAAGCTTCATATCGGTTGCAAGCGCTCTGGCAATTTCCAGTTTACGCTGTTGACCATAGGGGAGGCTGGAGGCGAGGTCGTCCGCCTTATCATCCAGATGGAAAATCTTCAGATAATCCAGAGCCTTTTCTGTGATCTCCACCTCATACTGCCAGTATTTTTTTGTTCGGACCAGAGAATCCAAAATGCCATACCGGATATCTTTGGTAAAGGCAACTTTGACGTTTTCGAGCACCGTCATTTCTTTGAACAGCCGAATATTTTGAAAGGTCCTCGCCACGCCTTCCGCAACAACCTGATGCGTTTTCATACCGTTGAGTATTTTTCCGCAGAGAGAGACGGTACCGCTGGTGGGGATATAAACGCCGGTGAGGAGATTGAACACCGTGGTCTTGCCCGCGCCGTTAGGCCCGATGAGACCGACCAGTTCGCCTTCGTATATTTCGATACTGAAGTCCTTGACCGCCTCAAGCCCGTCAAACACAATGCCAAGACCTTCGGTTTTGAGAACAGGTATGCGCTCAGCCATTGCCTTTCGCCTCCTTATTTCGCCCGCGCATCAAAATGGAACCGGGATTAAACTCATAGGTTCCCATGATCCCACGTGGGCGGAAGATGATGAATATCATGAGGATTACGGCATAGATGAGCATCGGATAGTTGAAAAGCGTCTGTATGATACCGGGCATGGATTCTACCCAGGCTCCGTTCTTGATTTCATAGTTTAACATATACATAATGATGGCCGAGACGACTGATCCGGTCAGAGATCCCATGCCGCCGAGAACGACAAGGACGACGATAAAGGTGCTGTCCCAAATGCTGGAGCTTGCGAAGCTGAAGCTCGCGGTTGAGAGCGATGAGAAACAGGTGGCATAAAGCCCGCCGGAAAGTCCGGCAAAGAAAGCGGAGATGGCAAAAGTGAGAATTTTGTAATAAGTTGTGTTGACGCCGCTGGCGCCTGCGGCAATGTCGTCGTCACGGATTGCCTTTATTGCCCTGCCGTACTTGGAATTGATAAACAGAAACATGACAGCGACCGAGACGATCGTCACGCCGAGTACCAGCCATATGTATTTTGCCTGCATCTTGGTTGAAAGTCCGAGGCCTGTCGCATATAGGGAAGAACTGGCGGTGCCTTGTGCCAGGCCGTCGCCGCCGGCATATGGAATGTTTGCAATGAGATTTACCACAATGAGTCCAAAGCCCAGCGTGACAATGGCAAGATAGTCGCCGCGCAGCCTCAGCGCCGGTATGCCGACCAGAAGACCGACAAGACCCGCCAAGATGGCCCCGACAAGGATAAAGCCCAGTATGCTCAAATAGACCATTCCGGTGGAGGCGTCTTTTACAGAGAATATCTCCGCACGCTCAAGCGCAAGCGAAAGCAAGGCCGTGGTATAAGCGCCGATAGCCATAAACCCCATATGGCCCAGCGTAAGCTGTCCCATAAAACCCAGAGAAAGATTGAGTGAAGTTCCCAACAGAATGAAAATACACAGCTGCCAAATGATCGGTACCAGTGTGCGGCGGTAGGCGTTGTTATCCATAGTTTGACTGAGGATAAATACGATAAGGAACAGCGCCGCAATCATCAGAAGATTGATTGCAGATCCCTTTGCGTTGCTTTTTCGCAGTGTACTCATACCTTTTCACCTACATTCTTTCCAAGAATTCCATCCGGCTTAATGAGAAGTACGACAATGAGGATGAGAAAGACTATGGTATCTGCCAGTGCGGAATTCACATAGGCAGTGGCAAGCGCTACCACAAAGCCTATGACAAGTCCGCCGAGCATGGCGCCGGGAATAAGCCCGAAGCCGCCGAGAACAGCG
>JBFWKZ010000168.1:0-4185 GCA_050252415.1 Oscillospiraceae bacterium | reverse complement strand
TGAAAGACCGGATCAAAATAAAAAATGAAGTGCGCATTCTGACCTCTTCCGGCCGCACCTCAGGGCTCATCATCGGACTGTTGCCCGTGTTTATTATATTGGTCCTCATGCTTATCAACCCGGAATATTTCCACTCCTTTTTTGACAGCCAACCGGGCAAATTGATGATGGCGCTGTCAGTCGTTCTGGAGGCCACCGGGTTCGCTGTGATCAATAAGATTGTAAATATCAAGTATTGAGGTTGTTTTTTATGACTGCTTATATTGCCATCGCTTGCGGCATGCTGGTCTTTTCGCTTATCACGCTGTCCTTTAGCGCTTATGGAATGCGTTATGATTTGGTGCGCAGGCGCGTGGATCTCGTTCTGACCAACACCCAAAAAGCCGTTATTATAGACGAGGACCTGAGCAAGCCCTTATCTGAGCGTCTCATAAAGCCTTTTATTAAGTCCATGTCGGTGAAGTTGGAAAAATACCTGCCCCAGCCGTCTGAAGCAAAAAGCGACGCCAGGCGCCAGCAATCTGAAAAGCTCAAACAGATGCTCCGTCAGGCCGGTTATCATGTCAGCCCCGCTGAATACTCTGTTATTCGGCTCTTTGTCATTTCCGGCAGCGCGTTCTTTCTGGGCATGCTGACGTTGCTCACCGGTTATGGTAAAGGCGCAATCCTCGGGGCGCTTTTGGGGCTGTACGCAGGTTATACCATCATGCGTTTCCACCTGACGGCCAACATATCAAAACGGCGCCGGTCCATGGAGGAGCAGCTCCCCAGCGTCTTAGACTTGCTGAGCATAAACGTTGAGGCGGGTCTCGGCTTTGAACAGGCGCTTTTGCATGTCATCGGACACTTCGAAGGCGCTTTAATCGATGAGCTGACCATCACCTACAGAGAAATGACCATGGGCCGAACAAGGCGAGACGCCCTGACCCTCTTTGCCAAGCGCTGTGAATTAGGCGAGGTGAAAACCTTCGTCGGCGCGCTCATTCAGGCAGAACAACTGGGTATATCCATTAAAAATGTTCTGCATGCGCAGGCCGCCGCCATGCGCATGAGCAGGCGAAACAAGGTGGAGGAAAAGGCCATGAAAATTTCGGTTAAAATTCTGCTTCCGATGGTCGGCTTTATTTTTCCCGTGTTATTTATTGTTTTAATGGGCCCCGCCGCAGTAAAAATAATCGAGCAGTTTAGAGGGTGATGGTCATGATCATTTCTTGCAATGAGACGGTTGTTGCGGACAAGCTGACCATCGCCGACAGTTTTTTATCCCGCTTGAAAGGGCTCATGGGGAGAACAAATCTTGATGAGGGAGAAGCGCTGCTGCTGCTAAACTGCGCCGGCATCCACTGCTTTTTTATGAGGATGACCATTGATGCCGTCTATCTTTCTGAAGATATGGCGGTGCTTGATATCGAAACCCTGCCGCCATGGCGCATAGGTAAGCAAGTTAAAAATGCCGCGCATGTCCTTGAAGTATCCGCCGGTTCCGCCAGGGTTTCAAAAGGCGACAAGCTGTGCATACATCGTACAAAAGATGAGGAGTGATATGGGATGACAGAAATAAACGGCGAAAGCAATATTGTTGAGGCATTGCGCGCTAAAACAGAAGAAACCGACATGAATCAGTACCTTAAAAAGGCCTTGGGCGGGTACACAAAAAGCTCTGTTTTAGAGTACCTCGGCATTTTGCGAAAACAGCAGCAGGCCATGTCCGATACTTTTTCTCACAATCAGCAGCTGTTGTTTGAGGAAAAGGAAAGCCTCAAAAAAGAGAACGAAGCCCTGAAACTGCGCCTGATGCAGCTTGAAGCTGAAAATAAAAACCTCACCGAATCCATGCGATGCAACGCACTGGAGGAGGAAGAAATGTCGCCCTCCGACATTATGGCGCTGATAAACCACGCTTTTGCCCTTGAAGAAGAGATAAACAAAAGCAAGATTAATAAAAGTCAGCTGGAGAATCAGATTAATCAGCTCAACGACATTGTAAAAGATTGTTCCGTTAGACTTGAGCAATCGCAGCAGGAAAAGCTCGGCGTAAAGGAATTGCTCAAAAATGAAATTATGGAATCAAAAAAGCTGCGCCATGTGGTGGCCCAGCTTTCAGGCAAAGTTGAGGAAAAAGAGACCCGAATCCAATACCTTAACACCCTTATTTATGAAGGCAAGACAGAGGAGCTTACAACAAAAATTCATGAATTGACCGCTCAGCTTGCCGCGGAAACGGATGTAGTAGAGAAATGCAACAGTGAAATAGCGCTTAAAGCACAGGACATCGAAACCTTAACGCTTGATAATAAAACCCTGACACACAATCTTGCCGTACTGACCAAAGCTCTTGAGGAACTGAGCAATCAAAATGAAAAGCTTTTGCATGCAAACAGGGCGCTATCCGAGGCGCTTGAGAACGAATACAAAAAATCAATCGCGCTCATTAAAGAAAAATCCAGCATAACAGTCGATAAATTGACAGCCATTAAAAAGCTCAATGAATCTGCATCCAAAATTGCACTGCTTGAGCTGGCGCACGAAACGCAGAAAAATGAGTCTGCATCCAAAACGGCCCTGCTCGAGCTGAAACTGGAGTCAAAGAAATATGATGAAGCAACCCCGGTACAAGGCTAAATTTTATGTGTCCGACGAAAAGCTGTATCTAACAGATAAAGCCTGGCCCAGTCCCGCGAGTCATCCACGTTACAGAGGATTAAACAACAAGCCCCGCGGGTGAGAAATTTCCCGCGGGGCTTGCTTTATACGCCCCATGTCCCGTATCGGAAGAGGCCGACATAAGCTAAGGCGATTTCAGTTTTTCAGCATTCCGCAATGGGTGTATTCATGCATGGTGTCGGATGCCTGACAGGTATCCGTTGCCATTGCAGCGTACATTTGGTATCCGCCGGAAAGGTTTTTCACCTCGAAGCCGCGCTGCGCCAGGATGCGCTGGGCGATGTAGCCTCGAAGGCCTATCTGGCAGGTGATATAGGCCTTTTTCTGCGGCACGAATTCATGGATTCGCTGACGGAGCTCCTCCAGCGGAATGTTGACGAATCCGTCAATATGGCCGCCGTCATATTCTTCCGCCGTGCGGACATCGACCCGCAGCGCGTCCGGCGGTATTGTGGATACTTCTTCTGCATAATACGGCGCCATTCGGCCTTCGAGTATATTGGCGGCGGTATACCCGGCCATATTCACAGGGTCCTTGGCTGCGGAGAACGGCGGCGCGTATGCGAATTCCAATTCCTGTAGGTCATATACGGTTTTCTTGAGGCGTATGGCGGTCGAAAAATCGTCGATGCGTTTGTCAACGCCCTTGCCGCCGACGATCTGAGCGCCAAGCAGCAAGCCGTCTTTAGGAGTAAAGATCAGCTTGATGCCCATCATTTCGCTGCCCGGGTAATAGCCGGCATGGCTGTTTGAAAAGGTAATGGATTTTAAATATTTTTCTTGCCGCTTTTTGAGCGCTTCTTCTTTTTCGCCTGTGCAGGCGACGGTCATATCAAAGAATTTCATAATTGACGTTCCCTGACTGCCACTGTATGCCGTTTTGCGCCCGCAGATATTGTCGGCCACGATGCGGGCTTGCTTATTGGCGGGACCCGCCAGAGGGATCAAACCGGCTGCCCCGCTGACGATATTGACCGTGGAAGCGGCGTCGCCAAGCGCATATACGTCCTTGACGGATGTCTCAAGATAGTCGTTTACGAGTATTTCTCCGCGCCTGCCGAGCGCCAGCCCGCTCCCCTTCAGAAACGCCGTTTCGGGCATGACGCCCACGCTCATCAGCACAAGTTCTGCGGATACCTCGGTCCCGTCATCCAGAAGAACGGTCCGATCCGTGATGCCGGTGCACAGCTTTTCGAGGTACAGATCAATTCCCTTTGAACGGGCATAATTATGCACCTCGTGCGCCATATCGCCGTCAATGGGCGCCATGACATGTGATGCCGCTTCAATCACCGAGACCTTTAATCCGCGCTTTAAAAGGTTTTCTGCCATCTCCATTCCGATAAACCCGGCGCCTATCACGGCGCACGATGCAGGTTTGCGGCTTGTAATAAATGCATCTATGGCAGATACATCCGGTATATTTCTCAACGTAAAAACGTGGTCGTTTTCGATTCCGGGGAGTTTGGGACGTATGGGGGAGGCCCCGGGCGAAAGCACCAGACTGTCGTATCTTTCGGT
>JBFWKZ010000167.1:0-4228 GCA_050252415.1 Oscillospiraceae bacterium | reverse complement strand
CTACACAATTTCAGCAAGCGCGGGAACTGGCGGAAGCATATCTCCCTCCGGCAGTCAAAGCGTCGCCAAGGGCGGAAGCAAAGCCTTCACCACCACACCGGACAGCGGGTACAGGCTTGCGGATGTTAAAGTGGACGGCGCGTCTGTCGGCGCGGTATCAAGCTACACCTTCAGTAACATAACCTCCGCGCATACAATAAGCGCCGAGTTTGCCTCCTCCGCATCTCTGAGCGCCGGAACACCCACGCTCGGTGACGGCGGCTCCGGCACCCTGAAATCCGGCAACGCGACCAGGAGCGGATACGGCATAACAGTCAGCCTTCCCGTGACTGCGGAACATGTTGAGGACGTTACGGTAACGGCAAGCTATAACTTCACCGGCACAAAAACCGTATTACTCCAAAATGTCGGCGGCACATGGCAGTTCCCCGTCAATTCAGATAGCGTGACAGGAGCCAGAAAAATCTACATTCCTGTCGAAACGCCGGACGGCACATACACCATTACCTTCACCGTCAGAGCGCTTGACCCGCAGGCGACAGCACTGACTGGCTCAAACGTATACCTCACCCAGACGAGAACCGCTGCCGTGACCATAGACGGCAGTATGTATCAGGATGACGCCACGGGCGATTCGTAATTAATAAGCCGCGGCGGCGGGGAAACCTGCCGCCGTTTCAAAAACCATAACAGACAGGGCCGTTTTTCCGAAAGGGATAAGCGGTCCTGTCTTTCTTTTTTCGGGAAAACGTCCGTAACAGGAGGTCTTCCATGATTAATGAATATAGCCGAAGCAGGCTCTCGCCGCCGGGGGAGGTGGCAAAAAATGAATAGCTTTATGTCCTGGATCGGCGGGAAAATGGCGCTGCGGGAGCTGATTGTGACCCTCTTTCCCGTTGAATACGAGCGATATATCGAGGTCTTTGGCGGGGCTGGCTGGGTGCTATTTCACAAGAACCCCGGCAAGGATTTCGAGGTTTTTAACGACTTCAATGAGTTGCTGGTCAACCTGTACAGATGCGTTAAGGAATATCCTGAGGAGCTCAAAAGCTCATTAAAATACGCGCTGAACTCCCGTTCGGAATTCAACCGCATGAAGGACACGCTGACCAACACTTACCCCGGCGATCCCGTGGAACGGGCCGCGTGGTTTTACCAGCTTATCCGTTACAGCTACGCTTCGGGGCTGACCAGCTTCGGCAGCCAGCCGCACGATATGAGCTCGAATTTTCCGCTCTTCGACCAGGCGCACAGTCGGCTGTCTAAGGTAGTAATTGAGAATAAGGATTTTGAGAAGCTCATCAGGCAGTACGACCGCCCGATGAGCTTTTTCTATCTTGATCCGCCGTATTTTGAAACGGAGGGCTATTACATGAACATCGGTGAAAACGGCTTCACTGCCGCTGACCACCTTCGGCTGCGTGACACTCTGATGCGCATAGAGGGCAAATTTCTGCTTTCGTACAACGACTGCGCCTTCATACGCGAGCTTTACGACGCGCCCGGCATTCAAATGGAAACGCATACCCGTCTGAATAACATTAAGCAGCGTTACGATAACGGGGCGCAGTTTTCCGAGCTGCTCATCGCCAACTACGATATGCGGGAACGGAGCAGGCGTAATCCCGCCCAGATGAGCTTATTCGATATGTCCAGCGGCAACGAGCTTGTACTTGCCGAAACGCCGGCGCCGCTCATTAATTATTATCAGGAGGAATGATTTGTGGAGAATAATCAGAAAGAGACAATGAAGCGTCAGGTGACGAGCATCCCGAGCGATATTTTTGATATCTGCGGCTTCGAGCAGAGCGAGGTGCTATCCCTTCAAGCCAGGGACGGCGTAATCGTGCTGAGCAGGCAGAAGCCGACGGCTAAAGAACAGGTATGCCTTATATCCTCCCTTCTCGACCTGGCGGCAGAACTGACCACGGCGCTTGGAAGTACAGCCGGCTTTTGCGACAACTGCGGCGAAGGCTGCGAATTCGGTTTCGCGGAATGCGTTAAAAACTGTGAGCTGTGCCGGGACATTCTGGAAGGCGTCGGCATTACGCTTCCCGATTATCTGTTGGAAGAAGCGGGCATTCCCAAGGACGCCAAGCTGGAGGCCTTCACAGGCGGTGACGGCGAAATCGTGGTGATTGAGTCCGAGAGGCAGTTCGACGTGACCGATTTCCCACCGCAGGTATTGACCACGCTCATTGAGAGCGGCGTGTGCATCGCCGCTCTGGACGAGCAAATCATGCAGGAGGAAACGGGCGATGACGAATGAAGCATACCTTTATCCGTATTCGGCTGACGAGGCGCGGCGGCTGGGCGAAATTCATGAATGGCGCGAGAGCTACAGGCTGAATAAAGCCTGCAAGGAAGCCATCGAGGAAGCGATTCGCAATAACTTCGACGGTATGCACCTTAATGCCGACTGTGCAAAAAGAGTCATTGAGGAATACGGCTTCAAGCGCGTCAACCACGTTCTTGCCAACACGGTTCAGTGTCTCGATTGGGATGGCAGGTTCAGCGACGCCAACAAGGTATGGGCGAAAGGCGCTTATATCCCGCCCGATAAGGAGCATAACCACTACATCGTCGTCGGCTCGCACCCTGCCGTCCTCGACGGCTTTATTAATCAGGCCCGGAGAGAGTATGAGGCTCTGAATCTGTTTGAGCACAAGCAGTGCGAGGCGGATTCCATGGAGCGGGACTACGAGGGAAAGGTGCTTGTTATATCTCCGAATATTCTCAAGGAGAGCGCCTGGAGCGGTGAGAATCAGCTGTGGCTGGCGACGGGTGGCTTCGGCTGTAATCCGGACAGCTCCGGCAGAGCGGTATTCGCGACCTGCCTTTCGGACGGCGAAAAAACCCGGTGGAATCGAAGCGATTTCGTCGGCATACTCAAAAACGGGCATTTGCCCGAGTGGGCGCGGGAACAGCTGGAGCAGTTTACCGCACAGCAAAACGACGCGCAGCAAATGAACGGAATGGAAATGTAATAACGACGAAGAAAGGAATGACAAAACATGAGCAAAAGCATAAAACCCGCCGCAGCTCCCAAATCCTTGGAAGAACGGACGCAGGTAAACGGCTATCCCGTAAAGTACGATGTGCGGATATATGATCTCAAAGCCTCCGGAACACAAAGGGCGACGGCCAATGTTAACATCAACGACGCCTTCGCTATGCGCGGCTTCCGCGTCATGGAGGGTACGAACGGACTGTTCGTGTCCATGCCCAGCGTCAAGGTCAAGGACGGCTACAAAGACATCTGCTTCCCCTGCACCAAGGAGGCCAGAGTCGAATTTGATAAGGCGGTTATCGACGCTTACCGGCAGGAGCTTTCACAGCTTCAGAAAACGGGCGAGCAGCAGGCGGCTCCAAGCCAAAGCCCTCAGCAGGAGCAGGGGCAGCCGGCAATGAGCGGGATGTAGCGCGCCGGCAATAATTATCAATCGAGGCCGTGGAGAAAATCCGCGGCCTCGAAGCATTAACGAAAGGCGGCTTATATGAACAATAAAAAATTCGTCATCTTTTTAAGCATGGCGCTGATTGTAACCGCGCTGCTCGGAACAAACGCTCTCGCGGCCGGAACCGGCGACGTTGCCGGCGCTATCGAGGGCACATGGAGCGACGCTTCGGTGCAGATCAAGACCGTAGTGAACAACGTGGTATTCCCCGCGATAGACCTCATTCTCGCCGTATTTTTCTTCGCAAAAATAGGCACGGCGTATTTTGATTACCGCAAGCAAGGTCAGTTCGAGTGGACGGCGCCGGCGATCTTGTTTGCCTGCCTTGTGTTCACGCTGACGGCGCCGCTATATATTTGGAGTATTCTCGGAATGTAAGGAGGAGCGCTATGAATTTTTTTGAAAAAGAACTACGAAATATACTTGATAGCAATTATTATACCGCAGACGTTAAGGTCGTCGGTCGGGCATATTACGCCAGCATCGGCAAAAATCTCCGGCTTAAAGCGGAATTTGTGACAATGGGAACCGCCGATCATTATGAGGGCATCAAGGCAACAGTAATAAACCGCAACGACGGCCCGGTAGACTCGCTCACGCTTCGCTTTGCCGATGTACTCGGCGGGAAGACAACGTCAAAGGTCTCAAACGATAATTTACCCTATGCCTGGACATATAACGAAAAAACGGAGTGGTACACATACGAGCCGACTCCAAGAGACTACGAAATACTCTCGGACGCACTTAACGATTATATTGAAGTTTTCTGC
>JBFWKZ010000166.1:0-4247 GCA_050252415.1 Oscillospiraceae bacterium | reverse complement strand
AGTCGAGGAATTGGTTACGCTGCCGTCTGAATCGTATATGAGGGGGAAATAATCGTTGGAATCAGAGATTTCTATACGTTAATGGGGAATTCGGTAAATTCAATCAAATCGAACCGGGCAAGGGAAACGATTTAAGCTCAAAGACCGGCTCTGAGTTTAACTCGAAGCCGGTCTTTTCACCATGAACTTTCTTATGCCGATGGATTGACGTGAATCATACAGTGTTTCACGTCTGAAATGGTTGATTCAATGTTGTCATGAAGATAATGGGCCACCTGATGAGAGTGTTCAAATGTGATATTGTGATCCAGCGTGATCTCCAGATCAACATACAATTTTGAGCCGAATTGCCTGGTCTTGATAATATCGATGGACAGCACTTCATTATTCCGTTTCACCACTTGTTCAATCCTATAGATGATATCCGGATTTCCTGAAGAATCCACCAATTTACTGCAGGCATCTGCACAGATGTCATATGCCGCTTTGTAAATAAAACCGGAAATTATGATACAGGCAGCCGCATCGACAAGAGGAAAACCGACACATATTCCGATAACGCCGACGAGGCTGCCAACTGAGGAAAACGCGTCGGTCCGATGGTGCCATGCGTCCGCAGCCATAGACGCAGACCTAATCAGGCGGGAACATGTCATTGTGAAGCGATACATCCATTCTTTAGCCAAAATGGAGACTGCAGCCGCCGCAATGGCAAAGATACGGAGTGTCGTTCCGGCATATTCAGCACTCTTTGGCTGCCAGAATTTTTGGATGCCTTCCCATGCAATCGTACTGCCGATAACGAAAAGCATGATTCCAAGTAAGAATGCAATGATACATTCAAATTTATCGTGGCCATATGGATGCTCCTTGTCGGTGGGTTGACTCGATAGTTTGATTCCTAACAGCACGACCAAAGTACTGATAATATCAGACAGGGAATGCACCGCATCCGACAGAAGACTTGTTGAATGAATTAAAAGTCCCAAAGTTCCTTTTGCAATAAAGAGTAAAAGGTTAATAAACATCCCTTTTATCGAAACTCGGTAGGCCATATGTGTTTCATTTGGCGTCATAAGGTCCCCCCAGTAGTATTTATATGATACATTGCAGTATATGAGGAAAAGATTGTTGGCGTCCTGAAACACAAAATATATTTTTTAGTAATGCAGCGGGTCATGTCACTTCTTGATTGCACTTTCTGATAGCGGTATAATCTAAACAGACACGACGAAGACGGAGGGATACAAATGCCGCTTGAAATTGTTCATAACGATCTCACGAAAATGCCGGTGGGGGCGATTGTCAACGCCGCCAACAGCCGGCTCCAACAGGGAGGAGGCGTCTGCGGAGCCATTTTTGCCGCCGCCGGTGCGAAGAAATTGCAGGCCGAGTGCGATAAAATCGGCTATTGTGCTGTAGGCGATGCCGTTATAACCGGCGGATACGCGCTGCCGGCACGGTATATCATTCATACGGTCGGTCCGGTATGGCGGGGCGGGGACCAGGGGGAGAAGGCGTTACTCTCATCATGCTATACCAAATCCCTTGAACTGGCCTTGGCGCATGGCCTTCACAGCGTTGCCTTTCCGCTTATTTCCTCCGGCATATTCGGATATCCGAAAGACGAGGCGCTGTCCGTTGCGGCCATGGCCATCAAAAGCTTTCTTGAAAAACAGGCTATGACGGTATACCTTGTCTTGTTTGATCAGTAAATTAACACGAATAATAACTGCCGAAGCAAGAAAATTGCTCCGGCAGTCTTTTAAAGTATCGTATATTCGTTTTAAAAAAGCATAGAGAGATAATATATTTAAGAACTAGTATTTGCCGGAATTTTTTTACATAGAAAGCATCGTCCGGTCGGATAAGCTCTGGCCGGCCTTGGCGGAAAACAGCTCCACGAGTTTGCGTGGTGTCATTCCCGCGCGCTCGGCGCCTTGAATATCCAGCACCAGACGGCCCGAATCCATCATGACCGTTCGGCTGCCGAAGCTAAGCGCCTGATTCATATCATGGGTGATCATAAGCGCGGTCAAGGCATTTTCCGCGACAATTTTTCCGGTGACATCGAGGACTTTTTTTGACGTTGCAGGGTCAAGCGCAGCGGTATGCTCATCCAGAAGCAACAGCTTCGGCTTCGCAATCGTCGCCATAAGAAGGGACGCCGCCTGACGCTGTCCGCCGGAGAGCAGGCCCATCTTTGTTTTCATCCTGTCCTCAAGTCCGAGACCCAGTGTTGCCAGCAGGTCACGAAACAGCGCCGAGTCCTTGTGATTGACTGCAAAAAAAGATTTTGAGGCATTGCGCGTGTAGGCGAGAGCCAGATTTTCTTCAATCGTCATGTTGGGCGCCGTACCGCGCAGGGGGTTTTGGTAAAGGCAGCCGATATTTGCTGCCCGCTGATAGTCTTTTAAATAGGTGATGTTTTCGCCGTCAAGAAAAATTTTACCCGCATCTGGCAGAAATTTGCCTAGAATGGCATTAAAAAGAGTAGATTTACCCGCACCGTTCGAGCCAAGTATCGTAATGAATTCACCGCGTTTGACTTCGAGTGTGAAATTGTCCAGAGCCACCTTTTCATTTGGCGTGCCTACCTCAAAACTTTTTGTTAAATGCAGAATCGAGAGCTGTGAACTCATTTGCACGACTCCTTTTCTCCGGCGCGCCGTGCGCGCATGATTTTTATCTTCTCTTTAAGCAGCGGCAGGACCAGCGCAACCGTCACAATCAGTGCCGATAACAGCTTGACCATATAACTGGGCATGTCGATCTGATAGGCTACCTGCAAAATAATGCGGTAGATCACTGAGCCACAAGCGGCCGAAACAATGCCAACCGTCACGCCGCGTCGGCCAAAGAGCGCCTGACCGATAATTACCGAAGCCAGACCGACAACCAGCATGCCGCTGCCGGAACCGAGATCGGCATAGCGCTGCTGCTCACAGAGTATCGCGCCGGAGAGGCCGACAAGACCGTTTGCAAGCATGATACCGACAGAACGCATCATGTTGGCATTTATCGAGGAGGAGCGGACCATTTCCTCATTATCTCCTGTTGCGCGGATAGCCATGCCCAGACGTGTCTTGAAAAATACGGCCATGAGTAAAGAAACGACCACGACAATCGCCGTTGAGAGTCCCAGCGCGGCAATATCGCTGTTTCCAAGCGCTGCCGCCATCTTATAGATTGTCAGACTGGCGGCGGGAACCTGCGCGCCGCTTTCATTTGTCACCATGCTTTGCAGATAGATGTTCGACTGTCCGCCCAAAACCATGTAGTTCACCGTATACAGACCCGTCATGGTAAGAATGCCCGACAGGATGGGGTTTATGCGCAGTGTGGTCTGGAGGAAACCGGTGACGAGACCGGCCGCCATTCCGGCCAGAATACCCGCAAAGACCGCAAGAATCGGATGCCCTGCAATCGTTACCATGGCACAGACGGTCATGCCGAATACAAAGCTGCCGTCTATGGTTAGGTCTGGTGTGTCAAGTATCCGAAACGCCAAAAAGACGCCCAGGGCCATGGGTGCATAAATGACACCCTGGCCCAGAGCGGAGATGAGCATACTAAAATACTGCATAGCGGCTGCTTATTCACCGAAGTGGCTGGTGCCGTCCTTTTCGACCAGGACATCATAGCCCTCCAGCATTTGATCGGTGATCGTCAGACCGAGACGGTCCGCCGCCTGGAGATTGACATATTTGGCGTATTCGCTGAGCGTCTCATAGGGGATATCGGAAGGCACCGTGCCGTCGGTTACCTTCAGTATCATAGCGGCGACCTGTTTACCGAGCTGGACGTAGTCGACACCGATGGTGGCAAAACCGCCGTCGGCGACCATGGAGTCGGCACCGCAGTAGACCGGTACGCCCTGGCTGTAAGCCACATCGGTATAGGTGGGCATAGCCGAGGCAATGGAATTGTCGTTGCCGGTGTAAAGCGCATCGACGCCCTTGGACAGCAGACTGTTCACAGCCGCCTGCAGGTCGGTCAAAGCGGCAATGGAAGACTCTTCATAGGCTATGCCGTTTTCGTCGCAGTATGCTTTTGCGGCATTGATGGTCGATACGGAGTTGGTCTCGCTGGAGGTATAGAGGAAGCCGATCTTTTTATAATCCGGTTGGAAATTGGAAATCAGCTTTACGATCTCGGCAGAGGGAATGTTGTTTGAAACGCCGGTGATGTACTGGCAGTCGTCTCCGGTCAGGCCGGCTGCCACGGGGTCGGAGACAGCGGCAAAG
>JBFWKZ010000165.1:0-4247 GCA_050252415.1 Oscillospiraceae bacterium | reverse complement strand
GCAAATGGCGACCGCTGACTTTTGATGATGTCGTCGGTCTGGAACATATCACTGAAACTTTGAAAAATCAGGTCAAAAACGATCGGTTGTCTCACGCGTATCTCTTTGTGGGTACCCATGGGACCGGAAAGACGACCTGCGCGAAGATCCTTTCCCGCGCAGTCAACTGTGAGCACCCCGTGAACGGAAATCCCTGCAATAAATGCAGGTCTTGTCTGGGTATACTGGATGGTTCCATTATGGATGTCGAGGAGATGGACGCGGCTTCAAATAACGGAGTCGATAATGTCCGAGCTCTGCGGGATGAGGCAATATTCTCCCCGGCTTCGGTCAAAAAGCGTGTATATATCATCGATGAGGTGCACATGTTGTCCGCCTCAGCGTTCAATGCTCTGCTGAAGATATTGGAAGAGCCGCCCGAACACCTCATGTTCATCCTGGCGACGACCGAGCTGCATAAGGTTCCGGCAACGATTCTCTCCCGCTGCCAGCGCTACAGTTTCCGCAGGATAGACGGTGCGGCGATATCAAACCGTCTCCAGACGATAGCCAGAGGCGAGGGGATCACGCTGACAGGCGAAGCGGCGGGCGTACTCTCCCGCCTTTCGGAGGGCTCCATGCGTGACGCCGTCTCTCTTCTCGATCAATGCGCGGGGAGGGAAGAGATAACCGCCGACGATGTGCTGACGGCTATGGGACTTGCCGGAAACCGCCGCACAGCTGAGCTGCTGCAATTTATAGAAAGCGGCGATACCCAGGGCGCAATGGCCTGTTTTACCAGGCTTTGGATGGATGGGAAGGAACCGGAAACGCTGCTCGATGAGCTTGCCTCATTATACCGCGATGTATTGATGAGCAAAATTGCCCCAAAAGGGAGCACAGACCTGCTGACCGGCGGGTATGACCCTAAACTCCTTGTGACACTTGGGGACAAGCTCAGCAATGCGGCGCTTTTGAATGATCTTGGTACGGTTCAGAAAGCACAGATCGAAATAAAAGACAGCCTGAGTCCGCGTGTTACGGCGGAGATGTGCATCGTGACGTTGTGTTCCCCAGCGTTGAGCGAAGACATCGCCTCGCTCAACGCCAGAGTGGCAAGCCTTGAGACAAAAGTTGCCGGTGAAGTTCCGGCTGCGATGCCAAAAAATGCGCCGAAGTCGGAGTTTAGGCCGCCAAAAGCGATGCCGGAGCCGGCCGCTGTACCGAAACCGGTAGATGAGGTACCGCCATGGGCGGACGAACCGGCCGATCTGCCGGCCGTAGAAAATGCGCCGACGGCCGAGACGGAACCTGAACACGCCGCCGTTCCTGATCCGGCGCCAAAACCGGAACCGGAGAAAGCCATGGTGTATGACGGCGCGCTTTGGAAAAAAATACTTGAGAGTCTCAAAAAATCCCTGCCGTTTGGGGTATATAATATCATCAGCGATCCGTTTCACGCCGAGGGCGTCATAGAAAACGGTGAACTGGTCCTTTACATTAAAAACGGTTTTGCTGCAAATATGCTTAAAACGTCCGTGGTACTTGACCAGCTAAAATTGGCCTTACAGAATACCGGAGCGGGGAAAATTGTTAAAATTGAAGAGGGAAATCCCCCTGCGCAAAATAGTGAGCCCAAGGCAAACAAAATTGATAATCTTATGAAATTTGGCAACGTAAAATTTAAATAGGAGGAATGAGAAATGGCAAAAGGCGGCTTCCGCGGCGGAATGATGGGCAGCGGAATGAATATGAATATGATGAAGCAAGCGCAGAAAATGCAGCAGGATATCATAAAAATGCAGGAGGAAATGGAATCCAAGACCTATACGGCCGCCGCCGGCGGTGGTATGGTAACGGCCGAGGTAACGGGAAAGCATGAATTAACATCCCTGACGATTGAACCGGACGCCGTTGACCCGGAGGATATCGAGATGCTGCAGGATATGGTCATAGCGGCTGTCAACGAGGCTATGCGTAAGGCGGACACGTCCATGAGTGAGAGCATGGCAAAAGTGACCGGCGGAATGAATATGGGGTTTTAAACGATGAAGATTACAGTTATCGGATGTGGAAGATGGGGTTCCTGTATCGCATGGTATCTTAACCATATCGGACATGACGTTTCATTATATGGCAGAGAGGGAAGCCGCAATATGCAGCGCTTTATGGCGGAGCGTAAAAACGAATATCTGGAGCTTCCCGAGTCTCTTAAGCTGACAACGGATATCAATGCGGTTCGTGACAGCGAAATTGTTGTTATCTCCATCGGTTCACAGAATCTTGAGAGCCTGATTGAGCAGTTGGCGGCGATGCCCGTCAAGAACAAAATTTTCGTTCTCTGCATGAAAGGAATCGAAATTGGTACCGGACGCAGGCTCTCCGAGATCGCTACCGAGGGACTTGATCCTTCAAACAAAGTTGCCGTTTGGATCGGACCCGGTCATGTCCAGGAATTTTACCGGGGCGTACCGAACTGCATGGTTATCGACAGCGCGGATGAGGCCACGAAAAAATATCTTGTTGAAAATTTCTCGAGTGACCTTATCCGGTTTTATTACGGAGCGGACCTTATCGGAAACGAGGTCGGGGCCGCGGCAAAGAATGTAATCGGAATTGCCGCCGGAATTTTGGATGGTTTGGGATTAAGTACGCTTAAAGGCGCACTGATGTCCCGCGGCACGCGTGAAATTGCCCGGCTTATTGCCGCAATGGGCGGTAACGAGCTTTCGGCATATGGCCTGTGTCATTTGGGTGACTATGAGGCGACGGTTTTTTCACAATACAGCCACAACCGCAGCTATGGTGAACTGCTTGTTAAGGGTACGCCGTATACCAAACTGGCCGAAGGCTGCTTCACCGTCAAAGCGCTCATGTTTCTTTCAAAAAAATACGGCGTTGAGCTGCCGATTTGCTCCGCCGTCAATGATGTTTTATACAATGGTGCGGAACCAAAACAGGCAATAACCTCGCTCTTTACCCGCAGTCTGAAACAGGAATTTTAAAAAGAGCCGCCTCAATTGAAGTGACCCCAAAAAGTTAGACAAATTTTGATTAAGCGACTTTGGAGCAGTCAAGAAAAACTAGGCACAAAGATAAAGTTTTTCAGAGATTTAGGGTTTCAAATTGGGCGGGACTAAGCCATCATAGAGACGAATGTATTCGCTTAGTATTATTGTAGTGGAGTTCAATATAACTAAAATATCCTGCCGGGCTTGTTCGGGATTGTCATAATGGGCATCCCGAACAAGCTCTCGTTTTAACGTGCGGTAAAAAGATTCTATAATTGCATCGTTATAAGGATTGCCTTTGCGGCGCATACTTTGGCGAAAACCGTATCGCAGCAGCAATGCTTGAAACCGCTGAGAAGTATACTGCGATCCACGATCGGTATGAACGGGCAGTCCATATCCGGGGTGCTCGCGACCGGCTGCTTGATTAAGTGCTGAAAGAACCAATGTATCACGTATCCGGGTATCCATTGCCCGACCTGCAACTTTTCTTGAATCGTTGTCGATGAATACAGCTAGGTAAAGAAAACCATGTCTCGCAGGAATATAGGTAATGTCTCCGACCCATATCTTGTTTCGTTCATCCGCCGTGAATACCCGGTTCAATATGTTTTCCTTTTCTTTATACGGCTTCCCTTTGGGAGGCTTGCGGTAAATTTTTCGCGTACCCTTGGCAATTAAGCCATGCTGACTCATTAGTTTAGAAACCCTCTTGGGATTTACTTCAACCCCCTTTGTTCAAGAACCTGCTGAATCCGTCTGGCACCATGTCGGCCGATGTTATCGTTGAATATGTCCTCAATCATTTCTGTCAGGGCTTCATTTTCAATGGCTCTCTTACTCTTTTTGCGTTTTCTCCATTTTTAGTGCGTCGATCTGCTTTTGTAATTTTTTTATCTCATATGTAGAGTTAAAAAGTGCGTTCCCGTGACCCGGAAACGCACTTTCCCTATATTCGTCGTATTCATTTATCCAGCGGCGCAGAGTGGTACCGCTGATGGATAACTCTTTGGATACATCATTGACAGACTGATCCACGCTTCGAGCATGTTTAACTGCTGCCATTTTGAAATATTTGTCGTAAACTGCTCTTTTCATAATAATCTGACCACCTTTTCATTTGCTCTTTTCTTGGTGTCCAGTTTATTATACCTCTTCCAAATGTATATTTTATCTCATGTCTAACTTCTGGGGTGCGGTTCACCACGGGCGGCTCCTTTTCATAATTTAGGATCTCCGAGCCTTGCATACGAATCT
>JBFWKZ010000164.1:0-4266 GCA_050252415.1 Oscillospiraceae bacterium | reverse complement strand
AATAAGCCTATGATACCCCGGAAAAGCTACAATATCGTGATCTCCCGGGACGTAATGCTTCTCCTAAAATAATGTCTTCTTTTGATGGTAAAACAGACCTGTTTTACCATTACAGATGCATGGATTGACCGCCTAAATGTATTTGCGGACACACGCCGCAACATTAGGCATAAAAAACAATCGGGGCTGCAGCAATTTTACCATTACTGCAGCCCCGATTGATTTTTCCCGGTTATTTCGCGAAGACTTTTTTCAGCTTTGCATAGCGCGGCAGAGAGTGATCATAGACGCGGAGGGGAAATCCCTGGATAAGCGGCTCGACATAATTTATGAAATCTTCCGTAACATTGTTTCCCTTTGGGCAAATCCAGTCCAGCGGAACCTTCTTTTCATAGTTTGCAACGTCGGCGAGGGGGACAAGCTTGGTTCTGCAACGGTACTCGCCATTCTTACAAAAACGCTCAAAGGCGACCATCTTGCCGCTCTCGCCATTTACAGCGCTTTCAACCGCAGCCTTACCCGCAAGAATAGCCTCGTCCAGATCGGTTTTTGAGGCGAGGTGGGCGGCACAGCGCTGCATGAGGCTGAGTTCAATGCCGCGAACCTTAGCACCGGTACGGCGCTTGACCTCGGCGGCAAGTCTTATGGCAAGTCCGCCCATTTGAGCGTGCCCAAAGACATCCCTATCATCCGCCGTATCGGTAAAGAGACTGGCAATAAGATTTCCTTCGCCATCATGCACACCCTCGGACATCGCGACAAGGACCTTACAGTTCTTTTCATAGAGATGAACAACGTCGGCAAAAAACTGATCGACATCAAAATCAACTTCGGGTAAATAGATGAGGTCGGGACCTGAGCCATATTTTGTGGCAAGTGCGGCGCTGCCCGCGAGCCAACCGGCATTTCGTCCCATGATCTCAATAATCGTGATCATACCGCGGGCATACACTCTGGCATCCTTGGAGACCTCCATGCAGGTGGTGGCAATATATTTTGCGGCGGAGCCGAATCCCGGACAATGGTCGGTGCCGTAGAGGTCGTTGTCGATCGTCTTCGGAATCCCCATGACCTGGCACTCATAGCCGGCCTTTTGCAGATACCGGTTGATCTTATCGCAGGTATCCATGGAATCGTTGCCGCCGTTATAGAAAAAGTACCGGACATCATACTTTTTGAATATCTCAAGTATCCGCTTGTAATCGGTATCATCGTCATTGAAGTCAGCAATTTTATACCGGCAGGAGCCAAGCTCGGAAGAGGGGGTATTTAGGAGCAGTGTGAGTTCATATTCGTCCTCCTGATTGAGGTCGTAAAGCTTATCGTTTAAGACGCCGACAATACCGTTTGCCGCGCCAAGAACGCGCGTAATATACGGTGACTCAAGAGCGCTTTTAATTGCGCCGTAGGCGCTGGCATTGATGACGGCGGTCGGACCGCCGGACTGGCCGATAATGCATGCTCCTGTGCGTTGTTTTTCCATAGCGATACCTCCAAGTTCGTGTTATAGGATTATGATAGCACACAATAGGGATAAAATAAATACGGAATTTTCCTTTATTTTCTAGAATTGTATGATATAATAACTACAACGTGAATTGATATGTAAAATAAGCGAGCCGCTTTTTTTCCGCGTGGAACCGGCTTGTCTCTCTGTTTTGTCTAAGTCGCCTTTACATCCCAATTATGACGGCAGCAACAAAAGGTTTTATTTATTATTATATTCAATGGGAGATGAATTTATGCCACTAGTTACCACAACCGAGATGTTCCGGAAGGCCTATAAGGGCGGATATGCGATCGGTGCGTTTAATGTGAACAATATGGAGATCGTTCAGGGCATAACCGAGGCGGCCGCCGAGGTCAATGCCCCGCTTATACTTCAGGTCTCTGCCGGAGCAAGGAAATATGCCAAGCACGTTTACCTTATCAAACTTGTCGAAGCCGCTTTGGAGGATACCGGGCTTCCTATCTGTCTGCATCTCGACCACGGTGAAAGCTTTGATATTTGTAAATCCTGTATTGACGGCGGCTTTACCTCCGTCATGATCGACGGCTCGAAGCACAGCTTTGAGGAAAATATAAGGCTCACACGTCAGGTCGTTGCGTATGCGCACGACAGGGGGGTGGTGGTAGAAGGCGAACTGGGACGGCTTGCCGGAATTGAAGATGATGTCAACGTCTCAGCCGAGGATTCCTCCTATACCCGTCCCGAGGATGTTGAAGAGTTCGTAACCAAAACCGGTGTCGACTCTCTTGCCATTGCCATTGGGACCAGCCATGGTGCCTATAAATATAAGCCCGGCCAAAAACCGCAGCTCCGCTTGGACATTCTGGAAGAGGTCGAGAAACGCCTGCCAAACTTCCCCATCGTTCTGCACGGCGCGTCATCCGTTATTCCAAAATATGTCGATATTGTCAACAGCAACGGCGGGAATTTGGCCGACGCTATCGGTATACCGGAGGAAATGCTCCGTCAGGCAGCACGTATGGCCGTGTGCAAGATCAACATCGATACCGATCTCCGCCTCGCAATGACCGCCGGCGTACGCGAGCACCTTATGCAGTATCCTGAGCATTTTGACCCCAGACAGTATCTCTCGCCCGGGCGCGACAATATCCGCGAACTTGTCAAGGCTAAGATCGTGAATGTCTTGGGCTGCGACGGTAAGGCATAGAATGAAACCCATTGACTTAAGGCTTGTTTGAAAAATTAAAAACGCCCTAGTTCAGGCTGTAAAAAACCCGGCTTACGAAAAATGTAAGCCGGGTTTTTATATGCTTCGGGCAAAACAGAAAATCTGAAAACAAAAAATATGATTGGATTATCCGCCGGGTATCTTGCATACAGCGATTAAGCGAGTGGCATCTAATTTTAAAGCGCGCCACTAGCTTTTTATTTCTATGAACATTGAATGTCTGCTGAGATGTCAATATCACAATCTCTATTGTTGAGAATTGAGCAATCTTTCATAATCCAGACAGGTATTTTTATTATGCAATTCAATAGTTGTTTGAAGCAAATCAAAATTTTTGTCTTTGACTGCACTAAATATTTTTTGATGCTCAAGATATGAATCCATTAGACGCTGTATTGTTTTGGCAAAGTATACATAATTAAAAAAGACTGGCGATATGAGATCTGAGTAATATTTATAAATCGATGAGTTGTCGCATGAACTAACAAGTAAAAGATGAAACTGCCTGTCATATTTAATATGCGCAGGGATGATATCCTCAGTTTCCGCTCTGTTTTGCAAGGCAGAATGCTTTTGCATAATCTCATCGAGTCTTCTGATAAAATCCGGATCGCTTGCCTTCTCAATAATAAAGGGAATACAAAATTTCTCTATCATGAGTCTGGCCTGCAGCATATCCATAATTTCTTTCCGGCTGATTCTGCGTACATACATCCCATACCGAGGAATATTCTCGATAACCCGTTCTGAAATCAAGCGATTTAGCGCCTGCTTGATCGGTGTTTGGCTGATCCCATAGCGTTCGGATAATTCACGCAGGATTAATTTTTGACCGGGATTATAAAATCTTTTACGCAAATCATCGTTGATATGATTGTAGGCTTTATCGACTAATGTGCCTCTGTTATCCTGATTTCCCACAATATTTTACTCCTACGCAATTATATTCAGTTTATGCAGTTATTGCTTATTTTCTTTTTCTTATAATATAACAATTACTATTAATATGCAAGAAAAATACGGAGGCAAATCCATAAAAAGGAAGACATGTTGATTATTACAAAAATGGAAATACAAATTATGCGATTGTAACAATTTATAAAAATACCGTTGTAATTCTCTATTTATTGTGATATATAATAATTAGATCTAATTTTAAATTTAATATTAGATATCAACTAAGCAAAAGAGTAGCCTGATATGATTCCAAAGGGAAGAGAAAATAAACGGCATACGCTCACCGATAATCATAAAATTCGAATAAAATTATCCTGTTTCGTATTTTAAGTGTCATGGAAAAGAGCAAAAAAAGATAGTCTTTATCTAATGACAAATTTCGATAAAGATAATTGATATAACTGAGTAAAGCAAAAAAATGGTGCATATATGTCTAACTATGGAAAACATAGTAATCCATCTTTGAAAATACCTGAAAAAATAGATTAAAATAAACTTGAGAGGTGTATTAATGATGTCTGAACTAAAAACAAAGCTACTAAAAGGCGAAAAACTTGGTGGAATTATGATTCGCCTGCTCCGCAACCCTGCCGTTGCACAACTAATCAAA
>JBFWKZ010000163.1:0-4286 GCA_050252415.1 Oscillospiraceae bacterium | reverse complement strand
GGTCGCATTCTTTATCGTGCGTCTCGCCGCCTCAATATAGCGGAAGTCGACAAAGCAGAATACCTCGTGCCGGGAGACAAGTACCGTTCCCTCGGATGATGGAAAGCCTGTTGCATATCGGCGGTTTTTGGGATTTTTCAGCAAAATGGCATCAAGATTATGGCTTCGTAGAAGCCTTTGAAGCTTTTCAATGCGATTCATTTCTTTTTCTCCTTTTATAAGCAAGCCGAAACGGAATCTCCAAGAAATACCGTACCGCAATCAAAGGGTTGTGCGAGATACAGATAGGACGTACACAGATGGGAACACATCCGCATCGCACGCCGCACAGCACATCCGTGTATATCTGATCACCGAGTATAGCCGTCTCATTCGGTGCATATCCCTTGCTTTTTATCACCGAGAGGGCGGCGGCGGTGTGCGGCTTTTTTGCATGCTTTATGTAATCCACGCCGAGCTGCGCGGCAAAATGCGCAGGTCGGTTACCATGATTATTTGAGAGGATAAACAGTTCGAGTCCCGAATCCTTAAGCGACTGGATCCAGGCGCGGAGACGGTCATCTGCCTCTTGGATATGATAGGGTGAGAGCGTATTGTCAAGATCCATCAAAAGGAACTTGACGTTAAAATGCGCAAAGTCTTGCGGTGTCAGCGCATAGATATCCCTCGCCATGAGGGCGGGAATAGGCAGATTCATAGATACCTCGCTTGTTATTCTATCGTATTGGCGGTGATTTGCATTACGGGTGAGCTGAGATCACGATTGGGGGTTAAAGGTATTGTGCCGTCGCTGTACCGGATCTGTACGGCGCTCACATCGTCAAGCTCGATCAGCGTGAGACAGAGTGCGTCGATAGCGAGGTCCGCTTCTTTTGGCGTACGCCGCTCAAAAAAGCTGCGCGATACCGTGACCGTGCATATACCATGTTCCGTTCCGGTATATGAGAGCCTGTCGCTGACATTAAAGAGGGATGTGTAGCCGCCAAAATCCTTTGAGGACATCAGCTTGTCCAGCAGAGTCTGGTGCACATCTTGAGACTGATCGATGACGCATGGCGCGCCGAACAGCTTGTCATCATAGGCAAAATACAGACGTGCCTCAAGCTCGCTATCACTCGAGCCGCGTGAACCTGCGATGAAGTCAAGCCCGGCCAGCGGCTTGTCAAGTGACAGATTGACGTATTTGCCGATTGTTTTGCCCTCGACCGTTATCATAACATCGTTAACGGTACCCAGGGAAGTGAGTGAGTTGACCAAAGAGTAAACGGCGAGAACCTCGCCGGTCGCTGTCTTGGGCTTGTTTTCAAGAAACTCGCCGGACAGGTTTAGTATGCAGGACCTGCCGTTGTGTGTGATACCGAGGAGCTCGGTCCCCTCAGGTATCGGTGAACGCAGATCGGAGGAGTTGGGTATACGCAACAGCTCCTCAACGACATATCGCTCCGGTTGGGCACTGTTGGATATTGAGAGCGTCCGGTATTCGGGGACGAGCAGCGTACCACTCTCGTTTGCAAAATAGAGGCAGATCTCACGCTGATACGGCTCTGAACCGGTACCGCTTAAATACATATCCGACGCCGTGAGCCCTTGGGTTACCAGTTCTCCGTCAACCGATATGGAGAGCCTGTCAATATCCGAAAGTTCGCACAGAGTCAGCGCGCAGCAGGCGTCCGCCAGAGTCTTGGTGATGCCCTTGAGTTCAAGGTATCCTCTGCCAAGTTCCAGGACTGCGGATCCCTCGGTGACATTAAAGGAGACGACTTCAATACCGGCCAGCGGGTTATAGAGGCGCGCATCGGTCGGCTGAACAGTCAGCGCGTTGAGCAGCGCCTCAAATACCGTTTCGTCCTCGCCGATCTCAACCGGTTCGGTGATCATCAGCTGGCCGTTGGTCTGATACGGCTGGGCAATAACACGATATACCGAATATACAGAATCCGTGCTGCTCGAAGCACAGGAGCACATAAGCGCGATGATGAGCAGGTTGGGAATGAGCCTTTTCATGATTTATCCCCCTGTTCATATCTGGGAAACAGCACGGTGAACCGCGTGCCCTTAGGTTCGTTGGCTGAAACCTCGATGCTGCCGCCGTTTGCAAGGACGGCGTCGTGGACGATGCTGAGGCCAAGCCCGCTGCCGCCGGCCTCGCGGGATCTTGCCTTGTCGACGCGGTAAAAACGATCAAATATATGCGGCATATCCTCAGCGGGGATACCGATTCCACTGTCCTCCACAATAAGGCGGACGGCGTTTTCTTTTGAGGCGAGGTGCAGGTGCACCATGCCGTCCGGAGTATTATATTTTATGCCGTTTTCAACGAGATTAAAAATGATTTGATAAAGGTCATCGGCATTTGCAAATATGATGCAGCCCTCGCTGAGGTCGTACTTCAGAAAAATTTTCAGGTCGCGTGCCAGCGGCTGCAGGAGCCGCAGCGTATTTTCCGCAACCTGCTTCACATCCACGGCCTCGCGGTGCAGGATGGAAACACTGTCGAGCCTCGTGAGGCTGAGCAGCTTTTCGGTCGTTCGCTGAAGGCGCTCGGATTCGTTGCCTATGTCGGTCACGAATTCGCGCATGGTTTCGACGTCCATGCCCTCGGTCTGGACAATGCTGTCGGACAGGAGACGGATGGAGGCGAGCGGCGTTTTCAGCTCATGTGATGCATCCGACACAAAGCGGCGGCGTCGCTCCTCCGTTTCCCGCAGCTGGTCGGTCATGCTGTTGAACTCGCGTGAGAGTTCCGATACCTCGTCATTTCCGCTTACGGCGATGCGGTAGTTATAGTCGCCCTCCCGGACAATGTTGATTGCCTGGACGAGATAGCTGATTCGTTTTGTCAGCGCTCTGGAGAATATGAGTATGAGCACCAGCGAGATGAGAGCGAGAAAAATGGACATCTGAAACATCGTTGCCTGTATGCCGGAAATGAATTCAGACTGTTCCGTATCGTAGTCGTACAGATACACGGCGCCAATGACCGTTCCCTGATATACGACAGGCATAGCGACGTGGCTTGAAAAGGCATTGTCCGAGTAGTTGGAATAGAAAACTACCTTGCTGTTCAGCGCAAGATTGATTTCGGAGAACAGGGCATAGCGGCCCAGCGAAGAGGCGGTGGCTGAGTTATCATATAATATTTTCGCACTTTCGTCCGTGACAATGACGCGGTTCGACGTTGCAACATCCAGCAGCTCCATCGCCTGATATACGCCGTCCACCGTCAGATGTTCCAGAGCGGAGAGTGAGGACGACATGACGGAGGCCTGACTCAGCATGGAACTTTTCTTATTCGCGCTGACGAGGTCGCGGGACAGCGTAACGGGATAAATATTGAGGAGAACTACAACGCCGAAAACCAGCGCCAGAAAAATAGCACAGAGCTTCAGCGAGAGAGAAAATTTAATTTTTCCTTTTCTGAAATCCATAATGACACCTATAATGAGCCCAAAACGGCAGCACCGTGGGCGGGTAATCCTTAACCCTGCGCCGCTTTAATCGGCAAAATAATAACCCACACCCCACTTGGTGATGATACACTCGGGCTCGGCGGGGTTTTTCTCCAGCTTTTCACGCAGGCGGCGGATATGGACGTCGACCGTGCGGATATCGCCCTGATAGTCATAGCCCCAGACCATATCGAGCAGATTTTCACGGCTGAATACCTTTCCCGGGTTTTTCATGAGAAGCTCGATCAGGTCAAATTCTTTTACAGTGAGTTCAACGGGTTTGCCGTCTTTAACTGCGCTTCGGCGTGTCGAGTCGATCGTAATGTGCGCGTGAGTCAGTCTGCCTGTCTCCGGAGAGGCAGCGGCAACGGCGGCGCTGCGGCGCAACAGCGCGCGCACACGCGCCTTCAGCTCAAGAATGTTAAAAGGTTTGGTAATATAATCGTCCGCGCCATACTCAAAGCCGATGAGCTTATCGGTATCCTCGCCCTTTGCCGTCAGCATAATGATAGGGACATTCGAAAACTCACGTATCTGCATACATGCCCCCAGCCCATCAAGCTTCGGCATCATCAGATCAAGCAAAATGATACCGTATTCGTTAGACTTTGCGAGCTCTACAGCCGTTTCGCCGTCATAGCAGACGTCAACCTCATAGCCCTCGTTTTCGAGATTAAATTTAATGCCCTTGACCAAAAGCTTTTCATCGTCGACAACCAATATTTTCATTTACCGTCCTCCTTGCAGATGATGAGGTTCTTTATTGAATCAAACGTTTTTTCACCAATTCCTGAGACTTTGGTGATGTCGTCAATTTTAGCAAAAGAGCCGTTCGCC
>JBFWKZ010000162.1:0-4367 GCA_050252415.1 Oscillospiraceae bacterium | reverse complement strand
CTCTTCCGATCTTTATTTTCTGCTATCTTAGTATAAAAGTCCACAATCCACATATTTTTCTTCGTCCTGACATCCGGCTTCCTTTAGATTCCGCCTAGCGGTGGAACCCCCTTGCTTTCGGCTTATACTTCCTGCTACCGAGCGCGTAGCGGACTCTCACCGCCAAGCTATCGCCCCATACCGGGCACACATATAAAAAGCATCCCGGACACATCCGGGATGCTTTTCGTTTTCAGTGCATTATTTGTACTTAAAGAAGCCCTCACCGGCGTTTATGCCGGTTTTGCCGGTGTCGATGAAGGTCTCCTTGAGCTTTTTCGCGATTCTGCCGTGGAGAGAGTTCGGGTCGGTGACGTCGGGATAGTTCATGACAATGTTATACGCGGTCGTGATGCCGACAATGTCGAGGATGTGGAACGGGCCTACGGGGGCGCCGGTGGCGAGAACCCAGGTCTTGTCGATGGTCTCCGGGTCGGCGATGTCGTCGACATAGAGCTCCTCGGCAGCGTTCAAAAACGGTACTAGCATGGAGTTGAGCAGGTAGCCGGCTTTTTCCTTCTTGAGCTTGAGCGGAATCATGCCGATGGCGGTGGCAAACTCGGCGACCTCCTCATACGCGGCTGGGTCGGTGCGACTGTGGCCCATGACCTCGGCGGTGTTGTTCTTCCAAATGCTGTTGGCGAAGTGCAGCGCGAGAAACTTCTCCGGGCGGCCGGTGGAATCGGCGAGCATGCTCGGCAGCAGGGTGGAGGAGTTCGTTGCGATGATGGTCTTAGCGGGCAGATGACTGCGGAGCCGACCGTAGAAGTCAAGCTTTTCCTGGGGGTTCTCGGACAGAGCCTCGATAACGAGGTCGGCGTCCTTGAACGCCTCGCCCATGTCAATGCAGTATTTAAGGCCGTTGTAGGCCTTCTCGGCGCTGGCGATGAGGGCGTCAAAGTCGATGTTAGAGGTGTCCTTCATGTTCGGAACGAGTCCGCGACTAACAGGGCCTCCGTTGGCCTTGGCGGCCTGAAGTTCGTCGATATAGATGTCGTGCAGTCTCTTGAATTTGGGCTTTGCGCGCTCGATGGAACCCTCACTTCTGAGGTAGACGGTGACGTTAAAACTTTTGTATGCGGTCTGATAAGCGATCTGGCTGCCGAGAACACCGCCGCCGACGAGGACAACATTTTTAATGTTCATAAAATAGCCTCCTGAATCAAATTTAATTTCCGCGTGAAATTTTGTTTAATATACAATCTCACATACCTTGTATATAAAATTATAGCAGAAGGCATCTTATTTGTCAAAAAAGTCAATAATTTAACTATTAATTTTACAAACCATCTAAAATACGCATGTAATCCAGAGAAGAATTAACCCTACAATTTAGTAGATACATTTTCTGATTCACCAAACATTTTTTAAGGGAGATATCTTTCATTGACAACTTATCGGTTTGTACCTATTGTGATACAACGTCATTAATTGTAAAATTATATTTCAAACATCGTAATGTCCCAGCAGGTAACTGTCAGGCGCACACAGGTAAACTAAAAGCACCTGCTTTAGTGGTCAGGTGCTTTTACGCATTTGAGTTTGATACCAAAAGCTAGCTATAGCAACAGCTCAGTACTGAAGAAATTATTTTGATGCGACTTATTGATTCTAAGTAATGGCAAAGTAGCGGTGATGTAATAGTGAACAGCTTGGATTTTACACATTACGATAAAGAGAAAGAGCCATTACATGAGGAAATGCTTGCAGCTTGTCATGTCCTTGAGTTTGTGCTGTTGGCAATTATTTATCATGATGTTGGGATTCCCGATGAACATATAAAATCTAGTAAAAGGAGAGTAGTTCAAAGATTTGGCAAGTTCATGTAAATGCTGAATAATTACTATTTAAAAAGCAGCCCATAGGCATCACAATTACTTGGTGTTTCGTCTAATCATTTTTGCCTCATGCTGCGACAAATTTGCGACAAATCCATAAAGCAAAACCCTGCAACCATTGCGGTTACAGGATTTTTTAGTAGATAAGTTATCTCTTGGAGAACTGTGGAGCGCGGCGGGCTGCTTTGAGTCCGTACTTTTTACGCTCTTTCATTCTGGGATCACGAGTCAGGAATCCGGCTGCCTTGAGAGCGGCACGATAATTCTCATCCACCTTCAGCAATGCGCGGGCAATGCCATGGCGGATGGCGCCTGCCTGTCCGGTCACGCCGCCGCCGGTGACAGTCGCAACAATATCGACCTTATCGGTGGTTGAGGTGGTATTAAGCGGCTGTCTAACGATGAGCTTCAGCGTCTCAAGGCCAAAGTACTCGTCGATATCGCGTCCGTTAATAGTAATCTTTCCGGTACCGCCGGTGAAGAGATGAACTCTCGCAACGGAGGATTTTCTGCGGCCGGTGCCGTAGACATAGGGCTTCTTACTGGTATATGTTGCCATTTCTTCTTTCCTCCTTTAGCGTTCCCATACGGCGGGTTTCTGAGCCTCGTGCTTATGCTCGGCACCGCGATAGATCTTGAGGCGGCGGAGCTGCCACTTGGCAATAGAGTTCTTCTGAAGCATACCGCGGACAGCCAGGCGCATAGCCAGCTCGGGCTTTTCGTGCATAAGCGTTTTGTATTGGACCTCTTTAAGCCCACCGGGATAACCGGAATGGGTGCGGTAATACTTCTGTTCCAGCTTCTTCCCAGTGAGAACAGCCTTTTCTGCGTTGATAATGACAACAAAATCACCGCAGTCAACATGAGGGGTATAATCTGTTTTCAGCTTGCCGCGAAGAATATCGGCGGCGAGAGCAGCGGTTTTGCCCATGGGCTTACCAGCTGCATCAAGGACATACCAATTCCGGGTAACGGTGTCCTTGTTAGCCATGAAAGTGGACATGTTTTCTGCCTCCATTTATAAAATAAAAATAAGTTTTGACAATTTCTGTGTGCGCCGTTACAATAAAAAGGCGTAAATTTCCCATCTGCGCTATCCATTTATAGCACAATGCTATCCAGGTGTCAACACCTATTTACTAATTTTTTTAAATAGATCATCATAATCTCTTATTTACTCTTTATTTCTCGTATTCTCTCTTAATTACTCAAAATGAATTTTCGAATTTTCAGGTGGTTTTTATGAAGGCTATGAATGAATTTTCCGGCGTTTTGCGCCGCTGTATCGACGATTACAACATGATAAGTGAAAATGACCGCATTGCCGTCGGCGTATCCGGCGGCAAAGATTCACTGGTGCTGCTGTGTGCGCTGAAATACCTGCAGAGCTATTATCCGAAGAAATTTTACCTTGAGGGTCTGACGCTCGATCTCGGATTTGATGGAATGGACTATACCCCCATAAAAGAACTCTGCCGCCGCTGGGAAATCCCCTATACCGTCATCAATACCGACATCAAAGAGATCGTCTTTGACATCCGTAAGGAAGGCAATCCCTGTTCTCTCTGTTCCAAAATGCGGCGCGGTGCGCTGAATAACGCTATAAAAGAACACGGAATCTATAAGCTCGCGCTGGGGCATCATTTTGACGACGCTGTGGAGACATTTATGATGTCGCTTCTATATGAAGGGCGGATAAGCTGCTTTAAACCCTGCACTTGGATGAGCCGCGCCGGCGTGTGGCAGATTCGCCCAATGGTCTATGCCGGAGAGCAAAAAATAGCCAATCTTGCAGAACACTATAAGCTCCCCATCGTCGAAAACCCATGTCCACAGGACAACAGCAGCAAGCGCCACGAAATCAAACAACTTGTCCGCACAATGTCTCAAAATTACCCGGACCTCAGGAGCAAGGTCTTTGGCGCTATGCAGCGCCTGCCTCTCGACGGCTGGGAAACCAAATAAATTATGCCGAACAAATAAGCCGCCGATAATCGGCGGCTTATTTATTCGGCATGAAAGTCTGATTGGTGATGCGTGTTCTATTTTAATTTACATAATATCTATGATTAGGAATTATGTTATCTCGCTCTTCATAAAATATCTCTTTATTTGTTTTACCAAAAAATTTTGTTATCTTAAAAGCAAGCATAATTGAGGGGTGATATTTCCTCTTCTCCAGTGAGATTGTGGTCTGTCTGGAAACTTTAAGCGGCTGAGCCAACCGCTCTTGGTTCAGTCCCCTGTCACGCCGCAGCTTCTCTAAATTATTTTTTGCTGACCGAAAAGTCACGTGAACTTTACAAAATAGATAATTTTTTTGCACACTTACGTGTGCAAAAATGTAAAACCTCATCTGTATCTGTGTTCGTCAAGTAAAAATGTTAGCAAAAGGTCCCCAAAAAGGTTAGCACCTTGGAGCACCTAATGGATTGTTTGTTCAACTGGCCTCGGAGACCCAACGCTGTACTTATGGGGACCAAACAGGTG
>JBFWKZ010000161.1:0-4375 GCA_050252415.1 Oscillospiraceae bacterium | reverse complement strand
CGGCGTTTCTAATCAAGGCCGTGCTGCCAATCAACATCATAAGCTCCGCCGGCGAGGCCTTCTCCAGCGAGAGTGCCTACGGAATGCTGATCGTATTTATTATCAGTGCGCTGTATTATGCGGTGTCTCTCATCCTTCTCAGCGCTTTGACGAGGGGATGGCAAAGCCGGGAGAAATTCAGGAGCGTCTTTATCGACGTGATCGTCTTTGCAAACGTGGGCTTTATCGGCTTTCCCATTCTGGGTGAGCTTTACGGCAGCGCGGGTACGCTGTATACCGTGGCCTATAATATCAGCTATCAGCTCTTCTTCTTTTCCTACGGCCTGTTCCTGTTGGAGGGAAAGGGCAAACTCTCACTCCGCAGCCTGTTTGGCAACAGCGCCATCTATGTGTCGATCGGCTCCATCCTGCTGTATCTCTCAGGACTCCGTTTTCCGGAATTCTTTCAGTCGACGCTGACCGCTGTCGGCGGCATGATGTCGCCGATATCCATGATTATCATCGGATGTGAAATTGCCAATATGGATATTCGCGTTATCATGAAGGACAGATATTCCTATCTGGTATCCGCGTCCAGGCTTCTGATTGTACCGCTGATTTTGGCCCCGGTGCTCAAGGTTGTGGGCATCAGCGGGACGGTCGCAACCACGGCGGTGCTGCTCTCGGCGCTGCCGTCCGGTTCTTTGACCGTCATTATGGCTCAGGGAATGGGCGACGACACGGCGTTTGGCGCGAGGGCGGTGGCGCAGAGCACACTCCTTATGCTGGTTACTCTGCCGGTCATTTTCTTGCTGACGGGACTGTTATTCTGACCGAAAAGAGCAGTAAAATTTAAAGCGGCAGGTAAAACTGCTGTTTGGAGGCAATTTTGTGGTTCAGATCCTTTTGGCGGTGATAGTAACCGCCATGGCGGCATACGGCACCTTTGTAGGTATGGATATTCTTCGCAATCGAAATGCAATGGGGCTGGAGAAGGGAAGCTATCTGTTTTATGCCGCGTCTTCGGCAATTATTATGTTTTGTGGGACATTTGGCCTTTCGGACACCGCGCTCAGCGTCTTTGCCTACCGGAAGTCAAAATATGTTGAGGATAAACTGATCATGGGAACAATCATCGCAGGCGCGATCCTGCCGGTGGGGACGATGGCCATCGCATTTCTCTCATCCTTCCAGGTGGATCCGGTTACGCTGATTGTCTGCATCGCAGCACAGTCCGTGGGTGCGGTTATTGGCGTGCGAATCCTTCTAGGGCTGGATGAGCACCATATCCGGCAGGCGATGGGGGCGGCACTCATCGGAGCGGCATTGCTGATCGTATTTAAACTGTTTTATCTCGGCGATTCCACGGGCGACACGACCGAACTTCGTTCCTATAAGCTTTTTGCTGCGGCTTGCTCGTTTTTTGTCTTTGGCGCAATGAATCTTATAGGGCTTGGATCCACAGTACCCAATATGGCGATCCTGATGCTTTTGGGTATGGACGTGAAATCGGTATTTCCGATTGTCATGTCGGCCAATATTATCAGCATTATTTTTGCCGGATTTAATATCGTGCAGCATAAGGCCTATTGCAGAAAAGCAGCTTTAGGCTCTGTCCTGGGTGTTCTGGGGGTGCTGCTGGCGGTTCATTTCGTAAAAAGTGTCGATGTGGCGTTTTTGCAGTTGGTCATGGTAGCCTTGCTTGTGTATTGTGCATTTTCTATGCTCCATGAGGAATATCGGTCAAAACGTATGGCACTAAAGCTCAAATAAAAATGATATAAACGGGAGGAAATATGAAAATATTCGTATATAGCTGCCGAGATGATGAAAAAGTCCTCTTCGACAAGTATGAGAAAGATTGGAATCTGGAGCTCGGCTTCTGTAAGACACAGCCGCTTATGGAAAACGCCCATCTGGCGAAAGGGTATCCCTGCATCAGTATCGTGGGAACCATCGTCTCTGATGAGCTCCTGAGAGAATTTGCGGATATGGGCGTGAAGTTGATCGCCACCCGCTCGATCGGCTATGAGCATGTCAATACCAAGCTTGCCCGGGAACTTGGAATTACGGTGGCAAGTATCGTCTATTCACCCAATGCCGTTGCGGATTTTGCCATTATGCTAATGCTGATGAGTCTTCGAAAGGCCAAATATATTCTTGAGCGCTACCGCGTCCGCGACAATACCCTGCTTTGGAACCGGGGCCGTGAACTGCGGAACATGACCGTCGGAATCGTTGGCGGCGGCCGGATCGGCCGGACCGTGATGCAGGAGCTGTCGGGCTTTGGCTGCAAGCTTCTGGTATACGATAAATTTCAAAACGATGCGGTTAAGAAAATGGCAACCTATGTTGAGTTTGACGAGCTTCTTGCCCAGTCGGATGTGATCTCCTTCCACGCGCCCTCTACGCCGGACACCTACCATTTGCTGAATATGGACAGCGTCAAAAAGCTCAAGAAGGGCGCGGTTATCATCAACACGTCCCGCGGCGCGCTCATCGACAACAAAGCGCTGATTTACGGGCTGGAACAGAAAATCATCAGCGCCGTCGGCATAGACGTTATCGACGGTGAACCCGTGGTGTACAATGTGGATTTTAAGGACGAACTTTTCATTCACCACGACGTGGCCGTTTTGGAGAGCTATCCCAACGTGATCATCACTCCGCATACGGCCTTTTTCACCGACCAGGCTGTCTCCGATATGGTGGAAAATTCCCTGCGCAATTGCGTCTGCTTCTATGAGGGGGAAAAAATTCCAGGTCAGGTAAACTAAAAATTTTAAAAATGATCTTGACAAATTGAGAGACTGGCGCTATAATTGCAACAATTAATAAAGCAAGAGGTCATACAACGCTTACAAAATAATACAATACTCGACTGGCAAAGGGGCTTAAGTAAGTTCCCTTTGCTTTTTTATTTGTTTGATTGCTAAATTTCAAAAGGAGGTCATCATATGTTGGAGTTACAAGACATTAAAAAGTCCTTTGGCGACCTGAATGTTTTGAAGGGTGTATCTTTGGATGTAAAGAAGGGCGAAGTTGTTGCAATTCTGGGACCCAGCGGCTCCGGTAAGACGACATTTTTACGCTGCATCAATTTTCTGGATGCCGCAAACGAGGGAACCGTCACCATAGACGGACTTAAGATCGACTATTCATCCGCCTCAAAGAAAGATATTTATGCCATTCGCAGAAAGACGGCAATGGTGTTCCAGAATTACAATCTGTTTAAGAATAAGACGGCTCTGCAAAATGTTATGGAAGGTCTGGTGCTTGTCCAGAAAATGGATAAGGAGAAGGCGCGGCAGATCAGCATAGAGGCGCTGCAGAAGGTTGGATTGGGCGAAAGGCTCAACTATTACCCCTCACAGATGTCCGGCGGGCAACAGCAGCGCGCCAGCATCGCCAGAGCGCTGGTGCTCAACCCCGAGGTCATCCTCTTTGACGAGCCCACCTCGGCCCTGGACCCGGAACTGGTCGGAGAGGTTTTGCAGGTCATGAAAGATGTTGCCAATACGGGTATTACGATGATCGTTGTGACACACGAAATTTCCTTTGCCCACGAAGTCGCCTCCAAGGTGGTCTTTATGGACAGAGGCGTGATCGTCGAAATGGGTACGCCGGAAGAAGTTATCGACAATCCCAAAGAGGAGCGCACGCGTCAGTTCCTGGGCCTGATCAGCGCCTGACAATATAATTTTTACACTCCGGCAGGGTGATAAAAATAAAGAACGCAATAAGTACCAGAAAATCAGAACAGGAGGAAATAAAAATGAAAAAATGGAAGAGAGCGGCATTGTTCGGCATGGCAATGGCCATGAGCCTTATGGTGGCGGGCTGTGGAAGCTCAAGCACAGACGAACCCGCTGCCAGCGAGAGCAGCAGCGGCGATAGCGGCAGCAGCGAGCCAACCGTCATTCAGGTCGCACTTGACGCAAACGTAGCGCCTTACTGCTACTACGATGATAGCGGCAATATCACCGGCTATGATTATGAAACGCTAATGATGATCGACGATATGCTGCCTGACTACACTTTCGAGTATCAGATGGTGGATTATGACGCGGCGGCAATCGGATTGCAGTCCGGCCAGTATGACCTTGAGGCCGGCAGCAAGTATAAGACCTCGGCACGTGCCGAGAAGTTCCTCATCACAGACTCCAACTACTATGCGGCCGTCACGCTGGCGGTTGCAAAAGACAGCGGGATCGCCTCCATCGAGGATATGAAGGGCAAGACGCTTGTTCCCGTACCTGAGGCCGACGGTCTGAGGCAGGTTTATCTCGATTACATGGCGGCGCATCCGGATGCCGATATTACTCAGGAGACCGGGTCTTCCCTGATCAGCATTGCAGACGGCCTGGCCTATGTCGCCGCCGGACGCTACGACGCG
>JBFWKZ010000160.1:0-4409 GCA_050252415.1 Oscillospiraceae bacterium | reverse complement strand
CCCTCGGAGACATGGATATGAAAACCCGTACGCCCGCTGTTTGCCTCGGCCATGCGCTCGAAGGTTTTGTCCGAAATGGTAAAGAGCGCATGCCCGCCGAACATGGCGCGGATCATGCCCGTATCGTCTTTTTCGCAATAGGAGATGAACTCGGCGTTTTCGCGTATGCCTTCAAGGCTTTTCTGTTCACCGTCGCGGTCGGATACCTCATAGCAAAGACATGCGCGCATACCCAGTTCCTTTGCCGCATGCGCGATGGTAAAGAGACTGCCGGGGATGGCTTTAAAGCTTGCGTGATGGTCGAATATCGTGGTGACGCCCTGTTTTATACAGTCTATGATGGTTGCCTGAGCGCTTGCGCGGGTCCCATCCAAAGTCAGATGCCGGTCGATGTTCCACCACATGCCGTCCAGGACTTCAAAGAAATTTGTGGGATTGTAGCCGTTAATCGACAGTCCGCGCGCGAGCGCCGAATAGATGTGGGTATGCGCGTTGATGAGTCCCGGCATGATTACGCCGCCCTTGGCGTCGATAAATTCCGCTGCCGGGTATTTTTCGCGCATCCGGCCGAAGTCCCCAAGCGCCAGTATTTTTGTTCCGTCTATGACCACGCCGCCGCATGCGAAATATGGCGTGTCCGTGTCGCGGGTGATGAGCTTTCCGTTTCCGAGCAAATACATATTAAAGCCTCCTTTTTGTATATGATGTCCGGGCAGAGCAGCGCCCGTTAAAAACCGGTACCGGCGCAGTTTCCGCCGTATTAAGCAAAAAGTGCTTCGGGCCGAAGTCGATCCGAAACACTCAAGCAGCAATAGCCGAGTGATAGTTGCAGCCCGTGCGCTCAGCACTTCGTTACAGCTACCAATCTTAGTTTTTATATCTGTATTTTAACGTGAATTCGAACAAATTTCAAGTCAGAAAATGCGTTCTCCACGTACAAATTTTGCGGAAATACAGTTTTTTGAGCCGAGATAGAATATGCGCTCGAGCCGCTCGCGCAGGCTCAATTCCATTGGGGAGGAAAAGGCGTCGTCCGACAAGACAATCGCGTCCGCCTCAAAGCCGTCTTCAAAGCTGCCGACCCTGCCGAAAAATGTACCGCCGCCCAGCGTAGCGAGATAGAAGGCATCCTCAAAGCTCAGCGGCCTGAGGCTCTCGTCGACCAGCCGCCAGCGCAGCTTGGATACCATGACGGCGTCGACGGCGGCGCGCAGCATATCCTCGGAGCTGCCGCCGGCCACGTCCGTGCCGAGACCCATATTGAGACCCATATCGAGATATCGTCGTGCCGGTGCTATGCCAGAGGCAAGGTTTACGTTTGACTGCGGGCAGTGTGCGATAAAAACGCCACGCTGCTTTATCAGCGCAATCTCCTCGTCGGAACTGTGGACGCAATGCGCCATCACCGTGGGTGTCTGGCCAAAGAGGGAAAATTTATCGTATACGTGTCCATAGGAGGGACTATGCGGGTGGAGTGCGCGCACCCACTCGATCTCGCCGAGATTTTCGGACACATGCGACTGTACCGGAAGCGCCTCCGAGACGGCAAGCTCACCAAGCGCGGAACAAAGCTTATCCGAACAGCTGGGGATAAATCGGGGCGTCAGGATCGGCTTCGTGTTCTCAAACCCTTCGCAAAGCGCCAGAAAACGTTTTGTCTCGCCGATGGCGTCCGTCTCCTGCAGAGCATCGGGACAGTTTCGGTCCATATTTACCTTGCCGACGAAAGTGACAAGTCCCGAATCCTCAAGCTTCTGAGCCAGAAGTGCGGTGGCCTCGGCATGTACGGTACCAAAAACGCAGGCGCGCGTTGTAAAGCTCTTTTTCATCGACTCTGCGAAAATAGCATAGGCCTGGTCGGCATACTCGAGATTTTCGTACATTGCTTCCTGCGGAAAAGCATGCTTATTAAGCCATTCCAGTAATTCCATATCCATCCCCAGCGCCCGCACGGGGTATTGCGGTGCATGCAGGTGCAGGTCAACAAGGCCGGGCATGACCAGCTTGCCGGTATAGTCCAATATTTCAAGGCCGCGAAACGCCGCCGGTATGGCATCGAAAACACCGCGGCACTCGCCGTACTCAACGACAAGATAGGAATTTGCATGTAGGTTAAGCGCCCTGCCGGCGCTGCTGTAGCCTATGTCTCCTTTTATAATAAAACTTTTCATAGATATAACCTCCACTTTGATTATACCCGAGTATTTCAAAGTCTGCAACCGATAACAGGACAGCCTATGCAAGTTGTCAAAGGATATTGCTAATAAAATTCAAAATTTAAGAAAAAAATTGATTGCGTCCAATTCTATTGTGTTGTAAAATAATTTATAACCGTATATAAACATAAGGAGCGCCAAAGATGGAACTTTTGGAAAACCGTATTCGCCGCGACGGCAAGGTCAGAAATGGAGACGTCCTGAAAGTCGACAGCTTTTTAAATCACCAGATGGACGTGCAGCTTTTTGAGGCAATGGCAAGGGAATGGCACCGCCTGTTCGCGAAAGATAAGGTTAACAAAATACTCACAATCGAAGCTTCCGGCATCGGAATTGCCGTTTTCGTTGCTCGTGAATTCGGTTGCCCCTGTATTTTTGCAAAAAAAACTAAGACAAAGAACATAGACGGCAGTGTATACACCACTAAGGTCGAGTCCTTTACACATGGTAAGGTGTATGACGTTATGGTATCCAGAGACTTCCTTGGACCGGAGGACAGAGTCCTTATTATTGACGATTTTCTGGCTAAAGGCGCTGCGCTTATTGGGCTTGTCAATCTCGTAAAAGCTTCGGGCGCAACGCTGGTTGGCGCGGGGATCGCTATTGAAAAAGCGTTTCAGGAGGGCGGACAGGTGGCTCGCGACATGGGTATTCATGTTGAAGCGCTGGCGAGAGTGGCCAAAATGGACCCTGATACCGGCATCCAATTCTGCTGATTTCGTATTGTAAGGCAAAACGCCTTTCAATATAATAGGGTAATACCCGAAATTTTTATCTAGGAGGACATATTGAATGAAGAGAACTATCGCAATTCTGCTTGCGCTCATGATGGTGCTCGGACTTAGCGCTTGCGGCGGCAGCACGACGGAGTCTGCCGCACCTGAGAGCGCTGCGCCGGAATCCACCGCGCCCGAGAGCACCGCCCCGGAGGCAAAGGATATCACCGTTGGAATCGTCTGCATAGGCGATGAGAACGATCAGGGCTACACCTACAACTTCATGCGCGGCGTTGATGACGTCACCACGAAGCTGGCGGCCGAGGGGATTAATGTCACGTGGATCCCTAAATACAACATCGGTGAAGACAGCGGCTGTGAAGACGCCTGCATCGAGCTTGCCGACGAGGGCTGCTCCATCGTTATCTGCAACAGCTATGGTCATGAGCCCTTTATGCTGAAGGTTGCTCCCGACTATCCTGAGGTCCAGTTCATTGCCTGCACGAACCTTAACTCCACCTTTGACGATCTTGACAACACGCATAATGCTTTTGCCAACATCTATGAAGGCCGTTACCTCTCCGGTATTGTTGCCGGTATGAAGATGCAGGAAATGATCGATAACGGCACCATTACGGAGGACCAGGCGATTATCGGTTATGTCGGCGCTTATGCTTACTCCGAGGTCGTTTCCGGGTTTACCGCGTTCTATCTTGGCGCACGCAGTGTCTGCCCAAGTGCTACCATGAAGGTACAGTACGTTAGCAGCTGGTCCAATCCCACCGCCGAGGCTAACGCCGCCCAGGCGCTCATTGATCAGGGCGCCGTCATTATCTCCCAGCACTCCGATAATACCACTCCCGCTACCACCGCTCAGCAAAACGGCGTATACAGCTGCGGATATAATAACGACATGATTTCCGTTGCTCCCGACGCGTCCCTTATCTCTTGCCGTATCGACTGGAGCATTTACTTTGAGTATGCCATCAAGGCGGTCGTGAACGGCGAAAGCTTTGCTCAGGACTGGACAGCCGGAATGGCTGACGGTGCCGTTGTCCTTACCGATCTGAATGAGACCATTGCCGCTCCCGGCACGGCTGAGAAGCTGGCTGAGGTCGAGGCCGGTCTTGCCGACGGCAGCATCCACGTCTTCGCCGGTCCCTGGACCGGAACCGGTACCGCTTACGGCGCCAGTGCTCCAGATACCAAGACTGTTCCCGAGGGCGAGTACTTTAAGGAGTCGGATGTCGCAGATGGTCAGACCTCTGCCCCCTACTTCTACTGGATCATCGACGGTATTACCGAGCTGAATACCGGATTCTAATCTTCACAAAGCAGACGACCAATGGAGGAAAAACGGATGTTTTTCCTCCATTTTTATTTTCGTTCTGAATAAGGTGAAAACGGCGCGCGCTCAATCGCGCGGATTTCCTTCGGCTATCCGTGAGGGAAGTAAAATTCTTTACTTTCACCGGGC
>JBFWKZ010000159.1:0-4428 GCA_050252415.1 Oscillospiraceae bacterium | reverse complement strand
TCCTTTGCGATCAGCGGGTCTCCGCGGAAAAGCAGTTTGAGGTAGTTGACGCAGCTCAAACCCATAACCGCCAGGCCGGTAATCAGTGCGGACAGCCAGACGCGATTCGTGATAAGCCACAGAAAATCACATAGAAGCAGTACCGGCAAGAGATTGAGCGCTAAGATGGCAGGCTTGTGCAGATAGGATAAAAAAAGTGCCAAAGGCTGCTTTATGCCGAGCGAGGCATAGACGATGGAAACTCCGCCGAAAAACAGCCCGACGAGTATCGTGGCAAGAGCAGAGAGTGCGGTTCCTCGTCTTGGCGAGTTTGCGGTACGACTTATTTTAAACATTGATGGTGAGACCTTTCAGAGAATTTCCCCCTCAGAAGAGCTTATCTGTTATATAGCGCATGGCATATGCGTCGTGCAGAATAAAACTCATCACGTCGAACTTTTGCCGGTCGTAGTCGCTCATTTCCGGCATGTCGAGGCTGATCTGTCCGTCGTTGGTGATGTAGTAATTCCAGGTGTAGGCCAGGCTTGTTTGGTGCATGCTCTCAAGCATACGCCAATAATCCGGTTTTTCAACATGAGCGGCATCCAAGATCTCAAGCCCCAGGTAATTTGATGAGTTATCCACCTTTGTGCCCGATGCGTCGGGCAGAAGTGCGGGGTCGTTTGCCCAGATCAGGTAATCGGACCGGTATAGCGCCTTAAACGTTTCGGCGCTCCACTGAGAACTATCCGGATCGCACATGCCCAACGCGGAGTAGACAGTGCCTCCCTCTTCCAATCCAAGCCCGGGCCGGTGGTCGCCAAAGAATATGACCACCGTGGGTTCGTCGGTCGTACGTAGGTAGTCCGTCAGTTTGCCAAGTGCCCGGCTCGCGTTTGATATACCCTGAGTCGCAGCGTTCAGCGCCCCCGTCGCCTCCTCATCCAGAGCCGAGGTGAAAGGGTGATCATAGACATCATATTTATCCGGTTCATAGGTCGAGTGGTTTTCCATCGAAACGCCGTAGATAAACACTGGGCTGCTGCCGCTTTTTTCCTTAAACAGGTCGATCAGCAGATCCGCCATGTAATCGTCCGAGTAAAACCACCCGGAAATTTTACTTTCCATGTAATCCCAATAGTTGTCGCCCGCAGCCGCGGCCACCGGGTCTATTTTTGCCATATCCTCGGAGAAAAACACATCGTCAAATCCAAGACCGGGCAGAAACGCGCGGCGGTTATAGATACTGTCGTTGTACATATGCAGAAACGCCGTATAGTATCCATTTTTCTGAAGAATGGACGGTATGGTCGGCAGCTTTTCAAACCGCTCTGCAGGCCAGGTGTTCAGTGCCTCGCCATACGGCATGAGCCGGGTGTTGATACCGGTAAGCAGCTCAAGCTCAATATTGCAGGTGCCGTAACCCAGCGTGCGGGTATAAAAATTACCTGAAACGCCCTCGTTTTGCAAGGCGTGGTATTCCGGTATGGGGTCGCTAGCATAGGAGACGCCGGGCAGCGCCGTCACGTCGAAAAACGACTCGGAAAGAATGAGTATGACGTTTACTTTTTCTCCGTCACCGCCCTTGCCGAGACCGGAAATATAGCTTTTAAGCTCACTGTAGACCTGCTCTGTTTCTTCCTGGGAATAATCGGCGGTGACGATATCTTTATAAATCACGGAGCGCCACAGCCCAAGGACAAAGCCCGTCCGGCTGTTTACATAGCTTTGGCTGTATCCCTTGTTCAGCGGCACCGCCATCGGTGTATAGAAAAGGCTGTCCGCCGAGAGAGCGAACAACAGTAAAAATACTCCCGTCGCCGCCGCAAACGCGGCAAGACTCGTTTTAAAGGAGAGGCGAAGGGGGCGTGAAAAATAGTACAGCACCGCAAGCCAGAGCACGGTGACGACAATTGCCATCAGGCTGTTGCGAGAGAGGGTGATGTATTGGGCGTTCAGCCCCGCGATATTACCCGCCTTACCGGCCAAAGCAAAATCCTGCACCTCAAGCGGTGTGGAGGTTATAAGCGTCTTAAAATGATTGACAAAAGAGATGGTGACAGCAATGGCCGAGAGGACAGTGCCCCCAAGGAACAGACTACGCAAAAGCGCTGAGAGGGCAAAGACCAGCAGTGCAAAAAACAGAGCCGCACCGAAAAACTGAAAGCTCTCCTGCGTCAGGGCGGAAAGTGTTTTGCGGATGCTCTGGGTATCCACGAGCTGTGCCGAGCCGGCAAGTTCAAGTCCTGTGAGCGCGCACATTGCGGCTAAGATGCCGACCCGGGCAAAAGGCTTCGGCCCGCCTTCGCGGTGAAACCTCCATGCCCGGTTAAGGAAAAGTTTCATCAGAACGCGATTCGCTCAGAGATATAAGCGGTAAGATCATTCATCCCGATGCGCTCCTGCGCCATACTGTCACGGTGACGTACAGTGACACAGCCGTCGTTCTCGCTCTCAAAATCATAGGTAATGCAGAAAGGTGTTCCCGCCTCATCCTGACGGCGGTAGCGTTTACCGATGCTGCCCGCTTCGTCATAATCGCACATAAAATGCTTCTGAAGCGTGTGATACAGCTCTGTCGCGGGGCCCGACAGCTTTTTGGAAAGGGGAAGAACGGCACATTTTACCGGTGCCAGCGCCGGATGCAGATGCAGGACGACGCGGATATCGCCTTTAGCCTCGTCCACGACCTCCTCATCATAAGCGTCGATCAGAAAAGCGAGGGTAACGCGGTCGGCGCCGAGGCTGGGTTCGATGACATAGGGAATATATTTTTCGCCCATCTCCTGATCAAAGTATTCCATACTTTCGCCGGAGGTTGTCTGGTGTGCCTTGAGGTCGAAGTCGGTGCGGTCGGCTACACCCCAGAGCTCACCCCAGCCGAACGGGAAGAGAAACTCAAAGTCCGTTGTGGCGTTGGAGTAGTGGGACAGTTCTTCCTTCTCATGGTCACGCAGGCGCAGGTGTTCATCCGTCATGCCGAGGTCTAAAAGCCATTTGTGGCAATAGCTGCGCCAGTATGAAAACCACTCCAGATCGGTGCCGGGCTTACAGAAAAATTCCAGTTCCATCTGCTCAAACTCACGGGTACGGAAAGTAAAGTTACCCGGAGTGATCTCATTTCGGAAGCTCTTGCCGATTTGGCAAACGCCGAAGGGAACCTTTTTTCGGGTGGTGCGCTGGACATTTTTAAAGTTTACAAAAATGCCCTGGGCGGTCTCCGGGCGGAGATAGACCGTTGCGGCACTGTCCTCAGTGACGCCCTGAAAAGTTTTAAACATCAGGTTAAATTTGCGTATATCGGTAAAATCGCTCTTGCCGCAGCCTGGGCAGGTTATTCCCTTCTCACGGATATAGGCGACGAGAGCATTATTGTCCATGGCCTCGACGTTTATGTCGGTTATGCCGTTTTCTGCATTCCATTCCTCGGCGAGCTTATCGGCGCGGTGGCGCATTTTGCATGCCTTACAGTCGATAAGTGGATCGTTGAAGGTCGCGACATGTCCGGAGGCGACCCAGACCTGGGGATTCATGAGTATCGCGGCGTCCAGCCCGACGTTGTAGGCGCTTTCCTGCACAAACTTTTTCCACCAGGCTTTTTTGACGTTATTTTTCAGCTCGACGCCCAAGGGACCGTAATCCCAGGTGTTTGCAAGACCGCCGTAGATTTCACTGCCGGGATAGACAAAGCCGCGTCCCTTACAAAGGCCTACGATCTTTTCCATGGTTTTTTCTTTGTTGTTCATATATTTCCTCCTAGGTTCCGCGGCTGGCTGCCGCGGAGATCATATTCAGTAATTATATATATCATAGTGTGATTTTGTCAACTGCCTCGACGTGTTTTTGCCGTTTTCGTCAGATTTCATTTCAATGCACTGCTGTGGAAAATATTTACTAGACATTTTAGTATATTTTCCGACAATTTTATACTTGCAATAATCAGGTATTGTCCCTTATAATATTTTTAAGAAATAAGATAAGCTCCATGTAAGAGGAGCTTTTTTACCGGTCTCCGGTCACTACGTGCAATTTAAGGAGGGCATTATGGCCCGTTTGAATATATATTCACTACTTAAAATATTTACCCTCGGTCTCGCATTGGCTATGCTGTTTGGCTGCACCTCACGTCCAAGCGACTCTCCGGTCGAGACGACAACTACCGCAAAAGTTGATGTCACGCCTGTCTTGCCGAGTACGTCTACCATACCGGCCAACACGGACAGCGCCGCCTATGAGACCGCAACTCAGACGCCGACCGCCACACCCAGCTACCCTGATATTACGGAACAGGAACCGGTCAATGATGAATTTTTTTCCGATGCCGCGTTTCTCGGCAACTCTCTGGTGGATGGGTTCCGCCTCTTCAGCGGACTGAATGACTGTGATTATTATGCCGCCACGAGTATGACCGTGACCGCTGCCGGCCCCCTTATCGATCAAATGGCTGAA
>JBFWKZ010000158.1:0-4515 GCA_050252415.1 Oscillospiraceae bacterium | reverse complement strand
AATCCGCCGATTATTACGACCCTACCGAAACCGTGACTATCACGAACCGCGTCAACAACATAATTTGCGCGGTACTCTGGCTGGACGGGTTCAAGAGCCGCGAGACTTAACAGAAGAAAGTGAGGATACAATGAAAGTCAGAAAAAGAAAAGTCAAGGACGGCCCGGATTTTTGCTTTGGATGCGGAATAACGCTTGAGGCAACAGCGTACATACTTGACCTTGGAACGCCCTCCACGACATTCCCATTTTGTAAAAGCTGCTTGAAAAAGCTCAACACGAAAACTGGAAAGGCATTAGCCAAAAAATAACCGGTCAGATGGAAAGAGAGGATAATATCATGAGAATCCCGCCGGATAAGCTTCATCTGTTAGAGGATGAAATACAGGAGGGCATATAGCAAGGATACAGCCGACAAGAGGCTATAGCAATTCTCGAAATGGTGTATGACCATCCGCGCAAGATAACCTGCGAATGGTTCGGCTCAAAACGATGCCCTGTGAACTTCCCTGACGCTGACTGCGATCATTGTGAGCTTTATGACATGCCACGCCGGAGGTAATAAATGAGTACTTTAAAAAAACTAAAATCCTATTACTTCTATGTCCGAAGCGGAAACTACGATCAGCTTGGCCATGAGTATGGTCACTGGGCTTTTAGCAATGAATATCCAAGCAAAAAGGCGCTTCACAAGGCAATGAATCGAGGAAGCCAGACCGCTAGGCGGCAAGATATTTTCACCGGGCAGCAGCTCATAGAAAAGCTCGGGCAGAATAGCGCGAAAAGCATTTGTAAGGAAATCTTGAAATATCAGCCGGACGCCGGTTGTAAATCCGGGCTGTGATTGCTTACCTATAGCGACAATGTTGAAAGGAGCGTCAATTATGACCTATAACGTATTTGTACAAATGACATTTGAGGCCGACACAGCAGATGAAGCAGAAGAAAAGGCGTATAACGCTTTGTCTCTCATACCAAAAGGCGAAGCGCCGGAAATCTACGATTTGTATCATGTCGAAACGCCGGAAGGCCAGTTATGACTATCCGATATAATGGCAAACTCATATGTTGCTGTTGCGCAAACTGCACGCATGATTGCGGAGTGGAAACCGTTCCGAACGAGTTGTACGAATGTGCGTTGTATAGGTTTTGCGAAGAACGCTTTAATAAAGCCGAGCATCAGGCAGCGCGTGCAAGAAAGATTCTTGACGATAATATGAAGGGATGGTAAACCAATGGATCTGCGGAAATATACTTGCCGTGAATGCTGGATGGAATTCTGGGTAGATTGCGATGCTTCGGACTATCCCAATTTATGCCCATATTGCGGCGCTGACGAGCCGGAGATCAGCACGATAAGCGTAAAGGTGGACGCGAACTATGAAGACTAAGTTCGATAAGCGCATGGATTCTTATGACCGCGAGAAAGCCCGTTATTTCGCATGGGCTACTTCCCTGCCCCGCATTGATATCCCCGACTCTCGAAAATGGGACTACGCCATTCCGGAGAACTACACCAACTATCAGAACGGCTTTCTCTGGCAGGACAACATCCCGCAGAAGGGCGATCCACTTATGATCTACTGCGGAGAGATGCTGTACTTCTGGCATGAAGCCAACTGGATTGATCTGAATCCGGGCGAAAAGGAAAAGTACATAGCCTTTAAGCGGAACGGCGAAAAGGTGCTGATTGCCATTATCGCAGAGCCGGAGGCAATCACAGACGGAAACCCGAGCTATTTTGATTTTATCACTCGCGTGAAAAAGTACGTCACCATGAAGAAAGGCCCCGGAGCGTTCAAAAAGGTCATATATGAATATCCAAGACAGGAGGAATTAATATGTGGTGCCAATCAATAGAGGTACTTAATCCCTATGAAGCTACAATTGAAGCGCTCGAACGGGAACATTCAAGCAAAATCGCTAAGCGTAAGAATTTACTTGCACGTTTATTGGAGTGGAGATTCAGCCATGGTTGATAAGTCTGAAATCTATAACGAAATCTGGCGGATTCGTGATAAGGCAAGCAATGCGCATGGTCATGATAGCATCGCCTTTTGGTCAGAAGCCGATGGGATGCTCAAGTGCTATGCGCTCATGACCGGCACTGAGCTCTGCGTAATCCATGACGAGTGCCAAAAGATGCGGTATCCAAACGATTGAAAGGAGAATCAATGCCAAAGATTAACGAAAGCCCAAAAGCAAGAAAGATATTCCGCTGTCAGAACTGCGAGGCCGACTACCACGCAGCCAATATCGCTAAACGGAATGACAAAGCAACGCTCAAAAAAGAAAAATGCGATCATTGCGGGCACATGGGGTACGGATATTTAAACAATGTGATTAAGCCAAAATAATCCATCTCGCCAGTTGTAAAATAACCGAGTGAATGCTAATATAAAGAAAAATCATTTTGTTAACAGGAGGCTCCGAAATGAGAACGATAACAGTTCCAATCCCTGCCGTGCAGAAAGCGTGTGAAGTTTTGCGTGATCTTTTGAAGACTGGAAAAACCGATGTGCCTCAAGAGGCTATACGCGAAACTTTGGGGGCCTTTGAGGATGCCTTTATATTTTCTTATCCGTCCAGCGCGGGGGCGGAATCAGTAGCGCAACCAGCACAGGACAGTTTACTAACGGGCTACATATATGAGAACGGTAAAACAATTCAAACGTCGTTTGATCCCTTCTCCGTCACCGAGTATGGCAAGTCCGTTAACGAGGTTCTGAAAAAAGACGGCACATTCCGCAAGTTTTCTTTCCAGCTTTACGCAGTTGTTGGTGGTGTTCGTATCGTCATTGAGGACGACACCTTTGAACGTCTTAAAAACATACATCAGATCCACCCTGAGAGGATATTCCATGCTGCTACGCGATTTACACCAGATGGCCCGAAGGCGTGTAGCGCTACAGCATACAAATACACTATTGCAGTCAAAGAGGACGTAGAATGGTAGTCTATGTACAAAGTCGAGGCCCGTTTCGATATAAGATCACCGGCGACAACGCCGAACTTGCCGCGCAGGAATTCGAGTCGCGCATGAATGTAATATATGAATCTGATTTAAACGGGCCGGAGATCGCCGAGAGCATCTACTATCTACGCAAAGAGCTGATAAGCAGATTCGGCGTTTTAATATCAATTCATGGTCCGGCATAAACCGAAAACTAATGTTAACGGAGGAAAACAGTGAGAACATATCACGACATTTTTATGGAACAGCTTAACGAGAAGCTGCGCCGTATGAGAGACGGCGAAGAAATCATACTTGACCATGACGAGCGCGAGTATCTTGCATGGCAGAATGAGCACCTGAACGGCAAAGCCGTTGATTTTACCAATCTAATGAAATGGAACCGGATCAAAGAGCTTTCCGAAGCGCTGTGTGAGCATAACAACAGATATAAGATAGCACCTATTGATCCGATAAGGAATGCCAGAAATGCGACTCTTGGTTTTAATACCGGCACCAAGACTTATGTCCCGAATGACAGTGAAATGCCCATCATAACCGAGATGATAGCGCTGGCAGATAACATCATTATCTCTTGCACTGAGGAATCCATTAACATCGGCCTGACCGTGAGAGATATCTGGTCGGAATAAACTCGTGCCGGTTGTAAAACCGGCGATGCAATTGTATGCTAATAGTGACAGCCCCCGAATTTTCGGAGGGCTGATTTTTTTATGTCATAATTTACTATTTAGGCGGTTCATAATATGAAATTCACCGTTAATAAAAGTGCGCTAAAATCATTTGCGCGGTGTTATACAGTTAGAATAGGAGGATGGTTATGAATGAATTTCTGATTTTGACGTGTGATGAAAGCTCTTGGGTGTCAAGAAAATATGGCAGACATCCTTATAAAGACCGCAATGCGGCATATAAGCGTCCCGTAAGCTGGGACGTTTGGCACAACGGTGAACGTATCGGAAAGGTGATTTACGCGCCTGAAAAAATGCAATGGTGCAGAATGACGGTCGCCCATTATGCGCCGCGCTATGTAAGCGGTGATGACCAGGATGCATACATTTCAGACGAATACAGCACCCTTTACGCCGCGAAGATGGCCGTGCTGAAAGCCTATAAAGAAAACGGCTCACAGCCGAAAAAGCGTGCTCCCGATATATCATATCTCCCCTCCGGTAACAGCGATGACTTCTATCCTACCCCATCGGCGATTGCCGGGCGCATGTTCAAGTTGGTTAATTGGCAAGATGTTCAATCTATATGTGAGCCGAGCGCAGGTAAAGGCGATCTGTTGGACAATCTCAAAGCTTTTATAAGAAATGCCAGAATTAAAATCGACGGTCATTATTACAGCCTTTATGATAGAAAAGACCGTGATATCGACTGTATTGAGATCGATAAGAATCTTCAATACATCCTCATTGGCAAAGGCTATCGCGTAGTGCATGATGATTTCCTGAGCTATAACACCCGTAAGTGCTACGATGTAATTCTTATGAATCCCCCGTTTGCTGAGGGTGACAAGCATCTTATAAAGGCTCTGCA
>JBFWKZ010000157.1:0-4528 GCA_050252415.1 Oscillospiraceae bacterium | reverse complement strand
ACTCGTAAAACTTGCGCAGTACTATAAAACAAGTATCGATTATATTTTAGGATTGAGCGATGATAAATCTCCGTACAAAAAGTAATTGCAGCGGCTTTGAGTTCGGCTCTATGCCGCTGTTTCCTGTTCCGCGTGAGACTTCTCCAACAGCAGACGGTATATATTAGAGTAACCAAAGGAACAGCTCCTTCGGCCACCGTCTGACTCGAAACGCCGCACTGATAGCCCGCATTATCAATAAACCCGCGCCGGAGACGGTTTCGTCTCCGGCGCTTTGCTTTGCCATTTGTTTGCGCCCCCGGTCACGCCTTCATCGCAGCGCCGGATTTGCGGCGATGACGAACGGCGTACGGTTCGGCGTTATTCCAAAATTGCCAAAACCCTTGTCAGCATAGCCGCGGATTCGGCTCTCGTCACGGCTTGAGCGGCATAGAAGCAGCCGTCGCTGCCCTCAATGACCCCTAAGGTCTTAAGTGCTTGGATGTACCCGAGATCCTCCGACGGAATATCACTTTGATCCGAAAATACGACCGTGTCGTCCGAGACGTCCGCCGGCTCTATGCCGATGGCCTTTGCCAGCATGACGGCAAGCTGCAGACGGTTGAGCTGCGCCTCGCCATAGCACTGGCTTTGCGCCGCAATTCGCAAAGCGGATTCTTCCCGCAGCTGTTCTCTGGCCCATTCCGGCACAAGCTCCCAATCGATATCGGATTCCAGCGCCTCAGTCGTGCTGTCGGCATTTAAACAAGCCGCCAGGCGGCTTACCATCAAAACGCCCTCCGTCCCTGAAATGTCTCCGTCAGGCTCAAAATCGCCGTTTTGGTAGCCGTTTATAAGCCCCCAGCTATAGGCGGTACGAATCTGCTGGTTTGCCCAATGCGTTTCCGTATCGTTAAAGCAAGACTGGGACTGATCCTGCTGCTGCAGACGCGCCTGATACTGCGCTTGTGCCTGGTCTCTGATCTGAAGCCTGTCTCTGATCTGAAGCTTCGCCTGCTCGCGTTCAGCCGCGCATTCTTCCGTCTGGTCACGGCTTTGGTCCTGCGCACGGCTCCCGGTCTGATCCTGTGTTTGGTCCGCTGTCCGGCCCTTTGCCGTATTGCCCGATTCTGACGCGAATGCCGGTATGGCCAGCGCGCAGATCAGGGTGACCGTTATGATTAAGGCTATTATTTTTTTCATCATGACACCTCATTTATTATTAATGTATTGACGGCGGCTCAATGCGTTATTTGCCGCCCTTGCCGTTTCCGGGCGGCATCCCGGAGGAAGAGCCGCTGCTGCTGTCTGCCGCCGTCTCGGGCCCTGCCTGGGCGGATGCGGTGTCCCGCTTGCCGCCGCTGTCCTGAGCCGCGGTTTTGGTTTCAGACGGTGCGCCGGCTGCCTGCCCCCCGTTTTGACCGGTATCGGACGGGCTGTTTTCCGGAGCCTGATTTTGCACCTGACCCGCCTGGCCCTGCGTCTGCTGCTGTCCGGAATTTGAATCCTGATTTTGGCCCTGCTGCTGTGTATCCGAAGCTTGGATTTGGGCCTGATTTTGTTCGCCGCCGTTTTGTGCCTGTTCGGCATTGGCGTATGCCGCCTGCACCTGCCGGGCCGCATCACGGATTTTTTCAAGTGCTTCCGCGTAATCGCCGTTTTGCCGGCTGCCGCTGCCCGGGCTCGAGGCCAGCGCGTTTGCCTTGGCGACGATATCGGTTATTTTGGCGTTTTTATAGTCCGCTATGGTGATGTCGGGATCGAGCGTTTGCAGGATCCGGATCAATCTGAGTTTACCCGGAGAGAGCCCGGCTTCCTTTGCCTGCTCCCGGAGCTGCAGATCCGTACAATCGGAATAGACAATGGCGGAAATCCCGCTTGCGCTCAGTGCGGAATCGACCTGTGCCTCAATGCTGCTCTGCAATTCGGCGGCCGTATCTGCGCTGTCCGATTCGGCGGTGACCGCGATCACGGTCGATCCGTCTCCGGCGATAAAGCCCTGCTCCGCAGCGCCCCGGACCAATGTGCCGACGGCGTCCGCCGTGGATAAATTGGAAAATGCGTTGCCGTCCAGGAGCCGGAGGCCGTCGTCGTTATAGGGCTGAGCGCTCACGACCCGGCCGAAAGCGTTTATCCCAAGCTCGACGCTGGGGTTGATATCGAGGCAGACATAATTTACCGGCGTGTGGTAATACGCGTTGGCGCCCAGCGCCAGGAACAGGCAGGCGGCGGCCGACGAGACGGCGACCAAAAATCTTTTTATAACCAATCTGTTTTTTCGGAATTCGGCCCCGGAATCTGCCGTTTTATCCTGGTTTTCGGGATTTAGAAGTGCTGTGCGGACATAATCTTTTGTCTTTTCCTTGAGCGCTTCTTCCGCCCGCACGTTGTCCATGTAGTCTGAAAAGGCATTCATAACGCAATATCACCAACTTTCTTTTTGAGCTGCGTCTTTGCCCGGCGGAGTATGGAATACACCGTATTCGTATTCTTTTGCATGATCTCCGCAATTTCCGGGATCGTCCGATTCTCATAATAATGCAGATAGACGACTTCCTTTTGGTCGGAAGGCAGGCCCAGAACCGTTTTGATCAGCTCGTCCTGCTCCGGATGTTCATAGGGAATTTCCATTTTCTCTATGCTGACAACCCTTCTGTGCCAGAAGCTTTTGCGTAAATCCTTGCACTTATTGAACGCAACCCGGCACAGCCATGCTTTCTGATGGTCTTCGTTTTCAAAAGATGCATAGTTCAGGAAGAATTTGAGGAATACCTCCTGAAACACATCCTCCACATCCGCGCTGTTTCCCAAATACAGAAAACAGATTCGGCGGACCATGTCCGCATGTTTTTCAATTGCCGCTGAGATATAATCGTCGGTACCTAACGATTGACTCAACCGTATTCCCTCCTTCCTGACCTAAATACGATTTCGGGAGACAAATCCGTTTACCGGATAAAAAATTTTTTGTTTTTTTTTGCGGCTCGTCTTTGGGCATAGGAAAACACCCCAATTGTGATACCAGTATATCATACTGACACCAGGGATTGTTTAATCAATCAAAGATGCTGCCTTTCCGCCGAATTTTGCGCCGGGCGGCGTTGAATTTCCTCGTCATAAACCAATTATGCCCGTGAAAACTCGCCTTGTCCAGCCCAAAATTCGTCAGGAAATACACAAATTCGGATTGATAAGAAACTCTAACCATAGGGGACGGTTCTTTTGCATATGAGGCTTTTTTGACAAAGGATAGCCATGCAGGACGCTCACCGCTTACCTGCATGAAAGTTGTCATTTCCGATGTACACGACTCCGGAAATGACAACTTTAAATTAATTTACGCCGTGCGCGACGAAAACTCTGCGAGGCTTATTACTGCCGCATTGTTTTTTGACCGCTGAAATACGCCGGAGACGGTTTCGTCTCCGGCGTATTTTTTTGCCTATTCAGATTGAGTCGCGAAAAAGACATTATTTCGTTATTATGGAACCAGGAGCATAAAATCGCCTCAAGGCGGGGATGATGATGGGCTTCGGACTTTAGTCAAGGAAGGAATGGGGGAATATACGGATGGAAAAATGTGGTAAGGAGGGCAGACTATGGCATATGCGGAATGGACGATAAAACAGAAAGCAAAGAAAAAAGACACAGATAAAGAGACGGAGGCCTCGCAGCGCTCGGATTTTGAGAATTGGACGATACAGCAGCAGGCGGAGCAGGCAAAGAAAACGGCAGCGCAAAACGCAGCGTCGTTTGGCGCGTTCGCGGCATCCATCGGCGCACCTGCGATGGCCTATACCGCGGCAAATCAGACGCCGCAGTGGATGCAATCGATAACAAATCCGAGCGACCTTAACGAAGTACATGATAGCTTTATGTCAGCACTCGGGCTCGGTGAGCCCGTGAAGACCAATACCGCGACAGATACTAGTACTGATTCGGCAACCGGCGGGTTCGGTTCCGGTTCCGGTGTCGGCGGCGGGCTGACGGACGCAGAAAAGCAGGCGGTGACAAACCAAGCGTTTGAGGACTTTAAGCAAAGCCTCGAAACAGGTGACTGGACGCCACTCGACCTGCTCGGCTTGAACGACTTTTCAATGTTCGATAACGACCGGAGCACGCCGCAGGCGGTGTGGAATTTCGTGACCGGCGATGGAACTGTGCCGGACTCCGATGTTGAGGCAGACCTGCCCCTTGCGGAAAACCAAAATATGGATTATGATAAAGATAGTACAACCGCCATGTCGCAGCAGTTTGCCCGGCAGTCGGGGGATGAACTGGACCCCGTGACTGACGACGATCTTGCCGCCCTGTACGATACGCTGACGGAAACGTCCGAATTCCAATATGACGAGGACGCGCTGGCAAGGCGTGCCGCCCAAGACCCGCAGAGCGTCATCCAAGATTTCCAGAATCTTGGCGATGCGAGAGACGCCTATGACATGGGCGTCATCAGTAATCGCGCCGGGAGGACCTATGACGATGATTTTTGGGGGCAGTCCGGCGCGAGCTACACGCTCGGAAAGCTGACAGAGGAAGAAAATCTGGC
>JBFWKZ010000156.1:0-4549 GCA_050252415.1 Oscillospiraceae bacterium | reverse complement strand
ATAGTTCTCAAGCAGCTTTTCCTTGTCCTCGCCCTTCCGCCTGCAATAGATGTAGCTATAAATCATCAGGCTGACGCCGATTAGTAAGCCTGGGATGATACCGGCGATGAATAAATTAGACGGCGACACGCCGGTTGCGGCCGAATAAACAATGTATGAGATGCTTGGCGGAATAATAACGCCCAGGCCTCCCGCCACAGTGACGATAGAAGTCGCAAATATTTTGTCATATCCCATACTGACGAGAAAAGGAATGGTCATGGCTCCGACTGCGGAAACGGTTGCCGGAGACGAACCGGATATGGCGGCGTAAAACATACAGGTGACGACGACGGCACAGGGAAAACCGGCCGTTTTATTGCCGATAAAATAGGCAAAGAAGTTAAACAGCCGTTCAGACAGGCCGCCCTGCGCCATAATCATGCCCGAAACCATGAAAAGAGGAACCGCAAGCAGGGTAAAGCTGTCCATACCATTAAACATACTGCGTACGACGGCAGCGGCGTCATAGGCAAAATGGCTGTTTATCAGGTTTGGAATCAGAGCCATAAATCCAAAGACTCCCGCAACCGGTAAACCAATTACCAGAAGAATTAGGAGCAAAATAAAAAATAGTCCAATCGTCAATTGTCACACCCGCCTTCTCGCTGTTTTTTATGGTTTTCTGTAATCCGCAGAAAAATGACCTGAATATATCGAACGATCGACAGCATAAACGTAAAGGCCATTACTCCGTAGAGATAAACCATCGGCAAGCGCAGTGCGGGACTGAGTTGATTGACCTTGGCCGCGTCTTTGACAACGATGATAGCACCCATACAAAGCAGGTAAAAAAATACGATCATAATAATATCGGTTATGTATTTTAATACACTTTGTACTCTTTTCGGAAGAAGTATCACCAAGGTATCCACACAAATGCCTTTATTATAACGAATCCAGCACGGAGCACTGAAAAACGCCGAAAAGTCAAAGCAGTACCGGCAGACTTATTCGGACCTCGATAGGCCGCTGTGAAAGTCATATCGCAGAATATCATTCAATTTTGAAAGGCTGGAAAGAACCATCAGCAAAAATCCAAGGACGACATATTCAAAATTCTTATCAAGCCATTTCAGAATCGACAATGTGCATTCCTCCTAATTCTTTTAAATTTTTTTCACATTTCTACGCCAATTTCACCAAATGCCTCTTTTCAATTGCATTATACTTGTGCTATAATCATAAGTAAAGTTACGTTTTTTTCTTATGCAACTTAGTTTTACTAAGTATTATTGCATAATTTACGATTTTATTAGGCGCTTTTTATACAGAATGTCGGTTATTAACACGAAATGGGAAATAATTCAAAAAAATAAATAAAATATTTTGGTGAGCATATGGATCTGAAACAATTGGAATATCTGGTGATGATCGACAATCATCATAGCATCACAAGGGCGGCCTCTGAGTTATACATCACACAATCCGGCCTTAACCAACAGCTGCTGAAACTTGAAAAGGAGGTGGGAATGCCTCTTTTCTTCCGTTCCAAACATGGGTTGTTTCCCACTCAGGCGGGCAGTATCTATCTGGAAAATGCCAAACGGATTCTACAGATACAAAAAGAAAACAATACAAGACTCCGCGATCTTGCGGAGAGCGCAACCGGAGAACTGAAAATTGGAATCACCTATGAGCATGGTGTGGATATGTTTATCAATATTTTTCCAAAATTTTACGAAAAATATCCTTACGTTGCCATTAAGCCGCAGGAGTGTATTGTCCGGCAGCAGCAGATGATGATTGCGAATGGCCAGCTTGATCTGGGGTTTGTGCTTCTCAATATGACAGATCGGACAGATGATGAATATTTGACCATTTTTCATGAAGATTTGGTACTAGGCGTACATAAGAGCCACCCTTTGGCTTATCTGGCGGCTCTCCCGGGGCAGCCGCTCGTGACCGTCGATCTGAGCCAGTTTAAAAATGACCGCTATTCATTAATGTTCCCGGATTCCACTATGCGAGACGTCATTGACCCGCTTTTTGAAGCGGCGGGATTTAAACCAAACCTTTTATTTGAATCCTCCGTCAACCATGCCCTTTTTGAAATGGTGCGGAAAGGTTTGTGCTGCACCATTATCCCGAGGTATTGCATTCATGAAGACGAGAACGTGGTTTGGTTTAAATTAAACGGGAATCCCGGATGGGATTTTGCCGTCACCTATGCCAAGGGAGCCTATTTGAGCAACGCCGGAAAATATTTAATCAAGCTTGCCGCTGCGTATGGTAAAACAATTGTGTCCCATGAAAACTGAAGCAGAGTTTGCCGATAAAGAATAATAAGGCAAGTTCGCCTGACCGGAGGAAAATCATGTCGCGTTTATTCATAAGGAATGCACAGGCTATCGTCACCTGCGACCAAAACGACGCTGTATTGGAAAATAGCGGTATTCTCATAGAGGATGGACGGATCACATATTTAGGGCCCGAAAACCGCAGGGCAGAGGAGGCGATTGACGCCACGGGCTGTATCATCTACCCAGGGCTTATCAATACCCACCACCACTTATATCAGACCTTCAGCCGAAACCTGCCGCAGGTGCAGAGCCTGGAACTGTTCGACTGGCTTATTTCTCTGTACGAGATATGGAAAAACCTTGACTTAGACGTCGTCTATCACAGCAGTCTCGTCGGCATGGGCGAACTGCTCAAGACGGGCTGCACCACCTGCTTTGATCACCATTATGTGTTTCCGCAGGGAAGGGCGGAGGGGTTGCTGGATGCCCAGTTTTCGGCCGCCGGCGATTTGGGTATTCGTATGTATGCCTCACGCGGCAGCATGAGCCTTAGCAAAAAAGATGGCGGATTGCCGCCGGACAGTGTGGTACAGACGCTGGACGAAATCCTGCGTGATTCACAGCGTGCTGTTGAGAAATATCATGACAACAGCCGCTTTTCCATGAGAATGGTGGCGCTTGCGCCCTGTTCACCTTTCAGCGTCTCTGAGGAATTGCTTCGGCAGTCGGCCGCACTTGCAAGGGCGCTTGGCGTCAGACTCCATACCCACCTTTGCGAGACAAAGGACGAGGAGAATTTTGTCTTGTCGCGCTACGGTATGCGCCCGCTGGCGTATATGGCGTCTCTCGGGTGGGTGAGCAGAGACGTCTGGTATGCCCATGGTATCCACTTTAATGACGAAGAGTTAAAGCTTCTGGCCAGGACTGGGACGGGTGTTGCCCATTGCCCGATTTCCAATATGAAATTATCCTCCGGCGTTTGCCGCGTTCCGGAGATGCTGAAGCTTGGGGTGCCGGTTGGGCTTGCGGTGGATGGCAGTGCCAGCAACGACGGTTCCAATATGCTGGAGGAGATCCGCATCTGCTACTTGCTGCACCGCCTGCATGCGAGCGGCAACGCCCCTACCGGTTACGATATCCTGAAAATGGCGACCGTGGGCAGCGCCAAAGTCCTGGGACGGGACGACATCGGTTCTTTGGAAGTTGGGAAAGCCGGTGATTTGTTTATGATCGACACCCGGCGTTTGGAAATGGTCGGAACACAGTTTGACCCCAAGTCGCTCCTGGGTACCGTAGGGTGGAAAGACAAAGCTTCCTATACAATTGTAAATGGAAAAGTTGTTGTCCGGCAAGGAAGACTCACTACGGTAGATGAAGACGCCGAGACGCACAGGGCGAATACGCTGGTCAAAAACTATCTGTCCCGGTAAGTTAGAAAACGGTCGGTAATATCGTGAACAGGGGATGCCAAACGCTTATCTGATCTTAATAGAATATGCGCTGCTTCGGCATACGAAAATTTTGTATATCCGGCGACTCCGACGATTATTTATTCAAATTTATTTTTTTGGAGTATTGTCTAAGGTGATAAATTCTGGTTATAGAAAAAAATTGTCGAATTAACTTGTGTTTTGCCGGAATATGTAGAAAAAACGGGACATTTTTAGAGCAAATTACAATAAAAATCGTCTCATTAGGTTTCAAAGAGTGAAATTTGAACCTAATTTAGACGGCAATAAGACAATATTTTAACGATGTTATGTAAACTTAATAACTTTAAATCATTAAACAGATTAAAAGAAATAGATGCGAATTCGATGCATTTAAGGGAAATTTTACGCCTATAACCGAATATTTTTATATGTTATAATTATTGGAGATAGGTAGGCTTGAAGTTATGTAAACCAATCAGGACTGACTTGACGGCATCCACAGGCCTGAGATAATGACATTTTATGATATTTTTATCACGAATTGTTTTTTTGCCATTGTCATATACTACAATTATAGTAGTTCTTCGATTCAGGTTATGGACTTTTTTTGAATTATGTAGTATAGTAAAGTGTATTTCATTGGACTTAGGAAATTCTTGTATCAAGAAGAGGTGAGCTCATGTCATTCAAGTTTTTCGGCGGCGTCCATCCCAATGATAAAAAGGCGCCCGCCAACAAAGCGGCAGTGACGGCTATGACTCCTCCAAAACAGGTCGTCATACCCATGTCATTGCACATCGGCGCACCCTGTCAGCCCACGGTAGCCGTGGGAGA
>JBFWKZ010000155.1:0-4565 GCA_050252415.1 Oscillospiraceae bacterium | reverse complement strand
TACATCCACATCACGACCTTGTGCAAGCTTTTTGACCCTTTTCGGCTTTTTTCCTGCACATATTATACCATCCACGGGGCGCAAAGTCTTGTGTTACAAGCGGTTTCAAATTATTCAGGAGACATTACTTATACATTTAAATTATAAAAGCGGACTTGGCTATCCGGCAAGCATTCCGATTCATAGCTTAAATTTTAATTGTTCATTTTAAACCAGCGACATTTTTTTCAGCAGCTTCCAAAGCGTGGTTTTGCTGATATTCAATGCGTTTGCCACCTTTACTCTATTGCCAAAGTTTTCTTGCATGAGTTTCTCAACTTCTGCCGCCGTGATCACGCGCCCCTTCACCACGACCTGCTCTTTTGATGACGCACGGCAGGGCTTGTGCAAAGTCTGTCCCTCCGTCTCAAAGTGGGAACAGGAAATAAGCTCCGTCTCCATCAGCTGCCGGTCAATGGTCGGTGTATGGGTTATCGCAGTGAGGCGTTCGCAGAAATTTCTCAGCTGACGGATATTGCCGTCCCAGCACTGCTCGGAAAGCAGTTGCATCGCTTCCGGTAACACAGTGAGCTTTTTATGGAAAGTGGCACTGTACTCACGAAAAAATTCCTTTGCCAGCAACTCCGCATCCCCAGGGCGGTTATTAAGATCCGGAATCGGCAGCATCAACACACACAGGCGGTAGTACAAATCCTGACGAAAGAGGTTATTTCCAATACGCTTAATAAGGTTTGTATTGCTGGCGGCAATAATTCGCGTATTGACGGGTGTTATAACGTCGCTGCCGACACGCCGGACACAACGCTCCTGTATGACGCGCAGCAAGGCAATCTGTGCCGGAATATCAAGTTCCGAAACTTCATCTAAAAAGAGGGTTCCGTTATGAGCTTGTTCAAAATAGCCGATTTTTCCACCTTTCTGTGCCCCGGTGAACGCGCCGTCCACATAGCCGAAAAACTCACTTTCAATAAGCGTTGAGGGTATGGCTCCACAGTTTACGGCAACGAACGGGCCCTCTCGCCGCCTTGAAGCATTATGCATACTCTGAGCAAACATTTCCTTTCCTGTCCCTGTCTGTCCATAGATGAGCACATTCGAATCGACGGCGGCAAAATCCCTGGCCATCTCAATGGTCCGAAGCAGTTGGGGTGATCTCCCCTTTATATCTTTGAAATCATATCGTGCGACATTGCCTCGCCAAGTGCTGCTGCGGCGCATTTTCGTCTCCAGTTTTGCCAGCGTCTCCTGCTCCTGGAGCACAATCGTGACGCCCAGAATTTTGTCCATATCGATAACCGGCTGGAAGGACAGGGCATAGTTCTTTCCGCCCAGTTCAAGTATTTTGCCGATCAGTCGTTTACCGGTCGAAATGACCCCCCGGCAAATCTCAACAACCTGTGACGGCACCAATTGCGGCAGGGATACCTGTGCGCCCCGATCCGACCACCCGACGCCAAACGCCTCCTGAGCGGGCACATTGAATATTTCAACCGTCAGATCGGCATCTACGCCTATAAGGCCCTCGGTCGCGGCATTAAGTATGGTATTTCGTCGTTCATTCCGTTGGTGCTCCACCTCCATGGCATCACGTAAGGCGACGGCGCGATCATAACATTCCTTCAGCGTCTCCCCATTGGTACAAAGTATGGAAAACGGTATTCTCGCGGCGTTGGCAAAACGTGTGGCATAGGCCCCGCATATCACGACGTCAGCGCCTTCCCGAATTGCGCGCTTAACATTTTTCTCGACATCGCTGATACACTGGCACGGATACATCCTAAGCGCAAGTGAAATTTCTCTGAGCAGGGAAAAAGCAGACTTCAGATACTTCTCCACCCCTACGTAGGCAATAATAGGATCGAGCTTGTCGCAGGTCATTCTGGCGCGATGTATGGCGTCCAGGATATCCCTGTCGTGTATCTCGATCTCGGAATATTGGCATGTGAGGTCAACATGGAGTAAATCGATAATATCCCGTCTGCTTAAGAGGATGTCGTCCCTCTCAAGGTTGAGGTCCCGGATCAAGTCGCTGGCACTGCTGAGCGTGGCATTATAGACCTCCAACTCCGGGTCATTGGCTGTTATTTTGAGATTATTAGCATCCAATGCGTTTACGTCGCCGGAGGCAATAAGTACGATTTTTCCCATGGCAGTCCCTCTCAATCTTTCTTATCTCATATATTACCGTAAATTAATAAAAAGTTCAATTAGCTTAATGTTTCATTAACAAGTTTTTTTAATAATTTTTCAGCCAATTAACGGATAATTTTCCCTTCCACGTTATGATAAAAAAGCAAGCGCCTTGTTTGTGTATTTTTACCATTTCGCTATTGTCTAATATTGATATAATTAGCTATTCAGATTAGTATCATATGATGTTTTTAACATTAAAAATAAAAAAACATCGAAAAAGTAAGAGTTTTGGAATGAAAATTGCAATATTCATATAAGCAGAGAACCGGATATTGACATAGTCCCCGGTGATTTACAAATTTCACAATATTAATAGGAGGTCAAAACAAAACATGAAAAAGAGAATCCTCGGTCTGATCATGGCTCTTGCCATGGTGCTTTTGCTCTGTGCCGGCTGTGGTGGTAATACCGCCACCGAGACTGCCGCTCCCGAATCTACCAGCCCTGAATCCTCAAGCCCCGAATCCTCAGCGCCAACCACCGATGAAAAGAACTACGTCTTAGACTTCAATACCCCCTTTGCAGCGGAGGGCCCTGCCGGCCAGGCTGCCGTTGAATTTGCCAAAGAGGTTGAAGAAAGATCCAACGGTACCATAAAGATCAATGTCTTCACGGACGGCGCCCTGGGCAACGGCAACGAGAGCTGGTCATCTCTCGCCTCAGGTGACTTGGATATCTGCATACTGGGTCAGGAGGGACTCGACGCCTATGCGCCTGAGTACACCTTCCTCATCAGCCCATTTCTCATGCAGGATTTCGACCATGTCAAGGCTATTCTCAATTCCGAGATCGGCGACGGCCTGATCGAAAAGTACCGCGAGGCTGGAATCGAGACTTTGGCTTTTCACTACCGCGATGTCCGCGTCATGGCCGCCGATAAAGAAATCACCAGCGCTGATCAGATAAACGGCCTTAAACTGCGACTGCCGGGCATCACGACTTTTGTCGAGGCGTGGAGCCAGCTTGGCGCCATCCCCACTACCGTCGCCATGAGCGAGCTCTATACCGCTCTTCAAACCGGCGTTGCGGAAGCCTGCGAAGGCGGCTACGAGCAGATGGTCACTCTGAAAATCTACGAGGTTCAGAAATACATCATCAATACCGAGCATGAATACGAACATTGCTATTTGAATATTAATAAGGCTTTGTTCGACGGCATGAGCGAGAATCAGCAGACAATTCTCAGAGAGTGCGCCCAAAAATGGATGGCATGGGCTGATGAGCTGTCTGAAAATTCCCGCGAACAGTATAAGCAGGAGTGCATCGACGGCGGTATGACTTATGTCGAGTTTGACAAGGCTCCCTTTGTTAAAGCTTTGGAGCAATTCCATCGCGACCAGTTCAATACCAAGTGGACTGATTACACCTATGACGAGATCATGAGCTACGCAAAATAATCTATCATCAGCACTTATGGGAGTTCCGGTGCTATACCGGAGCTCCCATAAATCACAGAAAATCAAACAAAGGATGGTCGAGCAATCTGTGAAAAAAATCAGCCGCGCACTGCTAAAAACAATCGATGTCATATGCGTATGCCTTTTGGCTATGGTATTTCTATCGATAACAATACAAATCTTTTGCCGCTTTACCGCCATTTCTTTGACCTGGACCGAAGAATTTGCGCGGGTATGTTTTATCATAATGTCCTATCTGGCGGCACCGCTCTGTTTGGCCGAGGGAGCCCATATCGGTATTGATATGATTACAAAAAGCCTTCCCAAAGGCATAAGACGCGCCGTTGAAGTTATGGTCCATATTTTGATCTGCTTTTTCTGTGTGGTTTTCATAAGAAGCACTGTCGTTAATCTGGGCACAAATGTGGGTGTAAGCACGGTCACAATGACCTGGCTTAAAATGAACTGGATATACACCGCGGAAATTGTCACCTTTGTGATAACTTTTATCATCTCCGCGATACAAGGCATTCTGACTTTAGCCAATAAGAACAGCACAATCGAGTTACTCGAGAAAAAAGCAGATACAATTTCTGAGGAGGATTTGGGATTATGAGTTCAGGGCTGCTTATAGGGCTTCTCATCGGAATTATGCTTCTGCTGTTTCTGATGAAAGTCCCCATCTACATCGCAATGCCGCTCGCCGGTGTCATTGTCATGCTGCTGAACAACAGTATGAAATGGGGCGTTGTTGCCATGAAAATGCACGTCGGTATTGATACCTTTACCCTTCTGGCAATTCCCATGTTTTTAATGGCTGCCAAAATCATGAACACCGGCGGGATAACAAGAAGATTATTTGCGTTTTGCAATTCAATTGTCGGCTGGCTGCCGGGTGGTTTGGGACATGTCAATGTTCTTGCCTCCGTGGTTTTTGCCGGAATGTCCGGCACTGCGGTATCCGATGCCGGAGGC
>JBFWKZ010000154.1:0-4608 GCA_050252415.1 Oscillospiraceae bacterium | reverse complement strand
TTCTTTTCCAGAAAAATGTTATAAACTAATAGATGCTAAACTTAAATTACATGCCGGAAAGGAAACTGACATGCTTAATACGATTTTGTTTGATTTAGACGGGACGCTGCTTCCATTTATTGAGGAAGAGTTCGTCAATTGCTATTTTGCAAAGCTGGTTAAAAAGGCGGCGCCTCTCGGCTATGAAAAAGACGCGCTGGTGCACGCGCTTTGGACAGGCACAAAGGATATGACGCAAAATAATGGTGAGAGGACAAATAAGGCGGTATTCTGGGAACGATTCCATGCACTGCTGGGCGAGAACATGCCGGAGCTTGAGGCCGCCATCGACGACTTTTATATAAATGAATTCGATACGGTGCGTGAAGTGCTGAGGGAAGACCGCGACTGCGGCTCGATGATACGAAATCTCAGAGACAAAGGGTATATGGTCGTATTGGCCTCAAACCCGTTGTTTCCCGCCACGGCGATCAGAACACGCCTGCGCTGGATCGGACTGGAGCTCGAGGATTTTCACTACATCACGACTTATGAGAACAGCTGCTACACAAAGATATCCCCGCAATATTATACCGAGTTGTTGTCGGCAATCAATAAAACACCGGAACAGTGCGTTATGTTCGGCAACAATGCTTTGGAAGACGGCGGCGCAGCCAAGCTTGGTATTCGGACGATCCTGATTCGGGATTATCTGAAAAAAGAAGCCGAAACCGATCTGGACGACATTGAGCAAATGTCTTTTGCCGAAGCGGAAAACTGGCTTGACGCCCTGTCGCAGCTCTGAATAAGCCCTAAGCGCACCCCAATGGGTGCGCTTAAAAAATGCCGCTTTAAATCAGTGCCAGGCTTTTTAGAAGAAACAGCCACAGCGTAAGCGTCACGGAGAAAAATAGTTCTGTCAGCAGCACAATATTGGCGCTGAGCGGAGCATCGCAGCCGATGTTCCTGGCCATGATATAGCTTGCTGGGGCGGTGGCCGTGCCCAGCATCAGCAGTATGGAGGTCAATGGCGCGTCCCGAAAGCCCAGCGCTACGGCGATCGGGAGAAAGGCTGCCGGCAGTAAGACGAGCTTAATCACAGTGGCCACAACGGCGGGCTTAAGCCTCGCCGTGGCATCTTCAAATCTGAACGAAGCACCTATGACGAGCAGAGCCAGCGGCGTTGCCGTCGTGCCAAGACTGTTAACGGCGCTCTGAATCGGAGTCGGCAGCGTAATGCGTAACAGCGCAACAGGCAGCCCTGCTGCGATGCCGATGATCAGCGGATTTGTGATGATGCCGACCAGCGCTTTTTTTATCCGTGCAGCGCTGATTTTTCCCTCAGACGCACAGAAGGTGAGGATAAATACAGACATGATGTTATAGACGGGAACGGCCGTGGCAATCATAATGGCCGCAACCCCGGCGCTGCCATAAATATTTGTGACGATCGTCACGCCTAATATGGCGATGCTGCCGCGGACGCTGCCCTGGGCAAATGAGCCGGCCTCGCGTCTGTCGGGTATAAAACGAACGGCCAGTCCCCAGATGATTAAAAAGCTAAGGATCGAAACAATAAAGCAGAAAAGGACAAACGACAGGTGAAATTCCGCATAAAAATCCATGGCTGAAATATCACGAAACAACAGAAGCGGCATGGCGATATTAAACGAGAATTTGTCCAGAGCCGAGACGATGTCATCGCTTAGCATACCGAACCTATGTAAAGCAAATCCGGTCAGAATGAGCAGCAGGACGGGCAGAGCGGCATTGACACTGAATATGAAATTTTCCAATTAAACACTTCCTAAATATGAATCGGCAGGAGGGTAAACGCCATCACCTAAACCAATTTTGGCTGAGCGGACTTTTACCGGATGGGTCGGCAAAAGAGAATAACTATGCAATTTTATCACATTTCCGGGAAAAGGTAAATCCCTGACGTTATCATAGCGTAAATGGTTGAAATATCCTGAATGTGTGATACAATATGATATTGAGATAAAATGCCGAAGAATGGCATTAATAACACAGGAGGTTACAAAAAATAATGGCAAAAAAGCAATTTAAGTCAGAGTCCAAGCGTCTGCTGGACCTGATGATCAATTCGATTTATACCCATAAAGAGATATTTCTGCGCGAAATTATCTCCAACGCGAGCGACGCTATCGACAAGCTGCTGTATATCTCGTTGACAGACGAGAGGGTGGGGCTTACGCGCGCCGACTTCCGGATATATGTTACGGTGGATAAAGATACCCGCACTATCTCCGTCTCCGACAACGGCGTCGGCATGACTGCCGAGGATATGGAGAAGAATCTCGGTGTCATCGCCCACAGCGGCAGCCTGCAATTCAAGAGCGAAAATGAGATGCCGCAGGAGTCGGATATCGACATTATCGGCAAATTCGGCGTCGGCTTCTATTCCGCTTTTATGGTCAGTGACGAGGTGACGGTCATAAGCCGCGCCTTCGGCAGTGACAAGGGCGTGAAGTGGTACAGCACCGGCGCAGACGGGTACACCATTACCGAATGTGAAAAAGAGACTGTCGGCACAGACGTCATCATGCACATAAAGCCCGATACGGATGAGGAAAAATACGGCGATTACCTGGAGACATGGAAGCTCCGCGAATTGATTAAAAAGTATTCCGACTATGTCCGCTGGCCAATCGTCATGGAATTGGATGAAACCCGCCCCGTCGAAAAGACCGATGAGAAAACCGGTGAGAAAAAGACCGAATATGTGAGCGAAAAGAGCGAGCAGACCATAAATACCATGGTCCCTATTTGGCAGCGCAGTAAAAATGATGTCTCAGAGGTCGATTGCATAGCGTTTTATAAGGAACAGTTCCGCGATATAGCCGATCCCGTTGCCGTCATACGCGTCAATGCCGAGGGCATGGTATCCTACAAGGCCATGCTGTTCATTCCCGAGACCGTTCCCTACGACTTCTATTCGCGTGAGTATGAGGCGGGGCTGCGGCTGTATAGCAACGGCGTACTCATCATGGATAAATGCTCAGACCTTCTGCCCGAGTGTTTCCGCTTCGTAAAAGGCGTCGTGGACTCGCCGGATCTCAGTCTGAACATCTCCCGCGAGATGCTTCAGCACGACCGGCAGCTCAAGGTCATTGCCACAAACCTGGAAAAGAAGATAAAGTCTGAGCTGTCAAAGCTGCTTGAGGAGAAACCGGACAAGTATCGGGCCTTCTTCAAGAGCTTCGGCACCCAGCTTAAATATGGCATGGTGGCGAACTTCGGCATAAAAAAGGATTTGCTGAAGGATCTCATTCTCTTTAATTCCTCGACGGGTGACGATGCTATCACCCTGAAGGCCTATGTCACCGCAATGCCCGAGAGCCAGAAGCATATCTATTATGCCGCTGCCGACAGCGTGAAGCGCGCGGCATCGCTGCCCCAGACCGAGGAGGTCAAAGGCCACGGCTATGATATTCTCTATCTCACGGAGCCGGTAGACGAGTTCGTCATCGAGCTGCTCGGCAAGTATGAGGAAAAGGATTTTTGTAACATCGCGTCCGACGATCTTGGCCTTGAGAGTGACGCGGAAAAGGCGGACACGGAGAAGAAGGAGACCGAAAACCGAGAGCTGCTTGACTTTGTAAAGGCGAGCATAGGGGATAAGATCGAGTCTGTCCGCCTGTCGCACAGGCTGAAGAGTTATCCCGTCTGCCTGGCCACGGAAGGGGAAATATCCCTTGAAATGGAAAAATACTTTAAGACCATGCCCGGCGCCGAAAATGCGCCTATGGCGCGGCGTGTGCTGGAAATAAACGGCGACCACCCCGCCTTTGAGGCGCTCAGCCGTGCCTATGAAAGCGATAAGGAAAAGGCGGCAAAGATCGCCAAAATCCTGCACGCTCAGGCGCTGCTTGCCGCGGGACTGCCGCTCGAGGATACCGCCGAATATACGGAGCTCGTCTGCTCCATGCTCTGATATGTCCGTCGGCTGGAACCCGTGGCACGGCTGTAAAAAGCTCTCGGAGGGCTGCCGCAACTGCTATGTGTATCGTATGGATTCAAGACATCTGCGCGACGCCTCCGAGGTTAAAAAAACCGGCAGCTTCAACCTGCCGGTTCGAAAAAGCCGCGGCGGTTCCTGGAAGATCCCCTCGGGTGAACGGGTTTGGACCTGCTTTACCTCCGACTTCCTGCTGGAGGAGGCCGATAAATGGCGGGGTGAGGCCTGGGCCATGATGCGGCAGCGGCCGGATCTTGATTTCCTGTTCATAACAAAGCGGATCGACAGGCTCAAGGCATGCCTTCCGCCCGACTGGGAAGACGGCTATGAGAATATCACCATCTGCTGTACCTGTGAGAACCAGCCGATGGCGGATTATCGCCTTCCGATCTTCAATGCCGCGCCGATACGGCATAAGATGATCGTCTGTGAGCCGCTGCTCGGCAGCATAGATATGCGTCAATACCTGGGACCGTGGGTCGAACAAGTGCTCGTCGGCGGGGAGTCGGGGCCGGAGGCGCGTCCATGCCGTTACGACTGGGTTCTGGATATCCGCCGTCAATGCACGGCGGCCCGGGTGCCGTTTTATTTCAAGCAGACGGGAGCTAAGTTTATCAAGGACGGAAAATTATATAACATTGCGCGCA
>JBFWKZ010000153.1:0-4681 GCA_050252415.1 Oscillospiraceae bacterium | reverse complement strand
GACACATCCTCTCTGCGTTGCGGGTGAAGCCATGGATCTGGTCCGCAAAAATAATATACAGGTGATTATCGCCCGCGGTGGCGTCTCGCTTGCTTTCCATAAATGCACCGACCTCCCCATCGTCGACATGGTCGTCACGGTTCAGGAGCTTGGTATGCTTATCGTCGAAGCAAAAGCGCGGCTTAAGAAGGAACATCCGACCATTGCGATCATCGGTTACCCAAATATGTTTTGCGACCTCAGCGACATTGAGATCCTCTTTGGCATACGCCTGAAAACCTATTATGTCTCTTCACTTGACGAAATGGCGCCCAGTACCCGCCGTGCCGCTGCCGACGGCACCGACTTGGCCATCGGCGGCATATATGTTAAGGCTGCATGTGAGGAGCTCGGCCTGCCCTATCTCAACTCGCCGGCGGGAACGGCGTCAGTTCGTTATGCTCTTCAGATTGCATCCCATGTCTCCTATACCATCGACCTTCAGCAAAGGACGAATTCTGAAAGCAATACCCTGCTGAATTTTTCATTTAACGGCATTATGAAGTTAGACCGCGAGGGTAAAATCGTTACGATGAACCCCAGTGCGGAGTCTCTTCTGGACGTCTCGTCCGCCGAAGTGTTGGGTCAGCACATTTCCGTGCTGATTCCCGCAATTGATCCGGACCAGCTCAACGACACGGTATTTCAAGCAGCGGATGAACTCTTTTCAACCTTTTGGCACTCCGACGATGCCATTGCCGTAAGTATCGCGCCGGTTCTGGTCGACGGCAAGGTCGACGCCGCCATATTATCCTGCTATGATATCGAAAAGATGTCGAACTTTGAAAAAGAGGCGAGATTTGACCTCTATAACGGCAATGCCGATAGGACTAAGTACACTTATAAGTGGCTTACCGCAATGACCGATGAAAACACGCCGTTCATCCGCTCAATGGATAATTACGCTCAGTATGACGAATGCGTATTACTCAGTTGCAAAAATTCGGTTGAGCGGCTCTATGCCGCAAATTTCATTTACACCAATAGCCTGCGCCGGGATTTTCCATTCGCAGACGTCTCCGCCGCGTCATATCCGCGCGAGGCACAGCTTGACGCACTGTTTGGCAGCAATGACAGTCCGGGAGAAATAGCCTCGGCAAACGGAGGTACCATCTTCATCGATGAAATTGAAGCTCTAACCCCCGCGTGCCAGCAACGTCTTTTCCGCCTGATCAAAGATAAAAAATTTATTTCCCGCGGAGGAAACTGCTATCTTGACATACGCTTCATAATCGGTACGGCGGCCAACCTGAAAATACTTTGTGAAAACGGTGAATTCCGCTGGGACCTCTATTATGCGGTAAACGCCGTCGCCCTTAACATACCGCCGCTCGAAGGCTGCCCGAACGAAATCGTCAAATGGGCAACATTTTACGTCAACAAATACTGCGAGTCTTATGGCCGCTATATGCTGCTCACAAAGGCCGCGCGCCGCATCATTGGCACCCAGCCCTGGAAAGGGGGGCACGCTGAGCTGCGCAGCTTCTGCAAAAAGATTGCATCCGATGTCACAAAACGAGTGCTGGATGAGGCGACGGCAAACCGCCTGCTCAAGCAAATTGCCTTTGAAAAGACTGATGCTCCCACCATGCCCACGTCGCCCGACCATACTCTTGAGGAGGAACGGATCAGAAGACTCATCGAAAAATACAGCGGTAATCGCAACCTGATCGCCGAGGAAATGCGCATCAGTAAAACGACGCTATGGCGCCGCATGAAAAAATACGGCCTGGTATGATGCCGCATAGGAAAATTGTCTCATAATCGACAGATCTGTCATGTGATTTTTTCGCTTAACAGATGATATATCGTAATGAACGAAACCGATTTGACACGCTGAAACAGCGGACGGAGTTTATCCGTCCGCTGTTTTGTCATCTGGAATCCTGTTTAAAACGCTCGACAGCTTCGCGAAGCATATCTAAAAAAGCCTCTTCGCCGAAGGTGTTTATCTTGAAAAAAACCGCCTGGCTCCCGCCGGAAGCGGTTGCCACTAGATGGATTATCCCATCGCTCTCAAGAATAACAATGTTCAGGCTAACGCGGTTGCCGCCGATAACGCTGTACCGCTCATAAGTCTGAACTTGGCAGCAGACCCCATTGACTGTCTCCTCATGCGTCTCCTCAAGCGAAGCCGACATGCTGCCCTTAAGTATCTCCTCCTGCAGAAAATCCCGGAATTTATAATAATTTCCGGGGAATTTTGTGACGTATTTTGCCATTTCAGCTCTCCAATACTTGTCATATTATTTACATTATAACATGACTATGCAAGAAAATAAAGCAACTATTGCCAGCTTGATTTTGCAAAAAAGTGTGTTAAAATAATAACATATTATTTCCATATACGACAGTCCCCGGGTCATGCAGCGCTCTTCGAATAATATTTTCATTCTGAGTTTGGCCTATCCTGATCTGCCGGCGTGTATTCCAAAAAACACAGCACACTATTATCTGCTGTCTTGATTTTCGTTTTACGCACACAGTAAAAGATAACCGCCGTCTATTTTAAATAGAGCATATGCCTTAGATAAAAGAATGGCGGAACAATTCTGATAGATATTTAGGAGGAAAAATAATTATGTGGAGACATTTTCACCCTACAGAGGTGCTCTTCGCTGAAGGAATGAGCCTTGAGCTTGGAAAAATTATGACTGAAAAAGGCTTTGAGAAAGCGCTGATGGTCTGTGATCCGTTTACAGAGAGCAGCGGCGTAGCCGAGAAGCTTGCGAATGAAGCCGGCGGTAAGGTGGTTTCACGATACAGCGACATTGAACCGAATCCCTCGCTTAAGAATGTTGACGGTGCCGTTGAGGCGATAAAAAAAGCCGGTGCCCAGTGTGTTATTGCCGTCGGCGGCGGAAGTGCGATAGACTGTGCCAAATCGGCTGCGGCGGCGGCGTTCATGGGTGTTGACGCCATGGCGCTTTTGCAGAGAACCCCAATAACCGGCGCGCTGCCCATCATTGCCTTGTCCACAACTGCGGGGACAGGCAGCGAGGTCACTGCAGCCGCAATTATCAGTGACAAGGATAACGGCGTAAAAGAGGCGCTTTTCTCACCTGCGCTGTTCCCAAAGGTTGCGGTCGTGGACCCCGAGCTGACCTACACCTGCCCGCCGAAGGTCACCGCCTCAAGCGGAATTGATGTCCTGATGCATGCACTGGATGCCTTGAGCAGTGTAAAAGCCACACCAGTTACCGACGCCATGGCGGTCAAGGCGGCACGCATGGTATTTAAATCCCTGCCGCTTGCTTATAAAGACGGTTCAAACAAAGATGCACGGTGTGCGATGAGCACGGCCAGTGTCATTGCCGGCCTTGCTTTCGCGCTGACCGGCACAACCGGAAGTCACGCGATGAGCTATCATATCACCAGTAAATTTGGCATGCCTCATGGCGAGGCCTGCGCCTTCAGCGCGGATGCTTGGTACCGTATCAATGTGGAGGCAAGGCCGGAGCTGAACGATTTTGCCTCTGAGATCGGATTTGCCGACGCTGAGGCTCTCTCCGATGCGCTCAACAAGCTGAAGCGCGAGATTGGCCTGAGAAGTACGCTTGCCGAGGCGGGAATTGATGTTAAATTTATTCCTGAAATTGCACAGTATACGCTGGAGGCTTCAAATTGGGGGAACAATGTCAATCCGGTCGGCATCGCGCGTATTATTGAATTTTTAAAGAAAAAAGCCTGATAAAATATAAAATATTACAGCCTTTAAAAGCCGGGGTATTTCAAAAGAAATACCCCGGCTTTTATATTTCAGGTTTCGGAAATGTGCCATTTGAAACCATTTATTGCAATATTTTGAAATCTGAAACGATTCGGCAGGCTAAAGGTGTTTTTTTAATGTAAAGTCAGAATGAAATAATATTATTTTAAAGCACATTTTTATACCATATAATGAAATTAATGCTAAAAAATATGCAAAATTTTTGAAATTTTGAAGCGGTCATTTTGACGGCTTGATCAAGTCTCTGTCTAACATGTTGCATAAAAATATAAACTTAACGCAATTAACGTTGATTTACGAGAGATTTTATGATATATTTATTTCAATTCAGTGATATTATATTTCAATTATCGCATTTACCACAAAATAATTTGCTGAATTTCTTTCAAATCCTACAGCAGAAAAAGGGAGACACGACAAGACATGAACAGTAGAGAAAGAGTACTTACAGCGCTTAACCACAGTGAGCCGGACCGGCTTCCGCTTGATTTCGGTTGCGGCAAATCCTGCCGTTTCACTGTCGGAGCATACCGTAATATGCTTAATCACTTCAATCTACCCGAAAAACCACTCAAAATATCCAGTAAGGTCAGCCAGCTGGTTATTCCCGACGAAGAGCTGTCCCGCATTCTCAAGACGGATGTACGCACGCCGCACGCCTGTATGATTGACGCTCCCGGAGAAGATTGGGAGGACGATCTCAACTACTATTATCGTGACGGCTGGGGAGTTGAGTACCGCATGGCAAAAGACGGCGGTCTCTACTATGATATGATCGGTTTCCCTCTTGAGAATGCAGATGACGACAGCGGATATGTTTGGCCCGAGATGTCAAGGCCCAACCCAAAGGCTTTTGAAGAGGCAAAACAGTATCGCGCAAACGGATATCCTGTCTTTTGCGGCGAGGCCTAT
>JBFWKZ010000152.1:0-4741 GCA_050252415.1 Oscillospiraceae bacterium | reverse complement strand
TTCAGACGAAGACATTTCCGGCTTCATTACCACGTTAAATCTGCGCCCGCGCAAATGCCCGGAGTGGCATTCTCCTCTTGAAGTCTTCTGTGATATGCTGTTGCACTTGACTTGACAATTCACCGAACGACTTCTTTGACAAGCTGAAAGGCCTGCGGTAGTTGCCGCAGGCCTTCTTATAATTAATCAGTCGCGCAGTTGACGGCGGCGCGCCAAGTTGAGCATGCCGTCCTGCATTTCTTCGATCTTCAGCAAACGGCGGCCCGCACCATAGGCTGCACAGGAGAGCGGATCATCCACCACGACGGTCGGTATGCCTGTGCGCTCCGCGACGAGCTTGTCAAAGCCCCAGAGGAGGCTTCCTCCCCCGCTCATGACGATGCCGTTCACGGCAATATCCGCCACCAGCTCCGGCGGCGTGCGCTCCAGCACCATGTGTACCGCCTCCAATATCCGCGCAGACGGCTCGGCGAGCGCGTCGACCATTTCGGTTGAGCTGACGCGGATCGTCCTCGGCATGCCGGTCACAAGGCACCTGCCCTTGACCTCTTCATACGCGACCTCGGGTTTTGGATAGACGCATCCGAGGGTCAGCTTGATGTCCTCAGCGGTCTTTGTGCCGATGAGGACATTGTGCTTTCGGCGTATGTATTTGACAATTGCCTCGTCAAATTCACTGCCGGCTGTTTTGATTGATTCACATTCTGCGACGCCGCCAAGAGATACCACGGCGATCTCTGTGGTACCGCCGCCGATATCGATGACCATATGTCCGTCGGGGCGGGAGATATCGATGCCGGCGCCGGTTGCGGTCGCGACGCCCTTTTCCAGCAGATAGACCTTTCTCGCACCGGCCTCAATGACCGCGTCGACAATGGCCCGCTCTTCAACGCCCGTAACGCTGCTGGGAATACAGACGATGACGCGCGGCTTAAAAAGGCTGAAGGAAGTGATTCGGCTGAGAAATTCCTTCAGCATACGGACCGTCATATCGTAATCAGAGATAACGCCGGCGTTTATGGGGTGTATCGCAATGATATTCGCCGGTGTCCTGCCCAACATCTTCTGCGCCTCGTCGCCCGCTTTTATCAGCCTGCCGGTGGATTTTTCAACCGCGACCACAGCGGGCTCACGCAGACTGATCCCCTTACCGCGCACATAGGCAAGAATATTGGATGTTCCAAGATCAATCGCTATATCATTTTCAAAAAAAAGCATGTTGTCACCTCATAAGAATTTTTGACATCTATCATATGTTTTAATCACGATCCCGCGCAACGGCAGCACACATCACCTTGTTTGCTCCGGCACGCATAAGCGTCTTTGCGCACTCGGAAAGTGTCGATCCGGTTGTCACGATATCATCAATGATCAAGATTCGTTTTTCAGCAATCAGCTCGGGGTCGATCACACGGTAAGCCCCACTGATATTGGCGCGCCGCTTCTCCATCGAGCCCATGCCGGACTGGGCGGGAACATGCCGTTTCTTCAGCAGCGGAACAGGCTTCTTAGCAAATTGTCTGCCAATTTCATCGGCAAGCAGCTGTGCCTGATCATAACCGCGGCGGCGAAGTCGCCTCCGGCTGACCGGGACCCATGAGAGCAGATCAAAATCCTGTCCGAACTCACGCTCTATGCATGCGCTCACCATGGGGGCATAGACCCCGGCATAAGCGGTGCACCGGCCGAATTTATATCTGAGGAGCGATTCACGCACATCGCCTTCGTAATAGAGCGGCGCCACACATAATGTAAAATAATCGCCTTTCTTTTTGCAGTTTCCGTGCGTATACGGCAAATTGCTCCGGCACTTTTCGCATATGCCGCCGCACTCCGATTTGATTACGCGGTGACAGAAGGCGCATTTCTCCGGAAACAACAGCTCTAAGAAAATATTGGCCCTCATGAAGGCGTCACTTCCCCGGCAAGTCTGGCACGCAGGCCGCTGTACCGTCTCGTCTGGCGGTGATTATCGATCATATAATTCACAACGTCGTCGTCACCGACGATGATGAGCAGCTCTCTGGCGCGGGTAACCGCCGTGTACAATACGCTGCGGCTGAGCAGCATCGGTGCGCCCCGGCATGCGGACATGACGACGGCGCGGTACTCGCTTCCCTGAGATTTATGTACGGTCATCGCGAAGGCATGCTCCAGCTCGGCGAGCATATCGAACGCATAGGCGGCATACCGGCCGTCGAAATCCACCAGCATACGCTCCTCATTCGGGTCTATGGCAAGAATATAGCCGATATCCCCGTTGAATACCCCAGCACCGGAAGCGGAATTATCCGCTTTGCGCCATATTATATCATAGTTGTTTCGGATTTGCATCACCCTGTCGCCCTCACGAAAAATGATGTCGCCAAAGCGTTTTTCCCTTTTTTTCTCATCCGGCGGGTTGAGGGTCTCCTGGAGCCGTTTGTTGAGGTTTGTCGTCCCCTGTTCGCCTCGGCGGGTAGGCGACAACACCTGAATATCCGTTATCGGCATGGCCATATTTTCCGGCAGCCGCTTTGCGCAGAGTTCAAGTATGGTATCGACCGCCGCAGCGGGATCTTTGCGTCGGAGGAAAAAAAAGCCGTTTTTATTCCCATTGAGCATCGGATGCTCGCCTCTATTTATCATATGGGCGTTGCGGACAATATCGCTCTCGCCGCTCTGACGGAATATCTCCGTCAGGCGCACGGTATCGATTATCTCACTCCGAATAATATCAAGAAATACATTTCCCGGGCCAACGCTGGGCAGCTGATCGGCGTCGCCGACAAGCACGAGCCTACACTCAGGCGGCAGCGCCGCCAGCAGCGCGCGCATGAGGGTGATATCCACCATGGAGCACTCGTCAAGGATGACGGCATCACAGCGGAGCGGATCGGTTTCGTCACGGCGGAAAACAAGCTCTCCCCCCGCGGAATAGCCGGTTTCGAGCAGCCGGTGAACGGTATAGGCCTCTTTCCCCGTCAGCTCGCTCATGCGCTTTGCGGCTCTGCCGGTCGGCGCGGCAAGATAGGTCTCCAAACCCATTTTTTCAAACAAAGACAGCACGGCGCGGACACAGGTCGTCTTTCCTGTGCCGGGGCCGCCGGTCAGCACCAATACCTGCCGCCGCGCGGCTGCCGCGATGGTGTCGCGCTGGCGCTCGGCATACCGTATTCCCTGCTCATTCTGAATGCGCTCGACCAGTGCGTCAAGATTGACCAGGTTTTCCTTCGTGTCGCTGCTCATACGGAGAAGCCAATCGGCCACATAACACTCCGCTTCATGCAGACTTGCCAGATAACAGGCGTCACATCCGGCAACACTTTGGGAAACAATATTGCCCGCCTCAATAAGATTGGCTATCTGAGCTTGTATCAGCTCGGATTCAACCGCTATAAGCTGTGCCGTCGCGGCAGCCAGCTTGTCCCGAGGGATAAAGCAGTGTCCGTTTCCGGCATTATGCCTGAGTTCAAATACCACGGCGGCGGCGATGCGCGGAGCCGAAGTCTCCTCCATACCCAAATTCAGCGCAAGCGTATCCGCTTCGGAAAATGTTGCCCCGATAAGCTCGGAGCAAAGTATATATGGATTTTCCTCAACCAGTTCCAAAGCGGTATCGCCGTAAAAACGGTAGAGGCGCATGGCCACCTGTGGTTCGATACCATGCTGATAGAGAAACTCCATAAGTCGGCGCATTCCAACCTGCCGGCGCAGGCTGTTGGACATCGCCTTCGCTCTTTTCAGGCTGATGCCACGTATCTCCGTCAGTTTCTTCGGGCTGCGTTCGATAACTTCAAGTGCCTTATCACCGAACTGATTTACGATCAGCGAGGCGGTGGCGGGGCCGATGCCCTTTATGACGCGGCTGGCAAGATATTCATAAATTGCCCCGGCGCCACTTGGCATGATGCGCTCGGCCCACTCGACCTTGAACTGTTCGCCATGAGTGGCATGGCATGTCCATTCGCCGAATAAAATAAGCTGCTCGCCCGGCGCGGCAAAAGGCAGACAGCCGACGGCATTAAAGCTCATGCCGTCGGTCGATTCCACCTTCAGGACTGTGTATCCGTTTTCCTCGTTCTGGAAGATCACCGAATCCACTGTACCCGATATTTCAATTAGATCTCGTTCCTGCTCCATAAGTCTCCCAATACACCCAGATGTATCCGGTCATCATCTTTTGCAAGCATTTCGGCGGTCAGTCTGGTATAGTCGTCCATCTCATCATCAACGATGACGATTTCACCGTTAATCGTTCCGTTCTCGACCAGCCAAAGCAGACCGCTGACCGTGTGCTCAAGCTCCGGCGCGGATCCGCTTGCCTTGACGCACACTTGGATTCCAATATTTTTCCCGCCAACGACGGGCGTGACAAGAGCGCCGTTTATGTACCAGACCGCGAGAATCACAATTCCTGCAACGATAATTGCCATGGTAATCTTAAATTCCATACCGAAGCCTCCTTATCTCTATCCTATGCAGACTTCGGCCGGGTGGTCAATGGAAAATAGACGTAAAACCATAGGTCAGCCCCGTAACAAGGAATCCCGCGGTCACAACGCCCGCAAATATCGCCGGTATAGCATTTCTAAAGCGCATATTCATAAGTGCGGCAATCAAGGCCCCTGTCCACGCGCCAGTTCCGGGCAGCGGGACGGCGACGATGATCATGAGCCCGAAAAACTGGTAGGTGTGCACCTTTTGCCATTTGCCGCGCGCGCGTCTCTCAATCCGGTCCAGTATAACCGAGGCCCGCGTA
>JBFWKZ010000151.1:0-4758 GCA_050252415.1 Oscillospiraceae bacterium | reverse complement strand
CGTGTGCTCTTCCGATCTAATTTATAAGTTTTTGTGAATAAATATTGGCTAATTAGGCCTATTTATGCATATTATTATGAATATTCAGTATACTTGACGCTGATAGTCCAATGTGTTAAAATGATTTGCATATTTATAGAGAAACAGAGGCGAATACAATGTCCATAGAAAAAGGCAGGGCCTATTTCCGCGCGCTTGGACTGGAAGACCGCATTATGGAATTTGACGTATCCAGCGCGACGGTTGAACTTGCCGCACGTGCCGTCGGTGTTGAACCGGCAATGATTGCAAAGACGCTCTCATTTAAAAAGGACGACGATGGCTGTATCCTGATTCTTGCGGCGGGAGATGCTCGAATTGATAACCGAAAATTTAAGGATACTTTTAATATGAAAGCAAAAATGCCGACGCCCGACGAAGTCCTAGAACTGGTGGGACACCCCGTCGGCGGTGTCTGCCCCTTCGGCATAAACGATGGGGTTGAGGTCTATCTTGACAAGTCTTTGCAGCGTTTTGAGACGGTATATCCCGCTGTCGGCAGCGCAAACAGCGCAATCCCGCTCAGCTGTGATGAGCTTTTCAACTACTCACGGGCCGGAAAGTGGGTCGACGTATGCAAGCTTCCCGAGGCGTAGGCTGTGTCCAATGCCCCAGGGCATGCAAGGTACGGCGCGACGCCGGGCAGTTGGGTTTTTGCCGCGTTCCCGAAAACTTTATGGTATCACGAGTCGCCCCGCACTTCTGGGAGGAACCCTGCATAAGCGGAGAACACGGGTCCGGCGCCATCTTTTTCTCCGGCTGCAATCTCGGCTGCGTGTTCTGCCAGAATCATGTGATCAGCCGCGGCGGGTGCGGCCGCCCCATATCGGAAAAAGCGCTTATCAATGAGATGCTGCGGCTTCAGGACGAGGGCGTACATAACATCAATCTCGTCACCCCCAGCCATTACGCGCTGCAACTCGCGTCGGCACTCGCAAACGGCCACTTGGCTATTCCGGTGGTCTGGAACAGCTCCGCCTACGACAGCGTTGAAACTCTGAAGGCGCTTGAGGGCAGGGTATCCATCTATCTGCCGGATCTTAAATATCTCTCACCTGCCCTTTCGGCAAAATATTCAAATGCGCCGGATTACCCTGAAGTCGCAACAGCGGCAATAAAAGAGATGTACCGGCAGGTTGGCGCACCACGTTTTGATGATCACGGAATGCTTCAATCCGGGCTTATCGTGCGGCACCTCATTTTACCCGGAAATGTTGAAAACACACTGGATGTTATCGATTGGTATTCTGAAAATTTCCCCGGAAGCACCGCACTATTCAGTCTGATGGCGCAATACACGCCCATGCCGGATATGCCTTATCCCGAGCTTTCCCGCCGTATCACGCAGGAGGAATATGACCGTGTGATGAGCTACCTCTCACTGTCAGAAATCGAAAACGGTTATGTGCAGGAGCGCGATGCAGCCGGTTCGGAATATATCCCGGAATTTTACTAGAGCGTCTGCGTATGCCGGAGATATACGTAAGCACATCCCTTTTTGTTGCGCAAAACGCCTGTTAATATCTTCCATAGTCAATGCCAAATTATTCAGTAATTCCAAGTATTCCAAAAGATCAGACAGGCTCCAGCGGCAAATCGTAACCACCGTTTCCATTGATTACCTGCCTTGTTTCATTGAAAGATTCGACAAAAACTGCTATCATGTCCATACGCGGCAAATAGTCGGTCTGAGGAGGCATCAATGAAACACTTAAGACAGATAATTTTGCTCTGTGCTTTCCTGGCCTTGTTTTCCGTTTCGGCATATGCCTATTCACCGGAGATTTCACAGGGACAGGAAAACATTGTCAAACGCGCAAGGCAGCTTTATGAGATCAAATGGACACCCTTGGAGGACATCTATCAGTGGGATTATTCCGGTGTATTTAAGGCGGGGGTTACATACAGCGGGGTTCCATATGGGCAGCCGGTAAGCAACAATGGATACATAGGTTGGGATATAAGTCTAGAAGACTTTTTGGATGCCGTTTCGGACAGCACAAGCGAATTTTATACCAGCTACTCATGGTATAACGAAATTGCTCCCTACTATTCCTGTGACTGCAGCGGTTTTGTCTCCTACGCATGGCAGATGTCCCAGCGTTTAAACACCACGACGCTGCCCAATTATGCCGCAAAGGTCTCCTGGCAAAACGTCAATGCCATGGAAGTCGGGGATGTGCTAAACAAGACAGCCTACCACGCCGTGTTGGTCTCCGCCATTGACCTCAATACGGATGGCAAAGTCGTCGGCGTGGAAATTATGGAGCAGACCCCGGTCATTACGACGCTGACCGGTTATGGTACGCTCGGCTCGAAAAGTATGACTACCTTTCAGAGTAGGTATTTTGATAGCGGCTATGTGCTCTACCGGAATCCAAATCGCGACTCGGTCACATATACGTATAGCTCCGCCGTGTCCATCGACGGCGACTCCGGGTCTTCCCTGCCCTTTACGGACGTCTCATGGCGCGCATGGTACCGCTCGGCGGTAAGCTTTGTTTATCAAAGTTCTCTGTTTCACGGCACCTCATCCAGTACTTTTTCGCCTGAGATACAGATGACGCGCGGGATGTTTGTCACGGTGCTGGGGCGTTTAGCCGGCCTGTCAGATGATTATAGTGGTAATGTCGGCATCATTAACGGTACCGAAGTACGGCTGAGGGCGCAGGCAAACACATGGAGCACCATTCTCGGCTACTTTGATAACAACACACCCGTCAACATCCTTGGAAAAGACGGCAGTTGGTATAAAGTAAGCATCCAGGGACAAACCGGCTGGATACGCGGTGATCTGCTGCGCATCTATGACGGTGAAATCACCGACCTCGCCGAAGGGCAGTATTACACAAATTATGTCAAATGGGCAAGCCTTGTGGGCATTGCCGGCGCGAACGGCGGCAACTTCCGAGCTGATAACTGTATTCTCAGGCAGGATATGGCCGTCATGCTGTACAACTATGCAAAGGCTTATGGCCTTTCTCTGCCCCAGGCGGGAAGCAGTTACTTTACCGATGACAGCACGATAAGCAGCTATGCCGATGATGCCGTTTATGCTTTAAAAAGCACAGGTATCATCAGTGGAATGGGAGACGGCAGCTTTAATCCCCTCGGAAACGCCACCAGGGCGCAGGTCGCTCAGATCTTTCTGAATTTCAACAATGCAGGCCTAAGCTAGGCCTTGTCTGTAAAAGGGATTGAGTACGTCTGATGGCCCTCTTTTTTGTTTTGCCGTGCACGTCTATTTTTAAACGAGGCCCAATGATTTAAGATTTTTATAAAACTTTTTAAAAGTTAACAAATAAAATATCCATTTGTTTTAAAGCATGCTATAATACAAAATATTGTAGCATGCTTATTTTTTGGAGGCATCCAAATGGGACTGAAATTCATGAGTAGGCAAGAGGCAGAGCCAGTTGACGACCGCCCTGCTGTGCCAATTGCCTATCCGCACCCGGACCGCGGCCTGACTGCAGAACAAGTTAGGGAGCGTTTTGATGCGGGATATGACAATTGTGATATTGCGCCGCCGACGAAAACGGTTAAAGAAATCATACTCAGCAATGTGTTCACTTACTTTAACATGATTTTCTTCGTTCTTGCCGCCTGCGTTATCCTTGTCGGCTCATGGTATAACCTTACCTTCATGGGTGTCGTCATTGCCAATATCTTTATCGGCATTATCCAGGAAATCAAATCCAAGCGCACACTGGATAAGATGACTCTGCTGACATCACCCAAGGGTGTTGCAATACGAAACGGAAAGCGGATCACGCTGAAGACAGAAGAGCTGGTACGTGATGATATCGTTGTATTTGCTGCCGGAAATCAGATTTATGCAGACGCCGTGGTCGTCGCCGGCGAATGCCATGTCAACGAGGCGCTCATCACCGGCGAGGCGGATGAGATAAAAAAAGTGCGCGGTGATTCGCTGATGTCCGGAAGCTTTGTCGTCAACGGGACCTGTCAGGCAAGGTTGACGAAGGTTGGCGCGGATTCCTACGTCTCCCGCCTGACCATAGAGGCCAAAAAGTCGAGCGGAAGCTATGAGGGCGAGATGATGCGCACGCTCTCCAAGCTTGTCAAGTGGATCGGTATAATCCTCATACCGCTTGGTGCGGCACTTTGCGTCAAGGAGATCATCTGGCTCCACAGAAGCGTGCAGGACGGCGTTGTTTCAACGGTCGGCGCCCTCGTCGGTATGATCCCCGAGGGGCTCTATCTTTTGACCAGCCTCGCTCTGGTTACCAGCATCATCCGTCTCATCCAACGCAAAACGCTTGTCCACGATATGGCTTGTATCGAGACGCTCGCCCGCGTGGATACACTCTGTGTCGACAAGACCGGCACCATCACGGAGAACAAAATGATCGTCGACGATGTTGTTTTGCTCTGTCCGGAGAGATACATTGAAAATGATGTACGGCTCATCATGGCCGACTATGTGCATGCCATGCAGGCGGACAACGACACAATGGTGGCGCTGAAAAAGCATTTTGAGGGAAATGTCACCCAGATGGCTACTAAGGCCATGCCGTTTACCTCCGCAAAAAAATTTGGCGGTGTCAGCTTTAACGAGGATGAGACCTTTCTCCTTGGTGCGCCCGACGTCATTTTGGGCAACGGCTATAGCCAATATAAAGAAATTGTAGAGAGTTACTCCGCCAAAGGCTGCCGTGTGCTTCTGCTCTCGCTCTATGACGGAGATCTTGATGACTT
>JBFWKZ010000150.1:0-4876 GCA_050252415.1 Oscillospiraceae bacterium | reverse complement strand
TCATCAATGAAATGTGACATCATGATGAACGTATTATGGGCCTCGTCATGCAGTCTGCGTATAGTTGCCAGTCCCTCTTGACGCCCTTCGGGATCGAGCATGGACGTGGCCTCGTCGAAAATGATGATATCCGGGTCGACCGCCAGAACGCCGGCAATTGCAATGCGCTGTTTTTGCCCGCCGGAGAGCATTTGAGGGGATTTCTTTTCATATCCGGCCATTCCGACAAGGGACAGCGCGCGCTTCACCTTCTCCGATATTTCATTTTCCGGCGTATCATAATTTTCGAGGCCGAAAGCAATATCTTCCTCGACAACAGATGAGACGAACTGGTTGTCCGGATTCTGAAAAACCATCCCGCAGGCTCTGCGGGTTTTCCAGAGATTTACCGCGTTTTTTGCATTCAGTCCGGCAACCGTAAGTTCTCCGCTCTGGACCGGCAACAGCGCATTAATATGTCTGGCAAGCGTCGATTTGCCGCAGCCGTTATGGCCCAGCACCGCAACAAGCTCACCCCGGCGGATAGTCAGCGTGATTCCGTTCAAAGCCCGTTTCTCACCGGTAACATCGTCATAGGCGTGAGCCAGATTTTTCACTTCGACAATATCCATAGACGTCCCCATGATGTTATTAGCGCTACAATCGCTGATTTGTTTTTATTTTAACGTACTGACGCGAATATTGTAAGCCCCCTGGGGGGTTCTATTTTGTTTATAAAAACTCATAACGATTGTTGCCATCAATGTGTCCTCAGGTCTTTGCAGGATTGATGGTAGAAATTTCGATAGATTTGTGCTATTATAACGCTATATCATCCTCTTTAAGGAGGTAAAGTAAAATTCAACCTGATATGAATGAAAGCCTGTTTGAAAAACTTTCCCGGGCGGATAAGGCCATGGTACCCATGCACATGCCGGGCCACAAGCGAAATACCTCTCTTTCCGGAAAGGGCGGGTATCTTGAAAAGCTGGGCGCTTTCGCCGATATCACCGAGATAGACGGCTTCGACAACTTAAACGCGCCTCATGGACTTTTTCTCCAGTCCATGCAAAAAGCGGCGGCGCTTTGGCGCAGTGAGGAGACACTTTTCTCGGTAAACGGCTCTACCGGCGGCATACTCGCCGCCATATACGGCAGCGTACCGTACGGCGGGAAAGTAATCATAGCCCGAAACTGCCATAAGGCCGTATATAACGCCCTTGAGCTTCGAGGCGCAGAAGTGGTTTATGCCCTCCCCCGCCAAAATTGCAGCACCGGCATTTGGGGCACTTCGGAGGCGGATACAATCGCTGCGCTCTTGGACAATCATCCGGATACACGGCTGGTGATCGTCACGAGCCCCACCTTTGAAGGCATCGTGAGCGACATCCGAAAAATCTGCGGCATCTGTCATGGCCGGAAGATCCCGCTCATGGTGGATGAAGCGCACGGCTGCCATTTGGGATTTGGCTATGGCTTCCCAGAAAGCGCGGTCAACGGCATGGCGGACATCGTTGTCGAGAGCATCCATAAAACGCTTGCCGGCCTCACGCAGACGGCGCTTGTCCATTTAAACGGCAGCCTGATCGACCGGCGGGAAATCCGGCGAGGGCTGACCGTTTTTCAATCCAGCAGTCCATCTTATATCCTGTCGGCGTCTATTGACGGGTGTATAAGGCTTCTTAAGCAGCACGGCAGTGCGCTTTTTGAAAATTGGCAGCGCAATTTAGACCGGTTTTACGAACACGTATGCGGACTCAAGCATTTGAGTTTCCTACAAAAAACAGACGGGATTTTTGCGTTTGACCGCTCTAAAATTGTAATATTAACGGGCTCTTCCGGGCTGACCGGCAAGGCGCTTGCGCGGATTCTACAGCAGCGGTATCGGATCGAACCGGAGATGTCCGCGCCGGCATATGTCATCGCTATGACGGGCATCGGCGATACCTGGGATAATCTGCGCAGACTTGCCGACGCGCTCATTGAAATCGACGAAACATGTTCCTCACAAGAACAAAACTTTGTATTTCCGGAATTTGTCTTGCCGGAAAAGGTCTGGAAAGCCTCCGAAACCGAACCGCTCGCCAAAACCGCGGTTTCCCTGTCGTCTGCCGCCGGTCACGTTAGCGGCGAATATATCATGGCTTATCCGCCCGGCGTTCCCCTACTGGTTCCCGGGGAGAAAATCACACCGAGTGTGGTTTGGCAAATCCGATCCTACCTGCAGTGCGGAATCAATATGATCAGCACCTACTCCGGCTTGCCGGAGAAAATATTTGTGATAAAAACGGAGCCGAAACTTGAATCCTTTTAAAAACAGTGATAAAATGCTGTGAAGAGATTTATGCAGTAAGGAGATATTCATATGAACAGAATTAAAACGCTCAATACACGTTCTCTGCGCGAGAGCGTTAATAACGGCGGCTGCGGCGAGTGCCAGACCTCCTGCCAGTCCGCCTGCAAGACTTCCTGCGGCGTGGCAAACCAGCCCTGCGAAAACGGAACCGGCAGGATTCGGACCCTTCGCACCCGTTCCATGAGCGAGAGCGCTGTAAGCGGCGGCTGCGGCGAGTGCCAGACCTCCTGTCAGTCCGCTTGCAAAACCTCCTGCGGTGTGGCAAACCAGCCCTGCGAGAAGTAAACTCCGGCTCACTGTACCGTGGCAACACAACCGTCGGTTTTTTCGCTCAAGCCGGCGGTTTTATTATGGCCCGAGCTCAGTATGCCTCACGGTATGCAAAGCTCCCGGCGTTTCCGCCGGAAAAATAGAATTCTCACATCACATAGGGAGAAAACAATGATACACGGATATAAACTCAACGGATACAATATCATCATTGACGTTTTCAGCGGTTCGATTCATGCGGTAGACGAGGTCGCATATGATATTATCACAGGTTTTGAGCAGACCGAGCAGGAGGCCCTCGCCCAAAGCGTATACCAAAAATATGCCGATGCGGGCGTGACGCTTTCCGACGTCTATGCCTGCATAGACGAGGTCAATGTGCTTAAGGAAAACGGGCAGCTGTTCACAGAGGATATTTACGCGGATAAGGCGGCTTTTCTCAAACAGAAGAACCTGGTCGTCAAAGCGCTCTGCCTCCATGTGGCGCATACCTGCAACTTAAACTGCTCTTACTGTTTTGCAAGTCAGGGAAAATACCATGGCGACCGCGCGATCATGTCTTTTGAAGTCGGCAAGCAGGCGCTCGACTTTCTGATTGCAAACTCCGGAACGCGAAAAAATCTTGAGGTGGACTTTTTTGGCGGCGAACCTCTGATGAACTGGGAGGTTGTCAAACAGCTCGTCAAATATGGGCGCGATCAGGAAGCGAAAAGCGGCAAACATTTTCGCTATACGCTGACAACGAACGGGCTCCTTGTCGACGACGAGGTTATCGCGTTCTGCAATAAGGAAATGCACAATGTCGTCCTGAGCCTTGACGGCCGAAAGGAAAAGCACGACTTGCTGCGCCGCGACTACGCCGGGAACGGCAGCTATGACCGGATCGTGCCGAAGTTTCAGAAGTTTGCCAAAAGCCGCGGCGAGCGGGACTACTATGTCCGCGGGACCTTTACGCACAACAACGTGGATTTTACAAACGATATTTTCCACATGGCGGATCTCGGCTTTACACAGCTGAGCATGGAGCCTGTCGTATGCGCACCGGATGAGCCGTATGCCCTGACGGAAGAGGATCTGCCGAAGCTTTTCGAGCAATATGAAATTCTGGCCAAAGAGATGCTCAGACGTGAAAAAAACGGCAACGGATTTACCTTTTATCACTATATGCTGGACCTCGAGCACGGGCCGTGTATTTACAAACGGCTTTCCGGCTGCGGTTCCGGGACGGAATATCTTGCGGTGACGCCCTGGGGCGAGCTCTTTCCCTGCCACCAGTTCGTCGGCGACAGCCGTTACAGCATGGGCAATGTCTGGGACGGCGTCACAAACACGCCGCTTCGCGAAAAATTCAGCAAATGCAACGTCTACTCCCATCCCCAGTGTCAAGATTGCTGGGCAAAGCTGTATTGTTCCGGAGGCTGCGCCGCGAATGCGTATCACGCCACGGGAGACATTACCGGCATTTACGAATACGGATGCAAGCTGTTTCGTAAGCGCATCGAGTGTGCCGTTATGATCAAGGTTGCGGAGTCTGAGTTTGCCGACACTCCGAAGGACAGCGAATAGGGCTGCCGTCGCACTTCCAGGCGAGCGCGTAAAAGAGGGTTTGAAGATGAAAACTGAAACCGGCCAACAGCCGCCGTTCGATATCAGACCGGGGCGGTACCGCCACTTTAAGGGAAAAGAATACGAAGTTTTATACCTTGCCACGCACTCGGAGACAATGGCGCCGATGGTGGTCTATCGCGCGCTTTATGGCGAGCACGGCATATGGGTGCGTCCCGCAGCCATGTGGAACGAAGAAGTTATCCGCGACGGCGTGCGCTATAAGCGTTTTGAATATATCGGCGACTAGGGTTCGTTAAAAATCAAAAGCGCTTGCTTTGCCGTTGATTTTGCGCCAATTTTAAGTAAGGAGGATACTATGCTGAATTACGAAAATATGAGTCAAGCGGAGCTACAGAAAAAACTGACTGAACTGAAAGATTTGCTCGACGAGGTGATTGAGGAGAGAGACATCATCCTCGGCCAGGAAAATCTTCACCTATCCAGTAAGCTTGTCACAAAATATGCCGAAGAGATTGAGGAGATCAAAGGCAATATCAGTCAGGTTGAGCGCTTGCTGCAGAAAACCAATTAATCGAAATCGAGTAGGAGGCCCTAAATCGGGCCGACCTCTCACACCACCGTGCGTACCGTTCGGTACACGGCGGTTCAATCGCATAAGTGCAGTTTACGAAGATGCTCGTACTGCGCCGGGAAGTCATAGTA
>JBFWKZ010000149.1:0-4932 GCA_050252415.1 Oscillospiraceae bacterium | reverse complement strand
ATTGTAGGAAAAAGAATAGGACAGATGATCATAGCCATATAAAAGCCAGGCGCGATAGGGGGAATCATCGACCCGCAGCCCCCGCGGCGTACAGTATTGACTGCCAAAAACCCGTATGGCACAAACTCTGCCATCCATAAGTTCAACATCATCATACCCTGGGTTTATGCGCATAACGTATAGTTCCAGATCATCGTTGCGATATTCCTCAATACTGTAGTTGATGACCTCATCGACAACGCCAGTATAGTTAAATTGAGTCCGGAAATCAGCCGGCAATAGATCGTATGTATTCAATAATTTCACTTCGTTAATCCCCTGCTCGTTTTCAAAACCGCCCAAAATTACCATACGCGACTGCGGATATTCCCGTGTGTTCATAAGCGCGTTGCTTACCGGACAATAAACTCCGCGAAATCCATCTGGAATAAAGACGGTGCCATCCATTATCACGGGTACAAAATTGTCATCCACGGCTACGGAGTCATTCGAAGTGCTGAAATACGATCGGTTGCCCGATACTTCATACGTTTCTCCATTGACTGCAATGGTATGCGAGCCGATTTCATATTCGGTGGTTATTCCAAACAACACAATGGTTGCACGATTGTCCTCAAAAGAATATGTTCCGCCGAGCAATTCTGTGATTGCTTTTAGAGGAATATAGAATGTGCCGTTTTTTATAAACGGTTGTTCCGATAGTGTCACAGGATTTCCATTTAATAAGGCTTCACTGCTGTCAGCCAATAGTGTCAGCACAAAAGCATCCGGATTCTCATAATTTTCAGGAGGGGACCCGCTGATAACAACGGTATCGGCGGTTGTATCAACATCGGCAGAAAAACCGATGTCCTTTGCCATATCGGCAATGGTCAGATAGGTACTTCCGTCAATGTTATAGCCAGTCAAGTCCGTCTTATGTCCATCGGAATATATGGCCGATATTGTTGGTACGGCGGTCTTTGCAGTCTCCGACAGGGATAGCTCACCACCGATCTCCCGATAGTATTTTCCCTGTGTGATTTGTACGGATTGTTCGGTCTCATTCCATTCCACTTGGAACTGCCCTGTCGTTCCGATCATAATAAACGCGATGTCCCGCAGCCTGAAGTAGTCACTGCCATTTATGGTATAGGCTTGAATCGCATAATTTTGCTCATTGATTGAAATCGTGTAAACAACGGGTTTCGCTGAGACGGCTGTGTTATGATCAGCCGCGAGCGCACAAGGGCTGCCAATTATAAAAAGCAAGCCGAGAATTGCAAAAACTGCAAGCAATGTTTTTTTCATGAGATAGTCCTCCAATTATTATTGGAATAACGCGCACCTGATCATAGTTAAAACGTGGTTTTATTAAGCGTCTGCCGCAGTTGTCCATCGCACGGAAGGGAAAATGTTATTTTAGTTCCCTCACCCAATACACTTTCGGCCCTGATTTTCCCGCCATGTTCTTCCACAAAATTCTTACTGATATATAGTCCAAGCCCGGTACCGGTTTTGCCAATGCCCGTGCTTTGGCTGTAAAAGCGGGTAAAAAGCTTGAGGAGTGCATCCGGCGCAATGCCTGTACCGGTGTCGGCTACCGATACTTCCACAAAATTGCCTCTTTGCTCCGCAGCAATCGTAATCATGCCATGTATGGTGTGCCGGACGGCGTTTGCGATAAGATTGACCAGTACCTGCGTAATGCGTCTCGGATCAATGTCCACCTCCGGCAAATCATGGTCTGCCCTGATAGCCAAGTGGTTCTCATTTTTATTCATAATCGGAAAATAGGTTCCTACCGCCTGATAGATCAGTTCATCGATGTGGCAGAGACGTTTTTCCAATACCATGCGTCCTTCCTCAATGCGGGTTACGTCCAGAATCTGTCCAACCATCAGTGCAAGGCGGTCCGCCTCAGAGGAAATAAGACTCATCTTCTCACGCACGGCTTCATTTTCCTGTCCGGAAAGCTGAGATCTTGCAACCTGTGCATACCCGGAGACTACCGTCAGAGGCGTTTTCAATTCATGAGAAACATTTGCCAAAAATTCGGTTTTTAAGCGGTTCAATTCCTCCAGCGCTTCCTTTTCCGCGGCAAGCCGCCGCTCGGACTCCCTGGTCTCGGCGATCACACGATGATTCATCAGGAAAAGTGAAACGGTTTGCGCCAGTACGAATACCAGCATGGCAGCCTCGCTCACAGGCGCATTTTTGTGGGGTTCCCCGAAAACATCGCTGTACATAATGATGTCGCTAACCGCAGCGAGATAAAACACCGCTATGCCATAAAGGGCTGCAAACTGTTCCCACGTAGGTTGACGCATCGTCCAGAAGAGACCGACAACACCTGGAACGATACAAATGACCAGCAGCGCCTGATAATAATGCAAAACGAACGTATAAAAAACGGAATCGGCAAACAGCACGAGGAGACCGTAGATGACTGAACCAATGATAGCCGTGTACCGAATTGCTCTGAGGACCTTGGTCGTGATGTACTGTCCCAGATAAAGCGACAGGAAAACCGTCAGAAGTACAACGCTAAGGTATTCCAGCATAAACGACAAGTTGCCCGATATGAATGGGAAGAATGTCCACGCCTGGCTTTGAATACATACGCGCAGCGCCATAGCCAAGCAGGCCAGTGCAAAATACAGCGTCGCCAATGTGCGCCTCAGCAACAGGAAGATGCACAAAAGCAAAACTGCCGCACACAGGAGTGAGCCCATCATAAAAAAGCCCTTCGCTTCACCGGTCGGCCGGTTACTGTATCCCGCAGCCTCTTGAATACGCAAAGAGGCAAGATGCGCACCGCTTCTGAAATGATAAAATTGGGCCGATTGCAGGATAACATCCATTTTCCCGTCCGTCGGCGACGCATAACATGTCAGATTGTTCTCCCAAACCTCGGTGTCCTGCTTCGTGATTCCGAGACGTCCACTTTGACCCACCAGCACCCCGTTGACATAGGCCCGCATGGCATGTCTGCCCGAGAGCTTAAAAGTCAGCGCATAAACCTTGTCGGCATCCGGCAGTTCAACGATAAACCGCTGGGACAGATAATCGGCTCGGATCGCATCATACCGGTTTGTGCTTTCCGGCACGGCGGTTTCCGCAGTCTCCGGGGTAAGCAGCACATTGGGATAATATGTGGAACCGAAATTCAGTGTGATGGCGGTTTCCGCCAGATCATCAATGTCGGTCAAATCATAGACACCGTCCTGTTCCGGCACGGTGGCAGTATCCGTCTGCGTGCCAAAACCCGGAAGTCTGACCAGAAGCATCAGCGCCGCCGTTGTCATCACCGCCAAGAAAAGAATAATTGCCACCTTGTTCTCTTTCAGTCGATTCAGGATTGAAATCACCCTCTCAGCGCACCTCTTTTCTCTATTCTAGCGGCATAATGATAAACATGCAAGTCAATAATTGTTCTGCTCTGCCGAATAAGGTAAATTGATATAAAAAGAGACGGTAACTGACGTTACCGCCTCAGCTTGAAAATAAAGCCTATCTGCCGCAAAGACCTCGCAGAGTTTTTCCGCCGGAGCGGCAAAAAATTTGTCATCTGTCACAGAGACGGACATGTGCCGCCGCAATGACGCTCCTCATGCAAGTCCGTGGTGAATGAACTTGTATGTTTTTCCCTTGTAGGCAAAAGGCAAAGCCTTTTGTCTACAGCCTAAGATGGTAACCGACGTTACCGCCTTTTTTGTTCATGTACCCTGTCCTTCTTCTGTGCCCAAAGGCGCTGCTCTATGTACTCACCATCAATGGCGTGAGCCAAAGAATCATAACCGTTACCTTATGCGATTTCTCACCTTAATAGCCATAGTTGTCGTCATAGTAATCACCGGGGTCCGTCCCATCGGTGTAGTCGCCGTCATAGTAATCACCGGGGTCCGACCCATCTGTGTAGTCGCCGTCATAGTAATCACCGGGATCGGACCATGGATCATAGTCATAGTCGCCGGGGTCGGACCACGGATCATAGTCATAGTCGCCGGGATCGGACCACGGATCATAGTCATAGTCGCCGGGATCGGACCACGAGGCGGCGGTATTCGAATCATCCGGAGTGCTCCAGGTACTGTTGCGGCTTATAGAATCAAATATATTTCTGGAAATATCGAAGTATCGTTGAATGGCGCCCTCATCAGCCAGTGTGAAGACAGCCAGTATGTAGTCTGTACCATAGTAACGGCACTCAAGAACGCCGCGCACGGGTGTGCTCGAATTCTCCTCAAACACTGCCCCGGACATCCACAGATAACTCAATGCGGCATAATAGGTGCCGCCGTCAGAGAACTCGGTGCCGATGTTCTGGATGAGCATACCGGGAAATGTCTGATCACAGACCTTGCCGCCGATCTCAACCATCGTATCCTTAGCAGTGCTGTTGGAATTCAGCCGTTCTTCATATGTCCCTTGGAGCGCGATCAGATTAAAGCTGATCCCGTTGTTGTTTGTGTCGTTCACGGCGTCGAGCTGTACAAAGCAGCTGCTGTCGTTGGTTTTTGCCACTTTCATCGTGGATGGGTAAGGGATCACAAGGCTTTCGAAGCCCGGCATGGCAACGGAGGTGTCCAGCGGGTCGTTCGCCGTGGGCATGGCTACCGTCTCTTCAACATCGGTATCCGCGCCTTTATCACTGTCCCCGGTTTCTAGCGTGCCCTGCACCGATACAGAATCACCGTTTTCGGGCGTCACGGTTGCCAGGAACCCCCCTGCGCCGACACGCAGTTCCAAGGAAAGAGAGGCGTTGTCGGAAAGCGGCACGCTCTCGAAGAAATAGGAATCTCCGTCCGTGTCGACAGCTTTAATGTCACATAGGCCATCGTCCGTTTTATTCAGGACAATCACCCGGGCTTCGGAATAGCTGGTTAACGTTTCTCCACCTAAGAACTCCTCTCCCCGATCGTCTTGCCCGGAAGGGATCACGTACAATTC
>JBFWKZ010000148.1:0-5077 GCA_050252415.1 Oscillospiraceae bacterium | reverse complement strand
GCGGCCGCCGCGGCGTCGGCGTTTCCAAAGACGCCCTTGAGCACCGCGGCCACCTCATCGGCGTTCTTCAGTACGCCGATGCCAGGAATAAGCCCCACGGCGTCCAGCAGGGTTTGCCCCGCATGCCCCGGGCTCCATTCCCAGTTGGTCAGATCATAGGCCAGATCCCGGATGTCCGCTGGGGTGTCCAGCCCGGTCAGACCCAGCGCGATCTGTCCCAGCGTGCCCAGCGCCGTCACGTCGTCGGTGTAGTTCCCCAGCACAATCTGGTTCAGAGATTTTTTCAGATAATCCTTGTGCGGCACGTACCGCACTCAGAAATTCATCCGTGCATACGGCTTGCGATAAGGTACAATAAGTTGCGCAAATTGAAAAAAGAATAATAAAAGGACAAGTTTGCAGTCTTTTGGTAGAATAAGGTTGTCACACACAAATTCACCGAAAGGAGAAACTGCAAACATGTCCGAAAAAATTGTACAGCTAAATGAGGAAATCATCAAGAGCGAACTGAAAGAACTGGTGCGCAGCAGCGTTGAGGAGACGCTGAATAATCTACTGGACAAAGAAGCCCAGGAACTGACCAATGCGGCAAGATACGAGCGTACAGAAGCCCGCCAGGGTTACCGAGCCGGTCATTATGATCGGAACCTGACCACAACCTCAGGAAACGTCACGCTGAAAGTGCCGAAGCTAAAAGGCGTTCCATTTGAAACCGCCATTATTGAGCGTTATCGCCGGCGAGAAAGCTCGGTTGAAGAAGCTCTGATTGAAATGTACTTGGCCGGCGTTTCCGTTCGTCGTGTCGAGGATATCACGGAAGCCTTATGGGGAACAAAAGTATCGCCTTCAACGATCAGCGAGCTGAACAAGAAAGCATATGTACATATCGAAGCGTGGCGCAATCGCCCGCTGCGGGGCGGCAAATACCCATATGTTTATGTTGATGGTATCTATCTGCGCCGCAATTGGGGCGGAGAATATGAGAACGTCAGCGTCCTTGTCGCAATTGCCGTTAACGAGGATGGCTACCGCGAGGTTCTCGGCGCTGCCGAAGGCATGAAAGAGGACAAGGCCAGTTGGACAGAGTTCTTCAAATGGTTGAAAAACAGGGGGCTTGATGGCGTCCGGCTTGTTATCGGCGATAAATGCCTGGGTATGCTTGAAGCCGTCGGAGAGGTATTCCCTGAGGCCAAATATCAGCGCTGTACGGTACATTTCTACCGGAACGTATTTTCTGTTGTTTCTCGTTCAAAAGGCAAAATCGTTGCCAAAATGCTCAAGGCGATTCACGCTCAAGAGAGCAAATCGGCGGCCAGAGAGAAGGCCAAGCTCGTCATCACCGCCTTGAAAGAGATGAAATTGAAAGAAGCTGCAGCTAAAGTTGAGGCCGGAATTGAGGAAACGCTGACATATATGGAGTTCCCCTTTGAACACTGGACAAGAATTCGAACCAATAACGCAATTGAGCGTCTGAACCGTGAGATACGACGGCGAACGCGTGTCGTCGGCACTTTCCCGGACGGCAATTCGGCTCTGATGCTGGTGTGCGCCCGGCTCCGCCATGTCGCCGGATCTCAATGGGGCAACAAGAAATATATGAATATGAAACACTTGGAGAATTCCGGCTTGACGACGGATTCAATAGCTGGCTAACCCCTTCCTACCAGGGCTGCAAACTAATTTGCGCAAAACTCTTGACGGTACCAGCGAATCATGCACCTTGTTTTTTCAGCATATGCCAGTGCCAATTGGCAGTCCTTGTCGGTATTGATTTCCTTGCGGTACTCTTCATATCTGGCAAGGCTTGGGAAACTAAACAAAGCATAAGCGATATTGTTATCTCCCTCATATGGCATAAAGTAGCCATGATGGGTCCCCCCCATACGATTTACAAGGGTGATCCACGTTTTCCCATACTCTTCAAATTCTTTTAGTTTATATGGATCAATCACATATTTTAGGTAACAGGTTATCATCGTCTCACCGCAATTCTTAAAAAATACACGTATTGCACGGCCTTAAAACACATTTTTCATACAGAAGCTATATTTGCAGAACCGTTCTGCAATATCGTAGATAAAATAAATGTTGTTGAGGTTCCGGCTACACCGTTTATCTTTAGCAGCTCGTCAATATAATTTGTTAAGTTTTGAGTGGAAGCACTCCTTATTTTAAGCATGATGCACCATTCTCCAGCGAGTCTGTGGCAGCCTTCTAAATATGTATCTGCTACAGTGATTTTAAAAATATCACTGATAATATGTTTTAACATGGTTGCATTTATTTTCAGATAAATGATGGCATTTATGATTTGGCCTAATTTGCTCCAATCCACGATTGCCTGGTACCTTTTTATGATCCCGGCAGCTTCAAGTTTTTTAACTCTTTGGTGCACGGCAGGCCTGGACAGATTAAGCGCTTTGCCAATGGCTTCATGTGATTCTCTCCCATTGGCAATCAGAGTTTGAAGTATTTTCAGATCAAAAGCATCCATGATGTTGTCCCTCTGATTCCAATAGTAACACACCTCAGTAAAAAAGCAACTAAAAGTATGCAAATAAAACGTATAGAAACAAATTGCTAAAAACAAGGCCATATTTGTAACGAATTGATATGCTGAAGCAAGCCAACGTGAATATGCGGCATTGATTCAGCGGACATTATGTACCCATTCCCGCCGGAATGCAGGCGGGATATCGCTGCGCGTCCCATGCGTATCCTGCACCCGCCATCTCGTCGTCGGCGAGCAGCGCGAAGCTGCTCCAGGCGGCGGACACATGCCGCCATCCGTCTTCCGTGCTCACAATATTCCAGAAGCAGGGCTCACCGTTCTGCGTTCCCTGCACCACGCAGTTTTTTCCGCCGGTCAGCCGGCACAAAAGATGAAAGGCCAGCGCAAGGCCCTCGCTGTCCGCCCGTCCCGTTATCAGCGCGGCGTACGCGGTGTTTCCTCCCTCATGGGCATAAGCCTCCCCCTGAACGCGGCCGCGCAGCAGCGTGTAAATGGCGGCGGGCAGATCGCCGCCCTGCGCAGTTACATCGGCGGCCCAGGCATCGGCCTCGGCGGCCAGAGATTTTTGCATCTCCCGCAGCGATTCCACGTGATCCGGATAAGTCAGGGTAAGTTCCACGATGCGCTGACTGCCGCTGTCGGGATAGAGAGCCACCACTGTTTCCGGCATTCCGAACGCCGCATCCGGCGTATCATAATAAGCCTCCTGCACCAGGCGGCCGATATAGTCCTCATCCTCCGCAAAATAGCTGACACGCAGGATGACTTCGGGGGAAAAGCGCACCAGCGCCTCCCGCAGCTCGCCCCGGATGGCGCTGCTGCCGGTGACGGAGAGCACGCTTTTGATCTGCTCGGGCGTACGGCGGTAGGTTATCTGCACTTCGGCCTCGTAGTAAGACACGATGCGGGCAAAATCGTATTTGATGTAGTCTACGGCGTAAGCGCCCAGAGGGTCCTCCTTTGCCACCTCCAGGCAGGCGCCGGCAAGGTCGCTCTCCACGTCCCGGGTATAGTTGTACAGCCGGACGACGCCTTCCTCAAGGCCCTGGGATACCAGATATAAAATGGCGTTTACCAGCCCCTGATAGGTTTCCGCCCGCAGGATGGAGGGGTCCGTTCCGGTATCGGAGAACTGGTAGTGGGGCTCCACGAAGATATATTCCCGGTTGAGCATGGAGGCGCAGCCCGTCAAAAGGGCAAGGGAAAGAAGCAGGGGTACAACGCGCTTGTTCAACAGGCCCGACCTCCTTTCCCGGCGGCTAAAAGCCCAGCTCCTCGTTTATGATGACAAGCTCCATTTCCCCGATTCCCCTGGGCCGCTCCCAGAAAACGGTCAGCACACGGCAGATGCGGTCCGGGGCGGTGCAGTGATAGCACCTGTCTCCTTTGGCGGCGCAGGGCGTGTTCAGCCTGAGACGCTGTGCGTTTTTGGGCGCGGCAATATTTCGCGCACGCCACAAAGCGGCGTCAAAATCGGGCGCAATCTTATTGATTCCGGCGATGAGGTAAACGCGGCCGGGGCCGTAAATGGTGGCGGAAACCCGGTTGCCGTTGCCGTCGATGTTAATGAGCTCGCCGGTCTCGGCCACGGCGTTGACCGAGCTGATGTACACGCCGGCAGAGCCGGCATCCGCCGGCGTGTCCCCCTTCCAGTGCCAGAAGGTTGTATTGTGGGTGCTCAGACGCTCGTACAGGCCCATATCCCGCACAGTGACTGACCCGCCGAAGCCGATCACGGCGCCGTCCAGCCTGGCGTCCAGATAGTCCGCCGCCTGGGCGGCCGTCTGAAAGAAAGAGGCTGCATAGCCGCGTGCCTCCAGATTCGCGCGCAGTTTTTCCAGATCCGCCATACCATCACTCCCCATACTCAGAAATCGTTCCGCCTGTATTTCCGGAAGCCGTCGCCCAGCACCTCATGCGCATCGCACACGATGAGGAAGGCGTCCGGGTCCAGCTCCTTGACGGTGCGCTTGAGTTCCACCACCTGCCTGACTTTGATGGCGCACAGCAGAACGTTTTTTTCCGCTCCGGACCAGGCGCCCTCTCCGTGCAGAATGGTCACGCCCCGCTGCAGTCTGCCTGCAATGGCATCCGCGATTTCCGCGTGCCTTTCGCTGATGATATAGGCCACTTTTGCGGGATCGGAGCCGTAGAGCAGCCCGTCTATCACCAGGGCGGAGATATAGAGCGATACAAGGCCGTACAGCGCGCTGCTGAGCTTGCGGAATACAATGGCGGTGCCCAGTATGACAAAGAGATCCAGAATCAGAATGATCCTGCCCATGGGCAGCCAGGTCAGTCTCAGCTTCAAAAGCCGCGCGCCGATGTCGGTGCCGCCGGTGGTTGCGCCCTGCAGAAAAATAACCCCCAACGAAAAACCGATGCTTACCCCGCCGTAAAGGGAGGCCAGCAGGGGGTCCATGGCGGGAAACGCGTATGCCGCGGCAAGCAGGTCGATAAACACGGAGCTGAGGGACACGGCAAACAGAGAGGTGAAAAACAGCCGCCGCCCCAGCAGCCCCCACCCCATCAGGAAGAGGGGGATATTTATGGCAATGATGAGCA
>JBFWKZ010000147.1:0-5144 GCA_050252415.1 Oscillospiraceae bacterium | reverse complement strand
AATTGACAAAAAAGTTATTTATCGTTATGGCTACGACAATGACAGTAACAGCCTTTTGCTTCTGGGCAATGCAGGCTGTCTCGTTCATCTTAAGGCTGAGTACGGCGGGCAGGAAATTACCGTCAAATTTAAATCGCCATCCGGTAAATTTCTTCAGGCGGATGGATTTTCCCTTGGTACAGAGAGTGATGTTTTAGGCACGATCATATGTGAAAATTGCGGTCTGATAGCATACCTTATCTTCTCCCTCTTCATTATCATTATCGCATTTGTTGCCTATTTCTACTGCAAATGGAAATGTCAGCTAAGCATGTATTCCCTTTTCTTCGATATCGGTATATTCGTTCTATTGACCTCGATATGGCTTTATACGGATTCGGTTTTGCCGCAATTTATTTTTACCAACAGCTATCTTATAATTTTGATCTCATTTTATGCCTTTATGCTTTTAGCCATACCCTTTCTCTCAATTGTAAGCTACAGCTGCGGCACCACGCATACAGGTGTGCTTATATTACAAATTTTACTGTTGATCAATGTTGCTGTACAATCCCTCTTATTTCTTCTCGGCTACGCCGACTTCAGGCAAATGTTGCCTGTGACGCATGGCATTATCGTAATCGTTTTCCTATATCTGTCCGTCAAACTGATAAGAGGAAGCTTTCATAATGACCCCGAATATGCCAGAGGAGTAATGCTCGCAGAAGGCATTTTGATGCTCATGTCCATTATTGCGATGTTTCGATACTATATGAACAGCCAATCCAATTACGCGCATTTTTTCCGCTATGGAATGGTTGGCTTTGTGTTGATACTCATATTGCTGTCCATTAAAAAATCTTGGGAAAATCTTCAGGAATATACAAAAATTCAAGTGTACAAATCTATGGCCTATCTTGATTCTCTGACGCAGCTTGGCAGCCGGGCCGCATTTGAAATACGTATGAGAAGCATTGCCGATGAGATGTTGTCCTATTCGCGCCTGACAATAATCGTCGGCGATATGAATAATCTAAAAGAGGTCAATGATACCCACGGACACGATGTCGGCGATAAGCAAATAAGAGCTATCGCCTCCTGTATCATGGAGACATGCCGGAAAATCGGCGACTGTTACCGCATCGGCGGCGATGAATTTGCCCTGATAATACCGAATACAAAAATAAATGCCGAAGAATATCGTTCAAAATTACAGCAGTCTATCGACTGCTATAACAACGGGAACCCCGGCATAGAGCCTGTCTCTATAGCGATAGGATATGCCGCCATGGATATTCCCTTTCCCAACGGCTTCACACTCAACGACCTTTTTCATCAGGCAGATCAGGATATGTACCGGAAAAAGCGTAAGATGAAAAATATTTGATTTTTAAAATCCAATAATTATAAACATAAAGGTAAGGAGAATTATGGATAAGATAAACACGGTTTCCATTATTGGGCTTGGAGCGATCGGCTCTTACATCGCCACCAGCCTTCAAACCGTTCTGGGTGATAACCTTCGTATCATTGCCGGCGGCGAACGGAAAACGCGCATCGAACGTGACGGTGTCATTGCTAACGGTAAGCCCTTTTTCTTTAACGTCATCGAGCCTGAGGCAAAGACCGATTATGCAGACCTTGCTATCATTATCCCCAAATTTATGGGACTTCGAGCGGCGATGGCCGATATGAAAAATCAAATCGGTCCGGACACGATCATTATCGCGCCACTCAACGGCGTTGAAGCTGAAGAGGTCGTGGCCGAAATGTATGATGCCAATAATATTCTCTACTCGCTGATGATGGTCAGCGTCGTTATGCAGGGAAATATCAGCCGTTTTGACCCCGACGTTTCATACATTCAGTTTGGTGAAAAGAAAAATGTAGAACTCTCTCCCAGAGTCCGTATGATAAAGGAGCTTTTTGAAAAGGCGGGCATCCATGTCAATATCCCCAAAGATATGGTAAAGGCGATTTGGCTGAAATATATGATAAATGTCAGTGAGAACCAGACTTCGGCCGTGCTTGGACTATGCTATAAGGCATGGAACGGATGCAGCCCATCTGCTGATTTTGTCCGCCATGCTCTCGGAAATGAGGTTGTTGCCGTAGCACATGCAAAAGGAATTGAGATCACCGCAGAAAATATCAAAAAGCATGACGAGCTCTTAAAAGCGCTCATCCCGACAAATAAGACCTCGATGCTGCAGGATATTGAGGCAAAACGCCCAACCGAAGTTGAAATTTTTTCCGGCACCATGATACACCTGGGCGAAAAATATGGCATTCCAGTACCGTACAATGTGCTTATTTACCATTGTATTAAGGTCCTTGAAGAGAAAAATGCGGGCAGGTTCGACACATAAAAATTGTTTGACTGAGGCTCTAACCTGCCGAAGGGTCCGGTACGCGTAAACGCGTACCGGACCCTTCGGTGTAGTCAAACCTTATAAACGGCAAAAGGACTTTTACGACAGACTAAGCGCCGCATCGTCCGCTTATGGTGGACAATGCGGCGCACAGCAGCCTGAGAAGTATTTTCGGGCACGTTCACGCCGTGCCCGAAAATACTTTCATTTTATTTCGCCGCAGTCACGGCAAAACTCTGTGAGGCTTTTTTGGCAGTCTATGATATGAGAGGTACTCAGTACCCCTCATATTCTTTTTATCAACATATTGAAATATCTCTGGGCGCCAAGTATTACAGCGCATTGTTTCTGCCGACAAGGGCGGAAAGGTCTACATAGGCCTCAGGCTGAGTGTCCTTTTGATCAATGACTTCACAGTCAAAGTTACGATAGGCGGCAAGGCCGCTTCCAGCGGGTATCAGCTTACCGATAATAACATTTTCCTTAAGTCCGACCAGATGGTCAACCTTACCCTTGATGGCGGCCTCGGTGAGCACCCGCGTGGTCTCCTGGAAGGATGCGGCGGAAAGGAAACTCTCGGTGGCCAGAGAGGCCTTGGTGATACCCATAAGGATCTGGGTATAAGTGGGAAGCTGCAATCCCTCCTCACCCGCATCGATGCGTGCCTTAATAGCGCGGTATTCGCTCTTAAATTCACTGATGTCGACCACGGAACCGGAAAGGAGTGCGGTGCTGCCGGGCTCCTCAACTCTCACCTTGCGCATCATCTGGCGAACAATGACCTCGATATGCTTATCGTTGATGTCAACGCCCTGCTGCCGGTAAACCTTCTGTACCTCCTGAATGAGGTAGTTCTGGCAGGCCGAAATGCCGCTGACGCGAAGAACATCATGCGGGCTCAGCGCACCCGGTGTAAGCTTCTCTCCCTGCTCAACCATCTGCCCATCAGTGACAAGCAGGCTGGCGTAAGGCAACTGATAAACTCTGGTGTCTCCATCTTTTTCATTGGTGATGGTAACGGCGGACATGGCGTTCTTTCTGGTGTCCTCAACGGATATACGGCCGGATATCTCGGCAAGTTGTGCCATTTTCTTCGGCTTACGCGCCTCAAACAGTTCCTCAACGCGGGGAAGGCCCTGCGTGATATCGTCACCGGCGATACCGCCGGTATGGAAGGTACGCATGGTGAGCTGGGTACCCGGCTCGCCAATGGACTGTGCCGCAATAACGCCGACTGCCTCGCCGGCATTGACCGGCTTGCCGGCGGCAAGGTTGATACCGTAACAATGAGCACATACGCCGCTTTTTGCATCACAGGTGAGCACGCTGCGGATTTTGACCTCATGGATATCATGCGCCTCAAGGATCTGAGCGTCCTCGTTCATGAGCATATGCTCCGTATCGAAGATGATCTCGCCGGTCTGAGGATCGCAGATGTTATCGGTCGGATACCGGCCGTGGATGCTGTCGCCAAAGGACTGAACAATCTGGCCCTTGTCATAAACCGCGGATATAACGATACCGTCGTGCGTGCCGCAGTCCTCCTCACGGATGATGACATCCTGCGAAACATCGACAAGGCGGCGGGTCAGATAACCGGAGTCCGCGGTACGCAGAGCGGTATCGGTCAGGCCCTTGCGCGCGCCTCTGGATGAGATGAAATACTCCAAAACGGAGAGGCCCTCACGGAAGTTCGCCTTGATCGGGATCTCAATGGTTTTACCGGCGGTATTGGCCATCAGTCCGCGCATACCGGCCAGCTGACGAATCTGGTTCATGCTGCCTCGGGCACCGGAGTTTGCCATCATGTAGATGGGGTTGAATTCATCAAGACAATTCTGAAGCGCGGCGGTGACATCCTTGGTGGTCTGTTCCCACTCGGAGACAACCAGACGGTAGCGCTCGTCATCGGTGATAAAGCCGCGGCGGAACTGACGCTCGATGTCGAGTATCTTCTTCTCTGTAGCGGCAATCAACTGCTTCTTCTCATCCGGGACGGTCATATCCGCAATTGAAATGGTAATAGCGCCCTGAGTGGAATATTTATAGCCCAGCGCTTTGATATTATCCAGAACCTCCGCAGATATGGTGAAACCGTATTTGTGGATGCAGCGGTCAATGATATCGCCAAGCTGTTTTTTGCCGGTCTGGAAGCCGATCTCATAATCAAAGGCGTGCTCAGGATCGGTGCGGTCAACATAGCCGAGTTCCTGTGGAATAGGCTCATTAAATATGATGCGTCCGACGGTGGTATTGATAATCTTTTGCTGCTGCACACCGTCGATGGTCTTGGTGACACGGACGCGGATGGGGCTGTGGATACCGACAACGCCCTCATTGTAGGCCATCAACGCCTCGTTTGGCGAGCTGAAAGCCTTGCCTGTTCCCTGCTCGTTGCGCTCGAAAGTGAGGTAATAAGAGCCAAGGATCATATCCTGGGTAGGAACAGTTACCGGGTGGCCGTCCTGAGGACGGAGCAAATTATTGGCCGAGAGCATGAGGATGCGGGCTTCCGCCTGGGCCTCCGCGCTCAGCGGGACATGCACCGCCATCTGGTCACCGTCGAAGTCTGCGTTGAACGCGGTGCAGACCAGAGGATGAAGCTTGATGGCGCGGCCTTCGACAAGGACGGGCTCAAACGCCTGAATGCCAAGTCTATGCAGCGTAGGCGCACGGTTCAGCATGACGGGGTGTTCTTTGATGACGACGTCAAGGGCATCCCACACCTCGGTGCGGCTTTTGTCGACCATCTTTTTGGCGGATTTAATGTTGTTGGCTTCACCGTCCTCCACC
>JBFWKZ010000146.1:0-5266 GCA_050252415.1 Oscillospiraceae bacterium | reverse complement strand
CACCGTTCTTTTTGGAGAGCTCCCCGTAGGCATAGTCCATATCAATATAAGAACCGGTATGGATCAGATTCTGAAGGCTCATATATTGCCGACGAAAGGCGTACTCCATGTAAAAACGATAATTCCGTCCTCTTTGCCCGGCAATATAGGAGGCGATATTCGCGCTTCCCGCAGATACGCCGATGCAATAGTCAAACTGTATCCCATTATCGAGACAATAGTCAAATATACCGGCCCCATAAATATCCCTGAGTCCGCCGCCGACATCAATAATTCCTGTCATTTGATACTACCCCTTTGAATGAAAACGCATAACATGCGAAAGGCCGGCTATCGGTCTGGTGTGATATAGTATAACATAGCTGCCTGAATTTTTCCACTGTTCGTCGTCATGGCGGAAAAATGCATGCTGGCCGCGCACTTGTCTTGCCGCCTCGAATCCATTCTGATGATAAAAGCGTCCTGAGAATTTTTCAGGACGCTTTTATCATCAGAAACTTTGCGGCTTTCATTCTGAAATTACCCGGAAATCATAGATGGAAGCCATGTAGACAGTGATGGAATCAGTATGACTAACAGCAGGATGATAATCATTGCCGGAAGATATTTCAGGCATTCCGCTGTTACAGTTTTGACGGGAAGTTTTGCAACGTCCGCCATGACAAAAAGGCAAATACCGAACGGCGGCGTAATAATGCCGATAATGAGTGCCACGACCATAACGACGCCGAAGTGGATCGGGTCTATGGCTAATTGCCTGATGATTGGCATCAGAACGGGAGTCACCAGCAAAATTGCCGCGGTGGTGTCCAAAAAGCACCCCAGGATAAGGAACAGCAGCCCCAATATCAGCATGCCGAGAACAGGGCTCATATTGACAATTGGCGTCAGGAAGGCGCTGATTATGCCGGGAAGACCTTCTCGCGTAACGATCCAGGTGAAAAAGCCGGCAATGGCAATGATGATCATGAAGGTTCCGGCGGATTCAACGGTATCCGTCAGGGTTTTCCAGAGTGTTTTCAGGTCCAGCTCCCGATAAATCAGGCCGAGAATGATGGAGTAATCAATGGCCAGTACAGCGGCTTCGGTCGGTGTGACAACGCCTAATGAAATCCCACCGATGACGATGACCGGAGTCAGCATCGGCGGTATCCCTCTCAGTATGGCAAAAACAGCTTCTTTTCCCCCAACCTTATTAATCGGCCATTTTCGCCCTTCTTCTGTAAATTTTGCGCGAAGAAAAATGTTTATCATGAGTGCGATCGCCATTAAAATTCCGGGGATGAGCCCGCCCATAAACAGGTGGCTGATATTTATTTCGGCGGTTGCGCCGAGGACTACCATTGCAACAGAGGGCGGGATCAGGGGCCCGAGCACGCTGGAGCAGGAGGTGACGCCTGCTGAAAATTTCTTATCATATCCCGCTTTTCCCATCATCTCCATTTCAACCTGCCCCAAACCGCCGGCATCGCCAACCGCCGTACCGGACATTGAGGCAAACATCATGCTCGCTACGACGTTGGTATAGGCAAGTCCGCCCCGGAAGCGGCCGACAAGCGCCTGGGCCGCTTTGAACAATCGATCCGTTACGCCTGAGGAGTTCATCATTCTTCCCGATAAAAGAAATGCCGGAAGCGCGATGAGGATGTAGTTTTTCAGAGGGCTGGTCATTGAGTGCGCCACAAAACTCAGGGGAACATCGCCCACCATGAGATAAAACAGCGATGGAATACCAAGGGCAAAGGCCACCGGGACGCCGGCAAATAGAAATATCAGGAATAAAATTGCCAGAATTGCTATCGTCATATTACCATCATTCCTTTCTCTGTCTTCATGCCGGTATCCGTAGGCCGTTCTTGAATAGTTCCGGGCGGATGAAATGAATCAAGTCTTCGATATAGACGAGCAGCATGTAAAATGAAGCGATCATAATAGGGATGTAATTATAATATCTGGGAATCTGGAGCGCGACGGTTTTATGGGTCATCGTCGGCATGAGGATGATCGAGCCGATAAACATGATGGCCAAAAGAATCATAATAAGGACGCTGGTGACGATATAGATCGCCTTGCGCATAGATGGCGGGAACTTTTCCGTAATAAAATCCACGGCGACGTGGTTGCGCTTGGCAGAGACAACAGCTGCACCCAGAAATGCCAACCATATGAACAGCAGAGTTGAGAGCTCCTCTGTCCATGTAAAAGGCTTGTCAAAGAGGTACCTGGTGATTATCCCCGCGGTAATGATGACCACGATGGTCAACAGGCACAAAGCCGCGACTGCCCTCAGAATATAAAATCCACGATAGATAACGGTATTCAATGCCTTGAGCAACTTGACTGCACCACCTTAGATAAAATTTTATACGTGAAAATTGAGCGGTCGGGATGCTAAACAGTCCCGCCCTCCCAAGACTGTTAAAAAACGATGCAAGAGATGGACGCTGAATTGAGTGGGGGAACCCGAGGGGGTAAGGTCCGCCTCAAATGGGATATATAGCCGCCAAGGAAGCTTAGTTCATCAAGATTTCCTGGCAAGCGTAGCGGAGCTTTTTGAGAATATAGGCTTTTTAAAAAACACAGCCAAAGCGTGCCAAAACATTTTCTTGGTACGCTTGAGGCGGTCGGGACGGCAAACAGCCCCGACCGCCCGTCAGACCCTGTGACAATGCCTATTTTACTTGCCGATCGCCATGATCTCCTCTATTAAGCCTGAGCGCCACTGCCCGGCATCCTCAAGCTCCTGTGCCTTGACCAGAATTGCCTCCTGCAGGGGGGCAATGTCAATATCATAGAACTGGCATCCGGCCTGCTTCATGAGCTCAATGTTTTTGTCTGCTGCTTCCTTACAGGTTGCCGAATACCAATCGCCCGCCTCATTGGCCGCATCGATCAATGCCTGCTGCTGGCCGGCACTCATCTTCTGGAAGAGCTTATCGTTTATGGTGACGACCAGATCGTCGCGCAAGTGATTCGTCATCGTAATATTCATCGTTGCCTCATAGAAATTCATGGTATACAGCTGGTCCACCGGGCCTTCAGAGGCGTCGACGACACCCTGCTTAAGGGCAAGATAGGTCTCGCCCCAGGCAATCTGCGTCGGGCTGGCACCCAGAGCGCTGATAGAATCCAGATAGGCTTTGATATCGGGAGCCCGCATCTTGAGGCCGGAAAAATCGGCCAGTGAGGTAATGGGCTTTTTCGATGCGACACAGCGGGGGACACGCACCCAGTTGTTGGCAATTATGCGCGCGCCGGTCTCGGCAAGAAATTCGTCCTCCATCGATTTGTTGAGATCACTCTCAAGGTATGCGCGGTAATGGTCCTCGTCCCGGAACACGAAGAACATGGACTCGGCGTTCTTATCGGGGACAAATGTCGACTGGAAACCGCCTGCGTCTACAAACATGTCCTGGGAACCCATTCCGACCGCCTCAATCTGCGTTGTCGCATCGCCCAATTGGCTCGCCGGGAAGACGGAAATGGTCACTGTGCCGCCGGTCTTTTCACTGACCAGATCGGCCATCTTTTGCATGGCCAGCGTTGCGGTATCCTCCGCAGACTGAATGCCGCCAAGAACGAGCTCAAACGACTGTTCGGGCTGCGCACTTTCATCGGGGCTTGTACTGGCCTGCGCTGAGGAGTTTGCAGGCGCCGATGTTTCGTTTGAGCAGCCCGAGAAGAGCGAAAACATAAGCATAAGTGCAAGAATTATGGACAGAATCCTGGAACTGTTTTTCATTTTTAAACCCTCCTAAATATAATTATTTTATAGGCCTGAATTCCTCAGCCATTTTCAGAATGTGGAGTACCCGGTCAAACTTCGTCGCCGGCGGCATAGTATCCGCGATCGAAAGTATGATGCGTTTGTTGTCTGTAATTTTTTCGAACAGTTCATCAATATACGCATAGAAGGCCTTGTCGTCCATTACCTCCTCCAACATGCACACGGAGGGAATTCCTCCCCAGATGGTGACCTTGTCGCGGAAAGCGTTAAGATATTCCGCAAGGCCTATTTTTCCCATAGGCGCCGGACAAATGGAGTCTGCCACGTCCATACGGCTTTCAACAAGACTGTTGAGAAGGCCGGTGTTTTCGCCATCGGTATGGCAGATTAGAAATTTCCCCATTTTATGGGCAATATCGGCTCTTTTTTGAATCTGGGGGAGCATATGGCGGTCAAACAGAATCGGAGCCGTTACGGCGGCGTCATAATTTCCTCCGCTGAAAATGAGCCTGGAGGGTGCCTTGGATACGACATCGTAAAGACGATCCATATAGGGTTCAATTCTTGTGCCAAGCTGCACCAGCGCGTCTTCATCCTCAAGTAATGTGCAGTAAAAATCCTGGAGCGGCATGAGATCCTTGATAAGAAGATGCATTGCGCAGGCTTGTGTATGCGCGTATGCCACAGCCTCGGCGCGGTCACCGATAAACGCTTGAAATTTTTCGAGCCGGTCGTAACGCGGGATGATTTCGGCATTTTCAAATATGTATGCGAGCGCTTCCCAATCCGCTTCGGATTTGACGGCATGCTCCTGGACTACCCAGAGCGTTATCCCCCCCCGTTTCATCCGTTCGTCATATACGCATACGGTGGAGATATCGCCTTTAGGCGTGTGGTATGTCACCTTTAAGGAACCTTTGCCGTCGCGCTCCTCCGTGCGGGTAATGTTATGGAAGATGGTTTCGTAACAGTTGACATTTAAGTGATATACGCCAAGCCCGATATCCAGGTCGGCATAGGGAGGCTCAAAGTCGCTGAAATCCGGGAGCAGGCAGTGATAACCCACGCCCAGATCGTCAACAATTTCCATAAGAGATGCGTTCCTGTACTTGTCCGGCAAAGTTCCGGCGCGAGAATTTGCCTTGTACCACAGGTCCATTCTGGGGATAAATAGCAAGTTATCGGTAGGTTTCCCATCAATCGTATCGATAATTTGTTGCCTGATTGTCATATTAGTCTCCTTTCATAATAATTTTCATGAGATGGGCGCCCAAAACCGGTTTGCTGCAGCTGCTGAAATAAGCGCCAGAATCGTATAACACTCCTGCTTTTATCATAGGCTTAAGATTGCCCTGGTAATGGGAAAAAGCATATGGAAACAGGCACATGTCTTCCCATGCAATACATGATTCTTGAGTGCTATAATACGGCCAAGAATAACGATGCAATATTGCTAGAAATATGTTATCATAATATTGTTTCTTATGTATTGTGCCGATAACACAAAAATGTTTGTCTTTTAGGTATCGGCTGACTACT
>JBFWKZ010000145.1:0-5339 GCA_050252415.1 Oscillospiraceae bacterium | reverse complement strand
CACCTTGGCGCTTCAACCCCTGAGAGCGAGGAAAAATGCGCGGTGATGGCTGCCCGTGAGCTGATCGATTATATTGACAACGGCAACATCAAGAATTCCGTCAATCTCCCAAATGTCTATCTTGACCGTATGGGCGAATCCCGCATCTGTGTTATCCACAGAAATGTACCGAGAGTTATCAACAAGATTCTGGATATTGTGGCCGAACAGGACATCAATGTCGAGCATATGATCAACAAGCCACGCGGCGAGTATGCCTATACAATGGTCGACACGGGCACCAAGATCGGCGACGACATCCGCGAGAAAATTACAAAACTCAATAATGTCTTCAGAGTAAGGATACTCTAAACCTTTGCTGTCTCTGAGATCACAAATAATTCCCGCGCCCGATATTGGGCGCGGGATTTTTTCTTGTTTTGCATGATTGCCGATTGTATGCAATAAATTCCCGGCATACTTAATAAAAATTGCATAAAAATGTCCTTCTATCGATGCGAAGTAAGCCGAATTTTCTGTGCTTTTTGCCGAATCATACAAATCTTTTCCCCAACAGCTTTTATTTTATTTTCAAGATTGTATAATTTGAGACAGGAAAAAAGCCTGACCGGAGGCGATAGGTTGTGCTCCGGAATTACGGACTAGGGAGGTAAAAATATGACTGAAATCAAACGGTTCTTTGTTGACCGCCGATTGTGCATGGGCTGTAAAACCTGTGAACTGCGCTGTGCGGTCGAGCGCGGATCGATCACCAAAAATCTTGTGACAGCGGTACGGGAGACGGTGCTTCCGCGAAGCCGCGTGTATGTTCACAGTGATAGCGGCGAACCGGTGACACTCCACTGCCGTCAGTGCGACGAGGCGCCCTGCGTCAGCGTCTGCTCAACAGGAGCGCTCCAGATCGATCCTGAGACGGGTGTGAAATTCATCGATGCGGACAAGTGCATAAACTGCTGGATGTGCGTTATGGCGTGCCCGTACGGCGTCATAGCCCCCGCGATTGAAAAGCACGCGGCGGACAAGTGCGACCGCTGCTTCCAGATGGAGCAGCCCTATTGCATGGCGGCATGCCCAACCGGTGCCATCCAGCTTTTGACGCCGGCGGAGATCGAAGAGAAGCTTCGCAAAACCCGTGAAGAAACCATAAATGACTAACATTACAGGAGGTAAAAGGCAATGGCTAAGATAAGACGCAAGACAATCGCTCCCGCCGCAGGGGAATATTTGAAATATGCAAGAGAGCAGGGGATCGACCTCTCCTGGAACAACTATGAGCGCATGCTCCCGCAGGACGGCTTTGCCCGCCTGGGCCTCAGCTGCACCGACTGCCTGATGGGCCCCTGCCGGATCAGCCCCTTTGCCCGCGACGAGGCGAAAACCGTGTGCGGTATGGACGCCGGTGACCTTGTTTACCGGAGCGTCATGCATACTCTGGGCGTAACGCCGGGCTATACAAAAGATTATATGACAAGCATTCTGAAAACGGTTGAAGAACACTGTGCTGCGCCATCCCGCACCCGTGACGGGCAGGCGCCTGTTGGATTCGGCGTGTTGGACAGAGATATGATCAATATTTGCGTGGAGAGCGTGCCTTTCCCCCGTTTGGAGGAGATTGAGGCCGCTGCAGTCGGAATGGGCGATACCGCCGCCTCCGTTGGCGCGAAGGGCTTCAAGTTTTCGCTCGTCGGCCATGCCTGCTCGAGACGCTCTGCTATTGGCGGATATGCCGATATCGAGCTTGCCATGCTGACGGGCCTCGTGGACGCTTACCTGCTCGGCCCGACCGCCGTCGGCCTCGGCAAAAACGTCGCCCCGCACTATCATACCGCCGTCATATGCCAGTCGATGGATGCAGCGGATATCCTAAAAAAAGCGGCGGAGGCGTTTGCTGCACGGGATGAGGAAAAAATACGCCCGGACACAAGTGTTGCGGTCGTGCCGATCCATGGCCTTGAAAAACTTCAGGAGATCGCCGCCGGTTATGAGAAAATCGCCGTCTTTGCAGGCGGGTCAAACATTAAGCTCACGATCGGCGAATTGACCGCGGAGGCCATCAGACGTCTGAGCAGCATGGGGATTGCCTGCTTTACCTTTGGCTCCAACGTTCTCACCGCCGGAAAGGCCGGCCTGACGGAAAATGTATACGCCTGCGGCGGAGAGGTGTCCGACATCCTGAACTATGAGGCAATACGCGGTAAGGTGCGTGTTGTCTGCATGCCGGAGCTGAGCTCGGGAGACGATTTTGCACGCGCGCTTTATATGGGCGAGCATGGATTGAAGGTGATGACGGCCACAGAACTGCCCATTGAGGGCTGTCTTGAGTTGGCCGACGCGCTCCATGCCCGATTGGCGTATTGTGCGCATGAGGACTATGTGGCAAAAGCCCTTGAAATTGTCCGATAAGGAGAAAGACTATGCGAATCGATGCAACAAAGTGTATAGGCTGCGGCAGATGCCGTCCGTTCTGCATCATGAGGGCTATTGATTTTGAACGCCCGGGAAAAGGAACGACTGTCCGCTGCGTAGTAAACGAGGACGAGTGCGTGGACTGCGGAATATGCTACCGCGCAAAGGTCTGCCCGACGGATGCGCTCAGGCAGCCGGAGACCACCTGGCCGCGCACCATACGCGGGACCTTCAGCAATCCTACGGCGGTACATAAGGAGACTAAGGTCCCTGGACGCGGGACGGAAGAGATGAAGACAAATGATGTCACAAACCGCTATAAACGCGGCTATGCCGGTATGGCGGCGGAGATGGGCAGACCCGGTATCGGCTCCCGCCTGCGCGATGCGGAGAAGGTATTTATGGCGCTCGCGCCCTTAGGCGTTGAATTCGAGCCCCAAAACCCGCTGACCAATTTGCTTGAAGACCATAAAACCGGCAAAATGAAACCTGAGGTGCTGGATGAAAAAGTCCTGTCCTGTATTGTTGAAATGATTGTACCCATAGACCGCATAACGGAGATCTATGAGACGCTCATGCGCGTTGCCAAAGAGGTCGATACCGTGTTTTCAGTAGACCTTGTCTGCCGCACCAACGAAGATCTCAGCGTTCCGACGCTGGAGATCATGGATAAAGCGGGCTACTGGCGCTCGATTAACGGCAAGACGAATATCGGTCTCGGCAAGCTTAAGATAAAGGGGGCAAAGTAAATGTCACATACGCTGCACAGAAGGGGAACGCCGGAGTCTCTGGCAAAGGACTACATCGTCTTCGCTATGTCGGCAAAGGGGATAAACGCCGAAAACTCAAAATATGCGCTCCGCGAGTTCTTAAAGATCGTCGACAAATATAATTGGGTCAATATGGGCGATATGAAGACCGGCGGCTATTACCTCGTGGGAAAGGACGCGATCATGGAAGGCGTTCAGGACACCTCGATTGTCCATGGGGTGTTTACCTCGAAGGAAGATATGAAGGCGGCGGTCAAAGCGCTCAAAGAGGCCGATCTGGGTGTCTCAATCACAATTTCTGGTATCCTTGAAGAGGTACGCGACGGAATTATGGCCGAGGGTATTGCGCCGCACACGGTCGAGGTCAGTATGGGGATCAAAGGCAGGACAGATAAACTACCGGAGGATGACCTGCTGCAGATCACCACCATGTGTGGGCATGGTATGGTCTCTCAGGCGCTCGTACGTCAAATGCTGATCGACATCAAGCGCGGGAAACGCACGGCGAAAGAGGCCGGAGAATACCTTGCAACGCCATGTGTCTGCGGTGTATTTAATCCACGCCGGGCTCAGGAGATTCTGGAAGAACTGCTTGATGTCTGGTGCATTGATGAAGACTGATTTGGGAGGTAAGGATATGAAATACCTCATAGCCGGCAACGGGCCCGCGGCGGTGAATGCCGTGAAGGCAATACGAGAGCTGGACAGGGATGGGTGCATCGTTATGGTCTCGCCGGAAAACAATGAACCCTACAGCCGTATCACCGTTCCCGAATATATGGCCGGTGAAATCGCGGAAAAGGCAATTTATTTTGTTCCCGGCTTTTATGCGCGCTTCGGCGTTGAGACGCGGCTGGGAAAACGTGTCGTATCCCTTGAGCCGGAAGCGCATATTGCGGTTCTCGATGACGGCGAGCAGGTCGCCTATGACAAATTGCTCATTGCGACCGGTTCCCGGCCATTTTTGCCGGATTGGGCGGACCTTAAACTGGATGGGATCTACAGCCTTTGGAACAAGGTCGACGCCGAACGGATAGCCGCACGGATAAAACCCGGCGACAACGCCGTTATTGCAGGGGCCGGGCTGGTCGCTTTTCAGGCGGCGAGAGCGCTGAATGCCTTCGGCATGCCGGTCACGCTGGTCGCAAGAAGAGAGATTATGTCGCGCCAGCTCGACGCCAGGGCGGCGGAAATACTCAAAGCGGCGGCGGAAAGCCACGGTGTCCGCATCCTCCTGCACACATCGGTGGAAGAGGTGCACGCAGAAAACGGGGCCGTCACCGGCGTGACGCTGACAAACGGCGAAACGGTGCGGACAAATTGCCTTTTGGCCTGTATGGGAACGCTTCCAAATCTTGATATGTTGGAAGGCCTTCTGGAATGCGGGAAAGGCGTTTCAGTAGACGACACCATGAAGACCGCGCTTCCGGACGTGTATGCCGCCGGCGATGTGGCAAGCGCCAGAATGTACGGCTGCGACGAATGCTGTGTCCGCGCGACATGGCCGAATGCGGTTGCCCAGGGCGAGGCCGCGGGGAAAAATATGGCTGGCGAGAGAACCCCGTTTCCGGGCAGCCGTGCGATGAATTCAATTGAACTTTTCGGCGTATCGTTTATCTCGGCCGGACAGACAGAGGCTTGTGAAAATCAGCGCGAGATCATTATCCGCAACACCGATAAGGCATATCACAAGGTCATTATGGAGGGTGCGCGACTCAAGGGCATGACCTTTGCCGGAGAGGTTCAGCAGGCGGGCACGCTGGTTGCCAAGATGGGTGACAGCTATGCCGGGTATATCGGTACGATACCTGAGTTCTCGCCGGAGCTTATCAGAGAGTGACCTAAAAGCATACCCGATCTCTTGATAGTCTGAGGACTGAGCCATCGGCTCAGCCCTCAGACTGTCGAAAAAGCCTCGCAGAGTTTCGCCGCGACCGCGGCGAAATATAAAATTAAAGCATTTTCGGGCGCGGCGTGTACGTGCCCGAAAATACTTCTCAGGCTGCTTGCAAACCCCTTTGTCGAAGAAGCCTCTACTTAGATTTACAATACAAGTGCAACAAAAAAGTAGTGACTCAAGCCAAGGGAACTCCTAAAATGGTGTTTGCAGACAACCCAGAAGGAGGGCTTGACATGAGTCACTACCAGCATCTTAGCATAGAA
>JBFWKZ010000144.1:0-5358 GCA_050252415.1 Oscillospiraceae bacterium | reverse complement strand
CCTCCTTAGTCTTTCACAAACTAAGGGTAACTTTTATTTGAGGTGCTGACAATGGCTCCTCTTTTTGCCATCATCCGCTATGCACTTTTGGAGACCTTTTTCTGCATTCCTATTTTACCGAAAACACATCGTATTGGTTTCAAATGAAAGTGGGCTGGATGGGTTTATAGAAGAAAATCAATATGTCATACGAGACGTCATTCTCTTTAAACTCAGAGATTTAACGGAAGAGGATATCAGAAGCGAAACCATACAGGATCAGCTCCGCAGTTCAATCCCCTCGGCGCTCAATGACGCGCTTGGCACTGAGAGCATCCAGTCCGTATATTTTAGTGATTTTGTTATGCAGTAATTAATGTCCACTGAACAAATGCGTTTCGCAAAACGCGTTTGTGGAAAGAGCAGATATTGCGCTTTTCACATATCACAATATCGGAGAAGGTGACTGGAATTGAATGAAATTTTATCTCAGGCGGAGATCGACAAGCTGATGCAGGAGCTGAAGGCAGGAGACGATAACAGCGTCATATCTGTCCCGCCGGATGATGTCAAATGTTATGATTTTAAATCTGCAAACCGATTTACGAAAGAACAGATCCGCGCCATAAATGTCATATTTCGAAATTTTGGACACTTTTTATCAAATTATTTCATGGGAACGCTGAGAGCAAACTGCGAAGCCGATGTGCTCTCTATCGAGGAGATGTCGTTCAATGAGTTCAACAATTCTGTGCCTTCTCCCGTAATAATTGGCATCGTCAATACGACACCGTTTAAGGGACCCATCATTCTTGAGATGCCCAAAGAGATATCGTATTCGATAATTAACCGCGTTCTCGGCGGCACAAAAGAAATGGCCGTCGACAACAGACAATTTACGGAGATAGAACTTGCGATTATGGAGCGGATACTGTGGCAAATTCTTAAATATTTTGATGAGGCCTGGTCCAAGATGATGCCGGTAAGCTCAGAGCTCGAAAAGATTGAGACCAGCATGCAGTTCGCTCAGATTGTGGATTTCAATGAGACCGTTCTAATGGTTACGCTTAGCATCACGATCGGAAATGAAAGCGGATTAATGGGAATATGTCTACCTCATCAGGTCCTTGAACCTTTTATGAAAAGCCTGAGCACAAAGCTCATGTATTCCGGGAAAATTAATCATATCGTAGATCCTCAGCCGGAAAAAATAAAGGGCTCTATTATAAATACCGATATCGTCATTACGTCAGTATTTAATCCAACTCCTGCGACGGTTAGAGATATTGTGAGCCTGCGCGAAGGTGACGTCATACAACTGCATCACAAGGTCAATGAGCCGATCATTGTGAAATATCAGCACGTTCCAAAATACCGTGCGTCCCTAGGAAAATCTAAAAACAATCTTGCGGTCAAGCTGCTCGACAACATTAGAGGAGACGAAGAAGATGGCTAATCTATCTCAGGATGAAATCAACGCACTGCTTCAGGGCGGTGATGATGCCGGTGAAAGGCTTACAGAAGATATCTCAAAGTATTTTAGCCCGGATGAGATCGATGCGCTTGGCGAAATCGGAAACATTTGTATCGGAACATCGGCGACCACGATGTCGGCCTTGGTCGGAAGACGGGTAAAGATCACAACACCAAAGGTCGGGCTCTTTAAAGGAGAAAACGTCCTCACGGATTATAAATGCCCGTTTATGGCAATCGATGTTGAATATACCAGTGGGTTTCACGGTAAGAATCTCCTGATCATAAAAGACTATGACGCCGCAGTGATCACAGATCTCATGATGGGCGGAGACGGTGTTGTCGAGAAAGAAAATATCGAGCTTGATGAGATCCATTTGAGCGCCATGAGTGAAGTGATGAATCAGATGATCGGCTCGGCGGCAACCGCAATGTCGAATATGATGGAGGACAGCGTCAACATCTCGACCCCTCAAATATTACGTATAGCGATCGGTGAGGACGTCGGAAAATATTTTGACGGCGCTTCACCGATAGTCAAAATCAGTTTTGATATGGAGATCGAGGACTTGCTCAAGAGCAAGCTCCTCCAGATTATGACGATTGATATTGCTAATGAACTCATTACTTCTCTCATGAAAGCTGAGGATAAAAAAGAAGTTTTGGATACCCATTCCAACGGAGATGCCTCAGTGTCAAAAGCAAAAATCTCGGGAGCAGCCGGTATAAAAAATACCCAGCCGAGTCAGAAGCAGGAAGTGAAAGTCGTAAAGCCGGTGAGCTACCCGAGTTTTGACGAACCGTCGGATACGGTGACCGGCCAAATATCCGGGAAGTCAAATTTTGACCTCATCAACGATATTCCGCTTCAGGTTACAGTGGAGCTCGGTAAGGCTGTGAAAAATCTAAATGAAGTTCTGAACTTTGGAACGGGGTCTATTATTGTTTTGGACAAGCAGGCGGGCGAACTGGTCGATGTTATTGTAAATGGGAAGTATATTGCAAAAGGCGAAGTTGTTGTCATTGATGATAACTACGGCGTTCGGATTACCGAGATTTTGAAAACCTAGACGAAAGACCTTGCATGAAGGATAAGAAATTTTCATTGAAGCGCGGTCATTTCCGCAACGGTATCGTGCCCTGCTGTTTTTGAGCGTAAGCGTTGCATGACGGTGTATGAACATTGAAAATTAAAGCATTTATAATGCTGGTATTATTGGATTCTGAGAGGTAATTGTGTTTAATTGCGTAGCGAGCCAACCAATTTTTAATACAAAATTAGAAATATTCGGGTATGAGCTGTTATATCGTTCTGCTGAGAGCAGCACATCTTTTGATGCGCATGATATGAATTTCGCAACGAAAAATGTGATTGCAACGGCCTTCAGTGAAATCGGCATCGGGGAGATAACAGGCGGACGGAAGGCTTTTGTCAATTTTACCGAGGATTTAATGCTTCAAGAGATACCGTATATCTTGTCGAGCAACATACTGGTTGTGGAGCTGTTGGAAAATATTGAACCGACGGAAAAAATTATCTCGGCGTGTAAAAAGCTAAAAAAAAATGGTTATTTGTTGGCACTTGATGATTTTATTTATGAAGAAGCCTTTGAGCCGCTTGTAGACCTTGCAGATATTATTAAAATCGATTTTATCAGCACCTCCGGAGAAGAGATCGAGAGAGCGGTTAGACAGATAAATCAGAATCGCAAAAAAATCCTTCTGGCAGAAAAAATTGAAACATATGAAAACTTCGAATTTGCAAAGTCGCTCGGTTTCACACTCTTCCAGGGCTATTTTTTTTGCCGGCCTTCGATAACCGTCTCAAAGACTGTTGATCCCGCTTTTATCAATCGCATCAAACTTCTGAGGCTGGTCTCTGATCCTGACGTCAGTTTTTTCGCGATTGCGGAAATGATTAAGCGGGATGTTATGCTTTCATACCGGCTGCTCAAAATCGTCAATTCGGCCTATTATGGGCTTCGTTATACCGTTAACGGGATATTACATGCGATAACGATACTTGGATTGGTTGAAGTGCGAAAGTGGGTATCGCTCATCATTTTCAATCAGTCAAGTCCAGAAAAGCCAAACGAATTAATCCGGATGGGGCTGGTTCGTGGCATTTTTATGGAAAAAATTGCCGTGCATATGCATCATCGGCGTATCAAAGACGAATATTTTTTGATTGGCCTTTTTTCATTGGCCGACAGACTGTTGGATGCACCGATTGAAACGATTATGGCGGAAACGCATCTCAGCCCCGACATCTGTGACCCTCTGATATCAGGCAAGGGAGAAAGGGCCGAGCTGCTTGAAATAATATGTCAAATTGAGCAGGCCCAATGGGATAAGGTCATGGTGCTTTCGGAAAAGTTCGGTATCAGCCAATATAAAGTATACCAATTTTATGTTGAGGCAAATAAAGAGGCCAATAAGCTGTTGGATTGAATAGGTATATCCGTATGATAAATGAGAGGTAATTATGTGGGATAATCTTTTTTCGTCAGTCAACCTCATTGAGAAGGGCATAGACGCTGCCTGGCTTAGAAATGAAGTCATCAGCAACAATATTGCCAATATCGACACACCGGGGTTTAAAAAGTCGGAAGTCGAATTTGAAGACCTGATGGCAGATGCCATTCAAAAACGTGAGAATTCCGTCAAATTGACGGTCACAAATCCCATGCACATCACGATGCATGCTGCGGATGCGTCCGACATTGTGCCAACCGTTGTGAAGGAAGACGCGACCTCAACCGGACTTGATGAGAACAACGTCGACGTTGAAAATGAAATGGTTGCGCTGGCCAAGAATTCGATTGAGTACTATACCCTGGTCAGTAAGGTCAACTCTGAGTTTCAAAAACTGGACACGGCAATAAATATTACATAAAATTTAGGGATAAAGGAGAATCAGCGTATGGGATTTCTAAATGGGATGGACATCAGTGCATCCGGACTAACGGCTCAGCGCCTTCGAATGGACGTCGTCTCTGAAAATATTGCCAATATCGACACGACGAGAACGGAAGGCGGCGGCCCATATACCCGAAAATATGTCGTCTTTGAAGAACGAAACGGCAGTTTTGCCGAGGCCTTAAAAAATGCATCTGAAAACGCAGTGGGTGGTGTCAGAGTTGCTGAGATCGGAGAGGATGCATCGGACTATAAGCTTGTTTACGATCCAGACCACCCGGATGCCGATCCCGACGGCTATGTCCAGTACCCAAACGTAAATGTTACGCAAGAGATGGTCGATATGATCTCGGCGTATCGATCTTACGAAGCAAATGTGACAGCTTTTTCAGCATATAAAGACATGGCGATCAAGTCATTGGAGATCGGTACCTGATGCCGAGCCGTGAATTATAAAAAGGGAAGGAAAATGACATGTCTGATATCAATACATCGCTTATAGGTGGAACCGGCGGACTTTCCTCTGCCATTGATCGTTCATCAGCAAAACCAGACACCGGTACAGAAACAAGTTTTGCCGATGTGATGTCGAATTCGTTCTCACTTTTTAATAAAACCGGCACCGAGAGCGACAAGGCCACACTGGATCTGCTGACCGGAAATACCGATAATCTCTCCTCGGCCTTGATCACAACGGAAAAGGCTGAGATCGCATTGAACTTGACGGTTGCCATACGGAATAAGGCGGTGGATGCCTATAAAGAAATTATGAACATGCAGGTCTGAATAATTTTGAGAGAGAGAATATATGGGATTCTTTGACTATTTCAAAGCCATCTTAGCGATCGTTGCGATTATATATGCTTCGTTGTACCTTACCAGGCTGATTGCTAAGACGAGCGGAGGCAAAATCGGCAAAAATACGGGGATGAAGCTGATCGGCTCGATCCCGCTTGCTCGGGACAGATCGGTTGCCGTAGTTGAGAT
>JBFWKZ010000143.1:0-5411 GCA_050252415.1 Oscillospiraceae bacterium | reverse complement strand
CAGTCGATTTGCTTGCCGGTATTCCCTCCGTTGTTTTCGGTCTTGTGGGAATGATCGTATTGGTTCCCCTCGTGCGAAAGGCCTTTAACCTGGCCGCCGGCGACAGCCTTCTGGCCGCTATCGTCGTACTGACCGTCATGATACTTCCCTCCATCATCAGCGTATCCGAAAACGCGCTGCGCTCAGTCCCGCGCGAATATGAGGAGGCAAGCCTTGCCCTCGGCGCAACAGAGCTGGAGACCTACTTCCGAGTCACGGCCCCCGCCGCAAAAAGTGGTATCGCCGCCGCCGTCGTCCTCGGTATCGGCAGAGCGATCGGCGAGGCGATGGCCATCCTTATGGTGGCCGGCAATGTCGCAAACATGCCTTCACTGCTCAAGAGCGTACGCTTTCTCACCACGGCAATCGCGCACGAGATGGCATACTCATCCGATGGAAGCCTTCAGCGGAATGCACTTTATTCCATAGGTCTCGTCCTCTTTTTCTTCATCATGCTGATAAATGCCGTGCTGAATCTGGTTCTTAAGCACAACAAGGAGGCATGATATGAAAAGTAAAGGTCTTTCTCTGCGCCGCCGCACCTACGAATTGAGTATGCGCACGCTGATCTATCTCAGCGCGGGGCTGACCTGTGCGCTGCTCATTTTCCTTATCGGGTATATCTTTTACCGCGGTTTTCCGGGAATCAGCTGGCAGTTTCTCAGTACCGAAGAGAGTGTCCTGCGCGGCACGATCGGAATTCTGCCGAGCATACTTAACACGCTATATGTGGTTATCATTACCATACTGATTGTTCTGCCGCTGGGCGTGGGGGCGGCGATATACCTCACCGAATACGCCCGAAACAAAAGGCTTGTCTCCGCCATCGAATTCGCCACCGAGACGCTGGCCGGCATCCCCTCGATCATTTACGCGCTTGTCGGCGTCATCATCTTCTGTAATTACCTGAACCTTCAGAAAACCCTGCTTGCCGGCTCGCTCACGCTGGTCATCATGACCCTGCCGACAATCATCCGCACGACTCAGGAGAGTCTCAAAACCGTACCGCAAAGCTACCGCGAGGGCGCTCTCGGTCTCGGCGCAGGAAAATGGTATACCATTCGTACCATTGTCCTGCCCAGCGCCATAGATGGAATCGTAACCGGCAGCATACTTGCCGTTGGCCGGATCATCGGCGAATCGGCCGTGCTCATGTATACCGTCGGCCTGTCCACAACCATGCAGGATTTCGGCACTTGGCAGGGGTTTACTCAGAGCAGCGGCGCGACGCTGACCGTCGCCCTCTATGTTTTTGCCAAGGAACGCACCGATTTTCAGACCGCGTTTTCAATCGCAACGATATTGCTCATTTTGACGGTACTGATAAATTTCTCCGCAAAGCTCGCCGGAAAGAGGCTCAAAAAGAAATAATGAAGGAGCATTTCTATGCAGCAAAATAAGGAAAATATCATTCTCCGCGCCGAAAATCTCGACCTCTTTTACGGCGATCATCAGGCGCTTAAGCATATCAATATAGAGATACCGGAAAAAGAAATAACTGCGCTCATCGGTCCTTCCGGCTGCGGAAAATCCACCTTCATGAAGACGATAAACCGTATGAACGACCTCATACCGGGCGTCACCATCCACGGTTCATTCATCTACCGCGGCGAAGAAATCTATACGTCCGACCGCGATGTGACCCAACTCAGAAAAAACATCGGTATGGTTTTTCAGAAGCCGAATCCTTTTCCTATGAGCGTTTATGATAATATCGCCTATGGCCCGCGTACCCATGGTACCCGCTCCAGAGTAAAGCTTGACGAGATCGTCGAGTCCTCCCTGCGCGCCGCCGCCATTTGGGACGAGGTAAAAGACAGACTAAAAAAGTCTGCGCTCGGTCTCTCCGGCGGACAGCAGCAGAGGCTCTGCATCGCCCGAGCGCTTGCCGTCCAGCCCGATGTGCTCCTTATGGACGAAGCGACCAGCGCGCTCGACCCCATTTCAACAGCCAAGATTGAGGAGCTTGCGCTGGAACTGAAAAATGATTATACTATTGTTATGGTAACGCACAATATGCAGCAGGCGGCTCGAATCTCCGACAAAACGGCATTCTTCCTCCTTGGGGAACTAGTAGAATTTTCCGATACGCAAACGCTCTTTTCCCAGCCCCGGGATAAAAGGACTGAGGACTACATCACAGGAAGGTTTGGTTGATATGAGAAGTAGATTTGACGAACAGCTCTCCATTCTGAACACGGAACTGATCCGCATGGGCGCCCTCTGTGAGGAGGCCATTTCCCTTGCGGCAAAGGCCGTTACCAATGGCGGCGACGCAGGCAGCCGCGCCATAGCCGTCGACAGCGAAATCGACCGAAAAGAGCGCGATATTGAGGGGCTCTGCATGCGTCTCTTGCTGCTGGAACACCCCGTCGCCCGGGATCTGCGGGTGGTCTCTTCCGCACTCAAAATGATCTCCGACATGGAACGTATCGGCGATCAGGCCGCGGATATCGCAGAGATCACATGCTACATTGAGGGCATCGACCTGCCCGAGGCGCTGCACATCGGAGATATGGCCCGCGCCACGGTCAAAATGGTTACCGACAGCATCGACTCCTTCGTCAAAAAGGACCTTGAGATGGCCAAAGCCGTCATGCAGTATGACGACGTCGTCGATAATCTCTTCACGAAGGTAAAGGACGGTCTTACTCAGCTTATCCGCGACGGAAAATTTGACGCCGAAGCCGCTCTCGACCTGCTCATGATCGCAAAATATTTTGAGCGTATCGGTGACCATGCGTGTAACATCGGTGAGTGGGTCGCATACTCCATAACCGGGATTCGCGTCAACAATGAGGTCGATGAGTTATGATCTATTTCGTAGAGGACGACAACAGTATTCGAAAGCTCGTGCTCTACACCCTGTCCAGTCAGGGCATGGAGTGTCAGGGCTTTCCCCGTCCATCGGATTTCTGGTCGGCTATGGATGACAGGCTGCCGGACCTTGTCATGCTGGACATCATGCTCCCGGAAGAGGACGGGGTCTCGATCCTTCGCAGGCTCCGTGCCGCGCCGAAAACCAAAGATCTTCAGATCATCATGCTCACAGCCAAGGGCAGCGAGTATGATAAAGTCATCGGATTGGACAGCGGGGCGGACGACTATATCACGAAACCTTTCGGGATGATGGAACTTGTGGCGAGGATAAAAACCGCTCTCCGCCGCGTTGGCCGGACCGAAAGTGCGGACCGGTTCTATGAACTCGGTCCCCTGCACGTAAACCTGACATCACATACCGTCACCGTTGACGGCGAGCCCGTAGCGCTCACACTCAAGGAATTTGAGCTGTTGGCGCTCCTGCTTGAGCGCCGCGGCGCCGTCTTCACCCGCGACCAGCTGCTAAACGCCATTTGGGGTTACAGCTTTGACGGGGCCAGCCGCACGGTTGACGTCCACATCCGTACGCTGAGGCAAAAGCTGGGTGCAGCCGGAAACTGTGTTCAGACCGTGCGCGGCGTCGGCTATAAGATTGGAGAAGAGACGGTATGACCCGCAGAATATTTAAAACGATTTTCGGCTCCGCCATGCTCATTTTACTTTTAAGCCTTATGCTGTTTTTAAGCATACTGCACGGTTATTTTGAAGATCAGGTGTTTACCGAGATGGGCAGCGAGGCAAACTACATCGCCCAAGGCCTTCAAAAGACAGGCTCGAGCTATTTTAACGGACTGAGCAGTGAAAACCGCATTACCTATATTGCGGAAGACGGCACCGTACTCTATGACAGCGTTGCAGATCGCGACTCAATGGAAAACCATGCCGACAGGGTTGAGGTTATTGCCGCACTTAAGTATGGGTCCGGCACCAGCTCCCGCTATTCTAAGACGCTGTCGCAAAACACTTTATATTATGCTCTGAGGCTGCCGGACAACTCGATTATTCGCGTCGCCAGCAGGCAGGACACGGTATATGCCCTCGGTCTTTCCCTGTTGGGGCCGCTTGCTGCAACCGTATTTCTCGCCGCGCTTCTCTGCATTCTTCTGTCACGCCGGCTTGCCGGCAGAATCACGCAGCCGATACTTTCACTCGATCTTGAGCACCCCGAGAACTGCGAAACCTATGATGAACTCTCTCCCCTGCTGCTCAAAATACACTATCAAAACGAGACCATAAAGGCGCAGATGGCCCAGCTCCGAAAGCGCCAGGAGGAGTTTACGGCCATAACCGAAAACATGTCCGAGGGATTTCTTCTGATCGACGGCAAGACGAACCTTTTATCCTATAACTCCAGCGCTCTGAAGCTTCTCGGCGCGCCTGACGCGACGACTGGGCAAAGCGTTTTGGCCTTGGCCCGCGGTGAGAGCTTCCGAAACGTTATTGACGAGGCGCTCTCGGGCCGGCACAGCGAAGCGCTGATGAGCCTTGATGACCGATGTTACCAGCTTTATGCAAACGGCGTGTTCCACAACGGGCAGGTAGTCGGTGCCGTCATCGCCATTCTGGATGTGACGGAGCGCGAGGAACGCGAGACGCTGAGACGCGAATTCACCGCAAACGTTACGCATGAGCTCAAAACCCCGCTGACATCCATCTCCGGCTTTGCCGAAATTATCATGAACCGCCTTGTCGAGCCACAGGATGTCCCTGAGTTTGCCGGTGATATCTATAGCGAGGCGCAGCGCCTCATCACGCTTGTGGACGACATTTTACATCTTTCACAGCTGGATGAAGGGGCGCCTATGTCCGCCAATACCATCGATCTGTATACGCTTTGCCAAAACGTTTTAGATAGGCTGCGCCCGGCTGCGGAAAAGATGGCCGTTAAACTCAATCTCTCCGGAGACCACCCCCAAGTTGTAGGCGTTGCGCGCATTCTGGACGAGATCGTCTACAATCTCTGCGACAATGCCATAAAATATAATAAGCACGGCGGTAACGTCGACATAAGCCTTTGCGAAGATGATGCCGGCATAAAACTTTCGGTTGCAGATACGGGCATCGGCATCCCGCCGGCCGATCAGGACAGGGTCTTCGAACGTTTTTACCGCGTCGATAAGAGCCACTCCAAAGAAATTGGCGGTACGGGCCTTGGCCTTTCGATCGTCAAGCACGGCTGTGCCTCTCAGGGCATTTCCCTTTCTCTGGACAGCACGGTCGGCAAAGGGACGACCATAACGCTAAACTTTAAAAAACAAGCCTAAAGCCGCCTCATTGAAGGCGGCTTTAGGTTCAGCTTGTCAAAAAGCCTCTACTTAGATTTACAATACAAGTGCAACAAAAAAGTAGTGACTCACGCCAAGGAAACTCCTAAAATGGTGTTTGCAGACAACCCAGAAGGAGGGCTTGACATGAGTCACTACCAGCATCTTAGCATAGAAGAACGAGAAAAGCTATACCTCATGCGGGGACAAGGCTTGTCGCTTCGACGA
>JBFWKZ010000142.1:0-5430 GCA_050252415.1 Oscillospiraceae bacterium | reverse complement strand
AAGCTACGGCGCATGCGTAAACCTTCTGGTTGTGCACTATTATGAAGAGGCATTGTCCGTCGCTTCTTAACGTTTTGTTCGCGGAAAAGAAGGCGGTGCATCATTTCCGGTAAATCGTTTTAACTCAGCTATTCGTCCGACAGCCATGCCGGTATCCTGTCCAATAATAAATGAAAAACCGTTATAGGAAGAGTGAAAATATATGAAAGAAATTTTGGTCTCCGATCTCCGCAAATATGCTCCTGAATTGAAAGCCGGCGAAAGAATCGCCCTGACCGGTACGGTTTATACCGCGCGCGATGCCGCACATAAGCGAATTTTTGAGCTGTTGGACAGGGGAGAGGCACTGCCCTTTGCGCTGGACGGCGCTGTGATCTACTATACGGGACCTACCCCGGCAAGGGCGGGAATGGCGGTCGGCTCCTGTGGCCCCACAACCTCCAGCCGTATGGATAAATTCACACCGAGGCTGCTCGGTCTTGGGCTCGCCGGCATTATCGGCAAGGGTGAGCGCAACGAGGCGGTGGAAGAGGCACTGCGCCAGAACAAGGGTTCTTATTTTTGTGCCGTCGGCGGGGCAGGCGCCCTCATGGCAAAACACATTAAGGCGGCGGAGGAGATCGCTTTCCACGATCTCGGCTGTGAGTCCATAAAAAAGCTCACGGTTGAAAAGCTCCCTCTTACCGTTGCAATCGATTGCGGCGGTGGCAATATTTTTCGAGAGGGAAGGGTAAAATACGCCAGATAGCACCGACCCTCAGGTAAAATTAATTACCTGAGGGCCTATATTATTTAGATTTCAATTTCTATAATTTCAAGCCCCTGTCTCATCGCATAGAGAAGCGTATTCCGCGTACCGCCGGGACTGCCGTTATAGACGGCGATAAGGACAGACGCACTATCCACCATGTATTTGTTGCGGCGCATCATACAGTCGCGGGTATAGGTCTGCTGGAGGACCGTACGAAGATCACAACGGGCGAGAACCGCGTCATATTTCCGGCGCTGTGTGGTGTTCCAGCCATTTGCCTGTCCGGCATACGGTATTGCTGCCTCAAGGACAACGTCGGGATGGTTGCTTTTCAGACTCAGAACCGCTTCGGCAAAATACAGGTCACAACCATGCGCCATGCCACATATAAAATGGTGTATGCCGGAAAGATAGACATTTTGGACCGCATCATAGAGCTGCTGCCTCAACAGTTCATATTCTGGAGAGTTTTCATGCCAATTCAGGCCAAGCTTATTTTCTCTGTGCCCTGTAAACGCACATTTCAGTTCCTTATCAGACATAGTTTATCCTCCGTAACGACTATGATTTTACGATATTGCCGGCTTATTGTCAAAAGAATCTTGATTTTTTTTGACGAAAGTGCTATAATCCTTTTGACAATTGAATGAGATGTCTTCAGGGCGGGGTGAAATTCCCCACTGGCGGTATAGTCCGCGAGCGCTTTGCGCACGAACCGGTGTGACTCCGGTACCAACAGTACAGTCTGGATGGAAGAAGATGTCGGCTCAGAAGCTCTTTTCGCTTTTGTATGACACACCTATGGAAGACCGTTTTGGAGTTGTCATATCAGTGAAAGGGGTTTTTTTATGTCAACAGCAACACTCAACAAGGGCAAATTATCAGCACGACCCAAGACAGGCAAGATGGTCACATTGGCTATGCTCGCCGCCATTGCCTATGTCCTCACGCTTGTCTGCCGTATTCCGATCTGGAGCTTTCTGCAGTACGAGCCCAAAGATGTCGTTATTGTGATCGCCGGCTTTATCTATGGGCCGTTTTCCGCATTCCTTGTTTCCTTCGTCGTCTCGACCGTAGAAATGGTTACAATCAGCGACACCGGTTTTATAGGAATGGTCATGAATGTCCTCGCAACATGCTCTTTTGCCTGTACTGCGGCCGTCGTCTATGCAAAATTTCACACGAAGCACGGCGGGATTGTCGGGCTTACGCTGGGCTGCATTGCGATGACGGCCGTCATGGTGCTCTGGAACTATCTCATCACGCCCATGTATATGGAAACCACGCGTGAGGTGATAGCGGCTATGCTGCTGCCTATTTTTGTTCCGTTTAATCTTTTCAAAAGCGGACTGAATATGGCTATAGCGCTGATCCTTTATAAGCCCGTTATTACGGCGCTTCGGCGCGCCTCGCTCCTGCCTCCGGCCGAAAACACAGCCGCCAACGGGAAGTTTGGCTATGGCTCCTTACTGCTCGGCACGGCTATGATCGCAACGATTGTTCTCATTATACTTGCATTTAAAGGAATAATTTAGAAAAAGAAAAATTTTCCTCAAAGTTTTTTCATAAATAATAGACCGTTTTTTCGGGATACTATTGCTGTATCAATAATATTCGGAGGAACAGCAATGAAAAAAACGCTCTCACTTTGCCTGATGGCAACGATGCTTGTTTTTGTGTTGGCAGGCTGCAAAGGGACCTATACAACAACCAGCCCAACGCCAACAGTTTCTCCCTTTACAACCGTAACGCCTGGAACGAACGACCTTAATAACGGAACTGTGAAGGACACTGACGGCATCATCACAGACGGAGATACCGGTACAATAACACCGACGCCCTCTGTCGTACCCAATCAGAACGGCACAACTTATTAAGCTGAAAAGACAATATGTGGCAGCACATATTGTCTTTTTACATAGAGTAGTTTATAATTCAACAAAAGGAGTGATTATATGAGCTATATTCCAAATCCGGAGCAGGCGCTGGAAATAATTAAAAAATATAATCAGGAGCCGTTTCATATACAACATGCGGAAACCGTTTCCAAGGTGCTCGGTTGGTTCGCAAAGAAATACGATCCTGAGCATGTGGACTACTGGAAAACGGTCGGGATGCTGCATGATATCGATTTTGAGCTCTACCCGGAGCAGCACTGTGTCAAGGCGGTTGAGCTTCTGCGTGAAAATGACGTTGATGAAGGTATCATACATTCCGTCGTCAGCCATGGCTATGGGCTGTGTGCCGACGTCAAGCCGGAGCAATATATGGAAAAGGTCTTGTTTGCCATTGACGAACTGACCGGGCTCATCGGTGCGGTTTCACTCATGCGTCCGACCGGAATGGAAGGCCTCGGTACCAAATCCGTTGTGAAGAAATTTAAATCAAAAGGCTTTGCGGCAGGATGTTCCAGAGAAGTCATTCAGCAGGGGGCGGACATGCTTGGAATGGAGCTGAATGAGCTCATAACCCAAACCCTTGAGGCCATGAACGCCTAAACCATCCGCTATCAATTTTGTAAACTATTCTCACATATTTTATCAGCAAAAAACCTCCGAAAACTCGGAGGCTTTTTGTTTGCATGAAAAATGTATTACCTGTCAAAGGCTGGATTTGTCATATAAACGTTTTTTTGGTCCATTTTCTCCGTTGCAAGGCGGAGCGCTTCGCCGAAGCGCTGGAAATGGACGATCTCACGCTCTCTCAGAAAACGAATAACGTCGTTGACATCCGGGTCGTCGCACAGACGGAGAATGTTGTCATAGGTCGTTCTCGCTTTTTGTTCTGCGGCCATATCTTCCGTCAGGTCGGTGATAACATCGCCCTTGACGCCGATAGTTGCCGCATTCCACGGTGTACCGGATGCAAACTGTGGAAATACGCCCGCGGTGTGGTCGACAAAATAAGTGTCATACCCCGATTCTCTGATCTCCTTCTCAGTCATACTGCGGGTGAGCTGATGGACAATCGTGCCCACCATCTCTAGATGTCCAAGCTCTTCGGTACCGATATCAGTCAAAACGCCTTTCAGTTCAGGATACGGCATGGCATAACGCTGGCTGAGGTAGCGTATCGAGGCGCCCAACTCACCATCAGGGCCGCCGTACTGACTCATGATGAACTTGGCAAGCGCAGGATTTGGATTTTTTATTTTTACGGGGTACTGGAGCATTTTTTCGTATACAAACATTCTTCAATCCTCCTTGCTCTCATAGTCCCACGGCCAGGGATTATTCAGCCATGTGAAACTCTTTGCGTATATAAGGTCGCCGCGGGTAATCGGCCCATAGAGCTCGATATACCGTGACCGTGCCTCAGCCGACAGGCGAAGGAAACTTTGAAATGTTGCAAAAGCCTCGGCATCATCCCTGTGCGTATCAAGATAAAGGCCAAGCTCGTTGCAGACAAAATCAAGAGCCATAACCTCAGCGAGCGGGGTGTTTCCCATGGCATTTTTGTTCACGATGTTCATAAAAGGAAGGTCAAGTCCCGGGAACAGCGTGCCACGGCTAAGGGCTTCGTCGGGCTCATAAGCCGGGGTTGCGGCCTGCTGCATGGGCACATAAGCAAGGGCAAGAGGAGCACATTCCGGAAGCTTACCCATCTTATAATCACATTTTATGTTTTCCACTTTAGTCCTCCTAGGTCTGAATTTCGGCGGTTTATCCGCCTGTGCTATGATATGCCAATCATAAATTTATCGTGACTATATTTGACATATTCCTTGTTTTCCTATTGATGGGGTGTAAAACTGTGCTATACTGTTTTTACCTGCACAGGGAGGTAACTTGATGAAAAAAGCAATTATGACTACTTTTTTAATCTTAGTCCTGATTTTCTTCAAAGTCCCGGCATTAGCCGTTTTATCTGACGATCCATACTTTTATAAACAGGACAATTTGCAGCATATCGGCTATGAAGCCGCATGGGCTCAGGGCCTGGACGGCAGGGGGGTACGCATCGCCGTCATCGATTCAGGGGTATATACCGACCACGAGGATCTTGTCTCAACGAATATCCTGCCGGGCATCAATCTGCTCGACCGCTCGTCAAACGTTGAAGACACCAGCGGACACGGAACCTTCATCACGGGGATGCTTGTTGCCGAGAGGAACAATGGGATCGGGATATCCGGTATGGTTGATAAGGCGTCGGTCGTCCCTCTGAAATGCTTTTCGTCTGGCCGGCAGACGGATTCGCGCTACATAGTATCTGCAATCTATATGGCTGTCGATGAGTACAGCTGCGACGTCATAAACTTGAGTCTTGGCATATCGGAAAACATCCCTGCTCTCAGTGAGGCTGTCGATTATGCCGTCGATAAAGGCGTCATCATTATAGCATCGGTGGGCAATACCGGCGGGACATCCCTGATGTATCCCGCTGCATATGACAATGTTATCGGCGTGGGTTCCGTCACACTGACAGACACATCCAGTTATTTTTCTCAACGCAATACAAGCGTATTTGTTGTCGCGCCGGGTGAAAAAATTATCAGCATGGGAACCGATTTCAAGGACTCCTATATGGAGGGAAGTGGGACTTCCTTTTCTGCCGTCCATGTCACGGCCCTTGCCGCTATCGCCAAGCAATACAACCGGTCAATCGACTGTGACGCGTTTAAAGAGCTTCTTAAAGACAGCACCGTTGATCTCGGCACCGAGGGGTATGATACGACA
>JBFWKZ010000141.1:0-5473 GCA_050252415.1 Oscillospiraceae bacterium | reverse complement strand
GTCGTATGGAACAGCGGCTCTTTTCGGGTGGCCAGCTCAACTTCACATTCCTTGGAGAGCGCATCGCCGATTCCGGCCCAGAGCAGCTCCTCAGGCGCCTCCGCGATGATCTGAGTATTGATGAATGTGTGCTCCGGGCAGCGGGTGGGATAGAAATAATTCCGGAAGGTGTCGTCCGCGTTATAAAACACGCCGATGGCGGTGCAGCCTGCGCAGTTGGACGCAATGGTCGGGAAGGTAAAAATCGGCTTGTCCAGATGGTCCGCCACGGCCTTGCAGGTATCGACAGCCCGCCCGCCGCCGACGGCAAAGAGCATATCGGCCGACCTGACCGCCTCCTGGGCCTCCAGCACAGCGACATTTTCATAAGTGGAATTGCCGCCGTACCAAATAGGCGGACTTAGTTTAAACCCGGTATCGGCCATAGCCGCGCGCAACGGCGCATAGGCTTTTTCCAGCGCGGTTTTACCGCCGATGACAGCGGCGGATTTTCCGAATCGGCGGACGATGTCGTAGATGTCTTTGTAGCAGTCGGGGCCCACGCTCCATGCGGGCAGACAATTGGTGTAACTCATAATAATCTCCTCCTTGATATATGCCGGGGTAAAATAAAAAAACAGCCCCGTCTCAAAAACTACTTTGAGACGAAGCTGAAAATATGCTCCGCGGTACCACTCAAATTGCACGGCTTTTATACCGTACCACTTACAGGCTCAAACAAGCCCATGACTCTAACGCTGCCTACGCGTGCGGTTCTACTGACTCTTGTGTTCGACCGCCAGCTCAGAAGGGATCGCTTGGACAGTGCCGGTTACCTGCTCTCAGCATCCGCAGGCTCTCTGTTAAACCTTTTTCCGTCGGCGTTCTTCGTCATCGCCTTTACTGTCATTACAATACCAAAAAAGGTGAACAGTGTCAACCGACGGAGTCAACAAATAAACTGGCATTCATGCAGAGTTGTTTAAACGAATATACTAAATCTAGATAAAATGACGAAAAAATTTCGTTGCTTAGCCTTCCAAATAGCCGTCCATAAAACGCACATTTTTGGCCCCGGCATCCAAAAGGCTACCGAGGCCTTTTTCTATACAAGATCTAACAGCAGTAATATAATACCATAAATCACCGAGGCCGAGATGCCAAACACCAGCACCGGACCCGCTATGACGAACATCTTTGCTGCCATTCCGGTGACGATACCCTCGGTTTTGAATTCAAGTGCCGGTGAGACGATGGAATTGGCAAATCCGGTGATCGGTACGAGCGTTCCGGCTCCCGCATTTTTGGCTAACCGGTCATATAATCCCAGTCCAGTCAGCAATGCGCCAAGAAACACCATAGTGATTGATGTCGCTGTGGCGGTATTCTCCTGACTGAGTCCAAAATAGTCATACAGGAAGATGAATGCCTGTCCAACACAGCAGATAAGTCCTCCGGCTACAAATGCTTTCAGCATGTTTGCCCACATCGAAGATGGCGGCGAAATTTTCTGGATGTATTGGTTATATTCGTTGTTTGTCATTTTCATACGATCATCCCTCCTCGAATATTTTTGCCTCAACTGATGTAAATATACGAAATCGACTGCATTTTTTGGCACTTTACATCTATTTTACAATGATCCTGTATCACACTTAACAATCGATGGCTATACTGATTTTGCTGTACTTTCCATCGATTTAACATTTAATCACGAGGTATTTTACATGAAATGTGCACTTATCGATATCGGTTCAAACTCTATGCGTCTTTCCGTATACGATGTAAACAAAGACAGCTTCAAGACACTGTTTCATGAAAAAGACATGGCGGGTCTTGCCGGCTTTGTGGATAAAAAACATCTTACGCCTGAGGGCATAGCCCGGGCCTGTGACGGCCTTATACAATTTCGCGAAACACTTGATCAACTGGACATTGATAAAGTGTCTGTTTTTGCAACCGCATCGCTGCGAAATATTGAAAACACCGGTGAAGCCGTAGCCGAAATCACACGCAGGACCGGCTTTTCGATTGAAGTTGTATCCGGGCATGACGAGGCATTTTTCGGTTACACGGGCGCAATGTATGAGCTTGGTATGCGCGATGGTGTCTTCGTCGATATCGGCGGCGCAAGCACCGAAATCGTCACTTTTAAAAATAGCGGGATGTTGTCCGCCGAAAGTATTCCTATCGGTTCGCTGCGCCTGTATGCCGACTACGTGAAGAAGATACTCCCCAGAAGAAGCGGCCTGGTGCGTATTGAAGAGCGCGTCCGGCAGGAACTCACCGCGGTTCCAAACGACAGCTGCAGCTGCATAGCCGGAGTCGGCGGAACAACACGCGCTGCGCTGAAACTTGTAAAGAAGAAATTTTCCCTCGCAGCCGACTGCCGCGAAATGTCCGCCGAGCAGCTGAACGGGCTTTGGGATACGCTGATCAAGACGGACAAGACCGCCATAAACCTCATTCTTAAAACCGAACCGGAACGAATCCATACCATTATCCCCGGCATTGCAATTCTCCGGGAGATTGTAAATAAATTCAGTGTTCAAAAAATTGTTATAAGTAATTACGGTGTACGGGAGGGCTATTTATGCCACAGGATACAGAAAGAGATACCAGCTACACGCAAAACCGTGAGCTGAGCTGGCTGCGCTTTAATCTCCGTGTTCTCGAAGAAGCAAACGATCCTCAGGTACCGCTTTTGGAAAGGCTGAAATTTGTCTCTATTTTTACCAGCAATCTTGACGAATTCTTTATGATAAGAGTCGGCAGTCTCTTTGATCTCTCCATAATCTCCCCAAAGGATTTCGACAATAAGACGGGGCTAACGCCCATTGAACAGCTCCATCGGATCTATGCCGAGATACCACAGCTGATCGAGACGCGCGACAAACTTTATGGCCAAGTGATGGGCGCACTAAGCGAGTGCGGGATACGTGACCTGCAGCCCGAAGAGCTATCGGCTCCGGAGAAAAAATACCTTTCGCAATATTTTAAAGCAAGCGTGCTGCCGATCCTATCCCCGCAGATCGTGGACAGCCGCCATCCCTTTCCCCATCTTCTCAGTAAACAATTGTATATCGCTTCACATATGCATGAAAAAAAGGGCGGCGTTTCTCTGGGCCTTATCCCGGTTCCGGATACGCTTCCGCCATTTATTCAAATGCCGGACGATCCCTGCCGCTTTGTCCGGACTGAAAACCTCATACTCAGCCGCGCCGCCTCATTATATGGGAACTATAAGCCCGAGGAAAACGGCATACTCTGTGTCACACGCAACGCGGATATCAGCTTTGACGAGGACAAATTTGAAGATATTGAGAGCATAGACTATCGAAGCCATGTGAGTAAGCTGCTGAAAAAGCGCTCCCGGCTCGGCATCGTGCGTCTTGAGCTGCAGGGCCAGATATCCCCGGAATTCCAGCAGCTGCTTTCCGAGCGTATATCGGTGGAAAACCATCAAATCTATTTTGCTCGGGCTCCGCTGTGCATGAAATATATATTTGATCTTACAAGCGCTCTGCCCGAGGAGATTGCGGCGCCGCTTCTATTCGACCCATATACCCCGCGCCAACCAATGGGCATTTCACCAAACCACAGTATGATCGATCAGATACGGCGGCACGACAGACTGCTCTTCTTTCCATTCGACAGTGTCGATCCGTTTCTCCGCCTCCTGAGCGAGGCGGCCGAGCGCGACGACGTCATATCCATACGCATTACGATCTACCGTCTCGCCTCGTCCTCTAAAATCGCACATATTCTCTGCCGTGCCGCCGAAAACGGTAAGGAAGTAACCGTCTTAATGGAACTCAGAGCAAGGTTTGACGAGGCAAATAACATTTCCTGGTCCCGTCTGCTTGAGGATTCCGGCTGCCGCGTCATCTACGGCGTTGAGGACTTCAAATGTCATTCAAAGCTCTGCCTGATTACCATGCGACGAGGTGAATCGATCGAATATATCACGCAGGTCGGGACGGGTAATTATAACGAAAAAACAAATACGATGTATACCGACCTGAGCTTTATGACCGCGAGGCGGGAGATCGGCGAGGACGCGACTGCTTTTTTCCGCAACATGCTTGTGGCAAATCTTGAAGGCGAATACGGCACGCTGCTGGTCTCCCCGCTGGGAATCAAGGCAAAACTGATTGAGCTCATGGATGAGGAAATCGCCAAAGGTTCCGAGGGTTATATCTGTATCAAGGCAAACTCCATGACCGAGCGGGAGGTCATTGACAAACTTGCCGAGTGCTCTCAGGCCGGGGTACAAGTTCAGCTTATCCTTCGCAGCATTTGCTGCCTGCTGCCCGGAATATTTGGAAAAACCGAAAATATCCACGTCACCAGCATTGTTGGCAGATACCTGGAGCATTCCCGCATCTATTGCTTTGGCCGTGGAGACGGTGCAAAGCTTTTCATCTCCTCCGCCGACCTGATGACCAGAAACCTAGTCCGGCGCGTAGAGGTGGCCTGTCCGATTGAGGATGAACAGCTGCGTAAATATCTGCTCTGGATACTTACCACGCAGCTTAGCGACAATATAAAGGCATCCACGATGAGTCGGGATGGAACATATCAGCGCAAATATAACAGTAAGCCTAAACTGAATAGCCAAAGATATTTTATGGAAAATTTTTTTCCGTTTAAGAAAGAGGAGCCCGTCCCCTGGTGGCGCAGTATTATTGACAGATTGTTTAAAAAGGATAAGGGCTGAATTCGTTTGAATTCAGCCCTCAGAGTGTAATGTAGGCAAAACCCATCTGCGGCAAAATGCCTCGCAGAGTTTTGCCGCCGTAACGGCAAAAAAGTTATAAACTGTCACGAGGCGGACATGTGCCGCCACAGTGACACTTCTCATGCAAGTCTGCGGTGAGCGGACTTGCATACTACTATCCCCTTGTAGGCAAAAAGCAAAGCCTTTTGCCTACAGCCTTAGGGCTGAATTAAAATAAATTCAGCCCTTGTTCTTTTTCTCAAGTTCAAGGAGAAAAGCCTTTTTATCCAGCCCGCCGCCGTAGCCGACAAGCTTCCCGTTCGCCCCAATAACACGATGGCATGGAATAATGATGGCTATCGGATTTCGATTGTTTGCCATACCCACAGCCCGCGCAGCCTTAGGGTTGCCGACAGCGGCGGCAATGTCGCCATAGGTTCTCGTCTCCGCATAGGGGATCTGTGTAAGTGCCTGCCAGACACGCCTTTGGAAATTTGTCCCCTCTGGTGCAAGAGCAAGATCGAATTCCGCGCGCCGGCCCGCAAAATAGTCGTTAATCTGCCGTACCGCCTCATTTTCATCCCCACAGGCCGGCTGATCAGTAAAATCCAACTGTGTCACGGTGCCGTCTTTAAGACAAAGGCGCATATTTCCTAAAGGGGTGGCAAAAATTGTCGTCTCTTTCATATTATATCAACCTTTGTATTATTTTTCAGTACAAATAGCCGTATATCCTCATATCATATATCCAGGGAAATATTTTGCACGCCATTT
>JBFWKZ010000140.1:0-5605 GCA_050252415.1 Oscillospiraceae bacterium | reverse complement strand
ACCATGCTCAGGTTATGAACACCAAAAATCGTCGGCTCGGCGACAAGAATGCAGTAGTCCGCGTCCTTGATGCTCTCCATAACGATGCAGGCGCTCCCCGGCGGGCAGTCGATGAAAACAGGGACCGCGTCCGCGGAAGGGATTTCCGAAAGCAGCCTTTTTATGATCGGTATGCCGCTCGCCTGCCCCGTATTCATGATTCCGGTAGCCACCGCAACGCCCAGGGATAGGCCCTTTCGCACTTTTCCGATAACGGTCTCCTTCTCGCTGATCGCCTTTTCCGGGCAGAGCAATGCGCAGCCGCCGCAGGAATGGCACACTTCTTCAAAAAGAAAGGGTTTGTTTTTGATAAAGGCAAGCGCATTAAATTTGCAGAAATCGACGCACTTGCGGCAGCCGCTGCACCGATTTTCGTCGACAACGGGTATTTTGACCGTAACGTCCTCTTCGCTGCTCACCTCGGGTTTGAAAAACAGATGGCCGTTTGGCTCTTCAACGTCACAGTCGATATAGACGGCCTTTCCGGCAGCCGACGCCAGATTGACCGATACCAGGGTCTTACCCGTGCCGCCTTTACCGCTGAGGACGGCAACTGTCGTCCTATTATTTTTCATGACCGTGAAATCCCGGGTGAAATTCGCTCAGCAAGGCAAGCTTATCGGCCAAAAAGTCTTCTATATTCTTCTGCGCCGTACCCGGTACGGTCTTATACACCAAAACTTCGGCCTTGCTCAAAACCTTTTCCGCATTTTCACCGCAGCGGGGCGCCAGCACGGTCTTGACCCCATGGTCGGCAATAACCTGAGCGGCTCTGATGCCCGCCCCGCCCTGGCTGGCAACGGCGCTGTTGTCCAGGAAATAAGTTTCCTTTGTCTCCGTATTGTAAAAAAGGAAAAAAGGCGCCCGCCCGAACGAAGGACAAACCGTTGTTTCCAGCGTCTTCTCATCTACCGGTATTGCAATTTTCATGGTGATCCTCCATTTCGTTAAATCAGTTATTTTCAGCCTCGCCGTCAACAAAATCTCTTCCGCATCGGCGTCTTCGGCACCCGCCGTGTCCGCAGGCCTTTCCTGTTCCGTCGCAGAGCCTATATTCTCCGCCTTCGATCCAGAGGACTTTCCCGTTGACAAGCGACTGCGCAAGCTTTCTGCGGGCCTCATTGTAAATTCCCTGCACCGTCGTGCGCGCAATCGCCATCTGGCTTGCGCACTGTTCCTGTGTAAAGCCCTCCAGGTCGATCAGCCGTATCGTCTCATATTCATCGACCGTCATATTGACGGCATTTCCGGCGTCTGCCGGAGAATCGAGCGGTCCAAAACGGCTGTTGTCGGGAAGGCAGCAGACTCTCCGCCATTTTCTTGGCCTGGGCATGTTCTTTCACCTCGCAAAATGCCGGGAATACCCGGGGGTTACCCGGTTATTCCCGCATAGGTTATACATCTTCTATCTGTTTATCAATGGCGCTGATCTGTCCTTGCAAAACGTCTTTTTGCGCAAGCAGTATCGCCTTCCGTGACCCGGAGGGCGTTAGCCGCGCGGCAAAGCCTCTTCCAAAGCCGCCTCTCAGCCCATGTCTGCAGGCAAGGCTCAGACCAAAGCCAAATCCAAGGCCGGCTCCGTACTTGACGGCATTTTTGCCCGTGCAGGGTCCCAAGCCTCTTCCGGTTCCGGCGCCAAACCCCATCGGGCCTGTCCCATCTCTTCTCGGCATGTGATTCACCTCCTTAAAGTTTTCGACATATGTCATTTATAGCTTTATTATACCCTGTTTTAGGCATATGTCAATAACTTTTCCGAAAATAATTAAAAAACAAAAAAATTAATCCCAAGATAATATTAAATAGTCTAACCATCTGCCGCCAATAAATCAAAAACATAAAAAAGCCGCCGGACAAGTCCGGCGGCGATTCTTACAGGTTAAACGAGTTAGCATAATTTAGGACGCTTTATCAGGATAATAGGCATCTCCACAGGTCACTCTGGTGACCCCATCGAATCCACTAGTCCATGTAATTTTAAAACTGCCACTCGATTGCTGAGCAGTCGGCATTTTACTGCCATCCAATAGCTTGACAGTAGCAGCCTCTGCATCAGCTTCTTTATCAAACGCTCCCCCATCAGCTGATGCCACAGCCATTAATGCCGCATCATAAATCGTCTTACAGGTTGCCGCATCTGCCGCAACCGCAGCATTGGTCTTATACTGCGAATAGGCCGGGACGGCGATGGCCGCGAGGATACCGAGGATCGCAATGACAACGATCAGCTCAATGAGCGTAAAGCCCTTTTTGTTGAGACGCTTTCTCAAAAATTTGTTCATTATTCTCACCTTTCTTTTGACTTTATTTTCGAATCGCGCCGGATGGGCTTCCGCGCGTTTTTCGCCTGATTATACCATATACTACAATTTCTGACAATATCGTATTTATTTTTCGCCATTCTATATGGTTTGCAGCATGCCGAACATCGGCAGCATCATGGAAATAACGATAAACCCGACGATGATGGCCATCACCAGGATCATCAACGGCTCCATGAGGGCCAGCAGGCGCTGGACTTCCATATCCACTTCCTCATCGTAGATATTCGCCGTTTTTTCCATAATATCTTCGAGCGTGCCGGACTCCTCGCCGATCTCGATCATGCTGTGCACCATGGGCGGAAAGCACCCCGCCCGCCGGATGGGCACGGAGAGCTCGGTGCCCTTTCGGACATCCTCTCTGGCCGCCAGGATAACTTCCTCAATAGCGGCGTTTCCGACCGCTCCGGCCGTATTCTCCATGGCCTGCAGCAGCGGGATGCCGCTGGCCAGCAGGGTCGCCATCGTCCTTGTAAACCTGGCACTCGCCGTCTTCTGGACCAGGCCCTTGATAATCGGAAGGCGCAGCTTCAGCTCATCCAGCTTGAGCCGCCCTTTGCGGGAAGCGGCATAGCGACGGAATAGAAACACCACGGCAATAATGATGAGCAGAAAAATATACCAGTAATGCTGAAGCGCATTGCTTATGGCGAGCAGAAAACGCGTCGGTCCGGGTATCGCCACACCGCTGCTCTGGAACATACCGATAAAAGTCGGCATGATGTTTGTCAAGAGAAATATCACAACCACAACGCAGATGACAGCCAGGACGGCGGGATAGATCATAGCGCTTTTTATCCGGCTGTTGATCCGGTTTTCCTTTTCATAATGCAGAGCAACACGCGATATAACCGTGTCCAGACTGCCGCTTGACTCTCCCGCCTCAATCATTTGGATCATTAGCTTTGGAAAGACATCGCGGTGCTTTTTCAGCGACTCTGAAAATGTAAGTCCCTTCTGCACATCCTCATAGAGCTCTCCCGTCACCCCCCGCAGACGTCTGTTCTGGGTCTGCTGCCGCAGAATATCCAGACAGTTGACGATCGTAACGCCGGAGGTGAGCATGGCGGCAAACTGGCGGCAATATATGGAAAGCTGCTTTGCGCGCACTCTCCCGAATAAGGGAAGCATCGTGATGTCCGTTCCGGTTATAACCTCTTCAATACTGACGGGGAATAAGTGCCTTTGCCGCAGACGGGAAGTCATATCGGTCAAGGTATCGGCTGACTCGCTGCCTTCCTTCAGGACGCCTTTGTCCGTCATCGCTTTGTAACTATACAGTGGCATTGAGTTAAAGGCACCTCCTGGATAAAGCATTTGATAGTTATGAATTACAGCTGAGTTTTGATGTAATTATAGTCAAAAGAGTATGTCAGGGCGGAATCTCTCGAGATAAGGCCCCTGTGACAGAGGTCGGTCAGAGCATTGTCCATGGTCTGCATACCAAACTTGGCGCCGGTCTGGATATTGGACTGTATCTGATGGGTTTTCCCCTCGCGGATGAGATTCCGGATCGCATTTGTGGCGATCATGACCTCAAACGCGCCAACTCGGCCTTTCGTATCGCTTCGCTTGATAAGCTGCTGATAGATAATGCCGTTTAATATCTCGGCAAGCTGGACACGCACCATTGGCTGTTGATTCGGCGGGAAAATATCGATGATACGGTCAACGGTATTGGCCGCGCCCATGGTATGCAGCGTTGAAAGGACCAGATGACCGGTTTCGGCAGCGGTAAGGGCGATGGAAATGGTATCGAGATCACGCATTTCACCGACCAGAATAACGTCCGGGTCTTCACGCAGAGCGGCGCGCAGGCCGCTCGTAAAGCTCTCTGTATCGCTGCCGACCTCACGCTGGTTCACCATACTATTTTTATGCCTGTGTAAATATTCGATAGGGTCTTCCAAGGTTATAATGTGGCAGCTTCGCTCTGAATTGATGCGGTCGATCATAGCGGCGAGGGTCGTCGACTTACCGGAGCCTGTCGCACCTGTGACCAATACCAGACCGCGTTTCTTTTGCGTGAGTTCTTGGGCCGCAGGTGGAAGCCCAAGCTTTTCCATAGCCGGTATATCGCTGTGGACGGTGCGGAACGCCAAGCTGTAGCTGCCGCGCTGCTTATAAGCATTGACACGGAAACGGCCCACGCCGCTTAGTCCCAACGCGAAATCCTGTTCGCCCGCCGCATCGAGTTGGGCAAAGCGCTCAGGGTTTAACGCTTCTTTTGTCATTTTCCTTGTGTCGTCATATGTCAGAGGCGTCTCCCCGATTGGGACAAGCACGCCATCAATGCGCAGGATCGGCGGCTCGCCGGTCGTAATATGCAAATCGGAAGCATCCAATGCCATTGCCTGCGCCAGATAATCCTTAATACCCATAAAGCACCTTTCAATCCATTGAAAACGTTACGCGGACCAACTCGTCCATGGTCGTCACCCCATTTAAAACAAGCTCCCGGCAGCTGTCCTGCAGCGTCGCCATACCAAGTTCCTGAGCAAGCTGCTTGATCTCGCCCATCGGTCTTCCGAGGTCAATGGCCTCCTTGATCTTGGCGCGCATCGGCAGTATTTCATGAATGGCCGTTCGCCCCTTGTAGCCGCAAGTCCCACATGCGGCGCAGCCCTTCGCCCGGTACAGCACCGTATTGTCGTCGTCAATGCCCAAAATTTGCTTTTCGCTGACAGAGGGATGGTATTCCTCCTTGCAGTTGTTGCAGACCTTTCGGACCAGCCGCTGTGAGATAACGCCGACCAGCGCGCTGGATACCATATAGCCCTCGACGCCCATATCGAGCAGCCGGGAAATCGTGGAGACGGAATCGTTCGTATGGATCGTACTCAATACCAGATGGCCGGTAATGGCGGCCCGGACGGCAATTTCGGCCGTCTCGGCATCACGAATCTCACCGATCATGATGATGTCGGGATCCTGACGCAAAATAGAGCGTAGGCCGGATGCGAAAGTATAACCGGCCTTTACATTGACCTGGGACTGATTGATGCCGGCCAGTCGGTACTCCACCGGGTCTTCAATCGTAATGATATTCCGGCCGATCGTGTTCAGCTCTTTGAGAATGGCATAAAGCGTTGTGGTCTTACCGGAACCCGTCGGGCCGGTTACCAGAATGATGCCGTTCGGGTTTTGAATGATTTCTTCAAAAACTTTCAGGTTTTTATCGGAAAAACCAAGCTCATGCTTGCTGACGATAACGGCGCTCCGGTCCAGAAGCCGGATGACGATTT
>JBFWKZ010000139.1:0-5607 GCA_050252415.1 Oscillospiraceae bacterium | reverse complement strand
TATCAGCTACATGATGAGCGATGAATTTGCCACAAATATCGAAGGCATGGGCTACGGCGCCTCCTCAAAATTGACCGACGCCGCGATAGCCACGCATGAGACCACCCCTTCCGCCACACTCGCTCCTACGGCTGAACCTGTTACGGGCAGTGTCACGGCTGCGGGCTCTTCCGCCCTTCTTCCTCTCGCTCAGGCTGCCGCCGAGTCCTTCATGGGAGAAAACCCCGACTGCTCCGTCGTCGTCAATGGCGGCGGTTCCGGCCAAGGCCTCAAGCAGGTTGCCGATAAGGCGGTCGACATCGGCAACTCCGATGTCTTTGCCGAGGAGAAACTGGAGGCTTCCGCCGCCGAGGGACTCGTTGACCACAAGGTCTGCACCATCACCATGGCGGCCGTCGTCAACAAATCGCTCGGAATCGACAGTCTGACCACCGACCAACTCATCGATATCTTCACCGCCAAAATCACCAACTGGAAAGACGTCGGCGGACCCGATATGGATATCCTGCTCGTGACCCGTCCAAGCTCTTCCGGAACCCGTGCTCTGTTCAAGACCTGGGCCCTGAACGGCGCCGAAGAGGCCTCGAACCAGGCCCTTGAAACGGACGACTCCGGTACGCTTCTTGAGACTGTCCAGAACAATCCTGGCGCAATCGGCTATGTGGCCCTCTCCTATCTCGTCAATAATGACGACGTTCAGGCCGTTGCCATCGACGGCGCCGCCCCCACCCTTGAGAACACCTACAACGGGACCTATCTGGTCTGGGGTTATGAGCACATGTATACGAACGGCGAAGGCAGCGAGTCCACTCAGGCGTTTATCAGCTACATGATGAGCGATGAATTTGCCTCGAATATCGAAGCCATGGGCTACGGCGCTTCCTCAAAATTGACCGACGCCGCAATAACAAGCCATGCCTAAGTTATTGAAGGGCATATAACATAAAAAGTGCTCTCTGCAAATACCGTGCAGGCATGATAATGTCTGGCGGTATTTGCCGTATAGAAAGAAGGCGCAAACTTGACAGCAAAAGAGCCAGCAACAAGACAATTGGCCCGCAAACGGGGCCTTCAGCAGTTTAAAAATGAATATCTGGGACGCAGTCTCGTGACGGCCAGCGGTTTATTTATCATCCTACTTACCGTTTGCATCGGCCTGTTCCTCATTATTAAAGGTGCCGGAACCTTTAATAAGTTTCATCATACGGTTTGGGAATTTTTGTTTTCATCGGATTGGGCGCCCACAGACAATGCCACCGAGGGCGGCGGAAGCGTCGGCGCGGCAATCTATATTTGCGGGTCGCTGCTTACCTGCGGACTTGCCCTGCTTTTTGTCACACCTTTCAGCCTTGGCGCGGCGATCTTTATGACGGAAATATCACCGAACGCGGGCGCTAAGCTGCTTCAGCCGGCCGTTGAGATTTTTGTCGGGATACCCTCCGTCGTCTACGGTTGGATCGGGCTAACGGTGCTGGTGCCCTTCATCAGAGACACCTTTCACGCGAAGATGGGCGGGTATTCCGTGCTTGCGGCCAGTATCGTGTTGGCGGTGATGATCTTCCCAACCATAACCACTGTGGCGGCAGACGCCATTCGGAGCATTTCGCAGGATTACCGCAAAGCGGCCTACGGCCTGGGCTCGACCAGATGGCAGGTAATCTACCGTATCGTCATCCCGGCTGCGGCCCCCGGAATCTTTACAGGTATCATTCTCGGCCTCGCCCGCGCTTTCGGCGAAGCGCTCGCCGTAGCTATGGTCATTGGCAAGACCCGGGCATTTCCCGCAAATCTTCTCTCCCCGACAAACAACCTGACGGCAGCCATTGCCGCCGACATGGGCAATTCTGCCAACGGTGGTGAACAAAACCTTGCGCTTTGGACAATGGCCCTGCTCTTGTTTCTCATGTCCTTGTTCTTTATTTTCCTGATCCATATGATTTCCAGGAAAGGAAAAGAAAAATATGGAAAATAACACGCTAAAAAAACGTATTGCCCATGCAAAAGCAATAAATTCTCTGATGACCGGTGTTTTCTATTCCGTCAGCGGTTTCTTTCTGCTGCTGCTTCTGGTACTTGCGGGGTATATCATCACACAAGGTGTTCTGGACTTTTATCCCGAACTGCTGGAATTCAATAGCAACGGTATCGGCAATCAGTTTTTCAATACCGTTTATCTTGTCTTTTTGTCGCTTGTAATCAGTGTTCCCATCGGCATCGCCGCCGGCGTCTATATGGCGGAATATGCCAGGGAGAACAGGCTGACCGGATTCATTCGTATGAGCATCGAGTCCCTGTCCTCGCTCCCTTCAATCGTTGTCGGCCTGTTTGGTTATCTTGTGTTTATTCTGATGACCGGTGCGAAATGGAACCTGATGGCCGGCGCTCTGGCTGTTTCCATTTTGAGTCTGCCGCTGATTACGACGACCACGGAGGATGCCCTGCGCTCTCTTCCGAAAGCATATAAGGAGGGCAGCATGGCCCTCGGCGTCACACATTGGAAAACAATTTCAAAAGTGCTTCTGCCGGCTTGTTTACCGCGTATTATCACCGGGATCATTCTTGCGGCCGGACGCGGATTCGGCGAAGCAGCAGCGCTTCTGTATACGGCTGGTCAAAGCACGCATATCAACTGGTCGAATTGGGACCTGACATCCCCGACATGCCCGCTTAACCCGTTTCGTCCCGGGGAGACGCTTGCCCTTCACATATGGGTCATGCGGACCGAGGGGAGTCTGAATCCCAATTCGGAAGCTATTGCCAATTTCTCTGCGGCAGTATTGGTCATCATGGTCCTGAGCTTCAGCCTGTTGGCCAGAATGCTGACCAGACGGATAAGCAATAAGTCGGAAGGGAAAAAATAATATGGGAACAGATAGAAAAACCAAGTTATCCATCCGATCACTCAATTTGTATTATTCGGAATTTCGGGCTTTAAAAGATATCGGCATGGATATCGCGGCAAATGAGATCACCGCGCTGATAGGCCCTTCGGGCTGTGGAAAATCGACTTACTTAAAAACTTTAAACCGAATGAACGATCTGGAGCCGAACGTCCGTGTCGAAGGTACGGTTCTTTTGGATCAGACCGATATTTATAAAGATATGGACGCCATTGAACTGCGCAAACGTGTCGGCATGGTCTTCCAGCAGCCAAATCCGTTTCCCAAAAGCGTCTACGATAACGTGGCATACGGCCCCCGTATAAATGGGATAAAAAGAAGGGCAGTTCTGGATGACATTGTGGAAAAAAGCTTACGACAGGCGGCTATTTGGGACGAGGTCAAGGACAGACTGCACAAAAGCGCGCTGGGACTTTCAGGCGGGCAGCAGCAGCGCCTTTGTATCGCCAGGACGCTGGCCGTGGAACCGGAGATTATCCTTATGGATGAACCCACATCGGCGCTCGACCCCATCTCCACAATAAAAATAGAGGATCTGGCCATGCAGCTTAAGCAGGACTACACGATCGTGATTGTGACGCACAATATGCAGCAGGCCAGCCGTATTTCGGATAAGACCGCTTTCTTTTTGTTGGGCGATCTTATCGAGTACGATTCAACTGTTAAGCTGTTCTCACAGCCGGACAATAAAAAAACGGAAGACTATATTACCGGCCGCTTCGGATAATACCGCACAAGAGCACAAAATATGCATTGATGAAGCGATTGTACGCATGTCAAGCTAAGTTCGTGCATATGGCGGAGCGGATACCCCAATTGTCGCGCTCGGCGCTCGGCGTTCGGCATCTCATACAGGCGGCAGGTGAGTTTATTCCTCACCTGCCGCCTGTACACAAAACGTATTTTTGAATGGCTGAAAATTTTATCTTACGTAAAAACTATCCCGCTCGATTCAGCCAATATGCGCCAACAGATACCCATACCCTTCGCGCGCCATATCTTCCTTCGGAATAAAACGCAGGGAGGCGCTGTTGATACAGTAGCGCAGGCCGCCCAGCTTTTTCGGCCCGTCGCTGAAGACATGGCCCAAATGGGCGTTCCCCACGCGGCTTCTCACCTCTGTTCGCATCATTCCGTAGGTCGTATCCGTTTTTTCACGAATAACGTTGGGGTCAATCGGCTCTGAAAAGCTGGGCCAGCCACAGCCGGATTCGAATTTATCGCTTGATGAAAAGAGCGGCTCCCCGGTGGTGATATCCACATAAATTCCAGGCCGGAACGTTTCAAAAAATTGATTTTGAAACGGTGGCTCGGTCGCGCTGTTCTGCGTGACCTCAAATTGCATAGCCGTAAGCGTTTCACACAGTTTTTTTGTGTCCGGCGCCGGATAAGCGGCAGGGTTTACCCTAGCCTTTTCCGCCTTCTCAAAGGTCTCTTCTCGGATATGACAATAGCCGCCGGGGTTTTTGTCCAGATATTTCTGATGGTAGCTCTCCGCCGGCGTGAAACTAAATAGCGGCTTTACCTCAATGGCTATGGGTTTATCATAGCGCTTTTGCAGCCTGGCAATGGAGCGACCGATCACCGGGCGGTCACCTTCATCGACATAATAGATTCCTGTCCGGTACTGCACACCAACATCACCGCCCTGCCGGTTGACCGAAACCGGATCGACCGCCTCATAATATAATGCGAGCAGAAATTCCAGCGGAACGATCTCGGGATCATAGACCACGTGTACCGTTTCAGCGTGCCCTGTGTCTTTATAGCAGACCTCTTCATAGGTGGGATTATGGGTTTTCCCGTTTGCATAGCCTGTCTCCGTCGATTGAACGCCGTGTATAGCCGCCAAATATTTCTCTATTCCCCAAAAGCAGCCGCCCGCAAGATAAATTTCCGCCATATCACACCTCAACAATCTGTAATCTGTTTTTTTTACTACTTATACCTGATGGAACCCATGTCATCATTTTGCCTCCGAGACCAATGTCTATACAAATATTATACATCTGATACCGATAATACGCCACACTGGTTACAGAGGCAATTCGCCATTTTTTCATCCTCGTTTGGTATTTTTCTGTCCCAGCCGCAAAAAAACACCCCAATCGTTTTTCAGCATTTGAGGCTGTCTTACAATCGGGGTAGATCTAATTAGGAGCTTTAACTCATTTCGACAGGAAGTCCAATATCTCCTTTTGCGTCTCTTTCATCTCCTCAACGTGGTCGCCGTGTATCATATGGCCTGTGATGTCGACCAGAGCGCGGCAAATGAGGCGGTCGGCTTTTTCGGAAGCCTCCAGCAATTGATGGTCTTCTTCAAGATTGGTCTCAATCGCCTGGATCTGCTTACTGTGTTCTGAAACCTCCTTATGCAGCCGAAGCACCGGAGCAATAAACTTCGCCATCACGGCTATAGCGCCGCCGATGACGCTTATTCCTCCGCAAACGGCAAGTATCGTCGTGATATGCGCTCCCATCAGAGCACCTCCCGTCTGTCAGGCGCGAAACAAAAGGCCTGACGGCTGATGGGGTCTTTCCAATGCTGTTTCCTGGAATCATTGCCCCTATTGACTTTTTGATCCATAGCCTTTACACAGCTCCCGGCAGCATAGCCGGCATGCTTTTTCATGATAGGTTTGCCTTCATGGAGAGGCAGCTTCATAGCTTTGATGGCTGCTTCCATAATCCGCTCAGCCCATTTACG
>JBFWKZ010000138.1:0-5996 GCA_050252415.1 Oscillospiraceae bacterium | reverse complement strand
AAAGGCGACACCTACAGCGGCATGATGACGGACCGGGAGTTCTATGAAGACCTGCTGACGCTGTTCGACGAGGGTACACAAAGCGGAAAGCCCTACTTCAATTTCAGCGTCACCTATCAGAATCACGGCCCGTATGATGCGGACACGCGCTATTTTGATAAAGAATACCTCGCAAAAACGGATGGCCTCAGCGATGCGGGATATAACATCGTGAACAATTATCTCTCAGGCATGGCAAAATCGGATGCGGCGCTGGGTTATCTCGCGGACGAGCTGGCAAAACGGGACGAAGCGGTGGTGCTTGTCATCTTTGGCGACCACAAGCCCTGGCTGGGCAACGGCGGTTATGTCTATTCCGAGCTTGGCATTGACATGAGCTGCTCGGATGAGCAGAGCTTTCGCAACCATTATGCAACATCCTACGTCATTTGGGCAAACGATGCGGCTAAAAAAATACTTGGCAATGACTTTACCGGCGATGGCGGGGATTTTTCGCCCTGTTTTCTCATGAATAAGGTATTTGACCTGTGTTCATGGGAAGGCCCTGCCTACATGAAGGCGGCAAACGCACTTGAAAAGCAAGTATCGGTATTTACGCAGGTTGGGGCATACTGGGAAAACGGTGTCTTTACCGATACGCTCTCCCAAAGTACGCAAAATGCTCTGGATGAATTTTTAAAACTACAATACTATTGGCGGAAAAATCCATGAATACAGGATCAGATTTTGTAAAGAAGCTGCGGCCCCTTGGTTCTGCGCTCGCAATCATCTGCTTTATCGGCTTTCTGGCCGTGTGCTTTTCCTCCGGCAAAGATACACTGCTGCCCGGCTACAGTGCGCCGAGGGACACGGCATATTATGCTCAGAACCTGTCCGAGCTTGAAAGCGAGCTTCAGGAAAATGTTCTGCCCAATTTAGATGGCATCGTATCCTGCTCTCTCGGCAAAGAAAAAGTCATTATAACGATTGAAAAAGAAGATTTTTTCACAGCACGGAGCACATTGTTAAAATATTTTGATGAAGACCTTTTGGATCTCAGGCAGACGGAATAGGTTGAAAGGGGAATATCAGATGAGAGATGGATTTATAAAAGTCGCCTCCATTACACCAAAAATCCGGGTGGCGGATACGGAATACAATGCGCAAAGTATCGCTGAAAAAATGCTGGAGGCGGCGGGTCGAGGCGTAAAGATTGCTGTTTTCCCCGAGCTTTGCATAACGGGCTATACCTGCGGTGACCTGTTTTTACAGCGTACGCTGCTGGACGGGGCGCTCTGTGCACTGAGTAAGCTCTGTGAAGTCAGCAAGCCGCTTGACATGCTCGCGGTCATCGGGCTGCCGCTTTGTATGCGCGGCAGTCTTTATAACTGTGCGGCGGTTCTTTACGGCGGAAGAGTTTTGGGCGTCGTTCCCAAAACAAATATTCCAAATTACAGTGAATTTTACGAAAAGCGCCATTTTCTGAGCGGGGCAAATGTAGAGACAACGGAGATCGTGCTCCTCGGTGAGAACATCCTTTTTGGGACGAAATTGCTGTTTAACCACAGCTGCATCCCTGAGCTCATCCTCGGCGTTGAGATATGCGAGGACCTGTGGGTTCCCTTCCCGCCCTCTTCGCTGCTCGCGACAGAGGGAGCGACGATCATTGCAAACCCTTCGGCAAGTGATGAGATCGTCACAAAAGACGAATACCGCCGCGAGCTGGTTAAAAGCCAGTCGGCGCGATTGGTCTGCGGCTATATCTATGCCGATGCGGGTGATGGCGAATCCACCCAGGATCTCGTCTATTACGGACACGACCTCATTGCTGAAAACGGCGCCCTGCTTGCCGAAAGCGCCGGCGAAAGCGGAATCATCACCGCCGATATCGACGTAATGCGTCTGGACAACGACAGGCGCAGAATGGGAAACTTCGCCGGAGGCCGCGACGGCTTTACCCTCGTCTCCTGGGGCAAAGAGCCGGAGGAGACGGCGCTGGAGCGCAGTTTTGCCAAAAACCCCTTTGTTCCGGACGATCCGGAGCTTCGCGAAAAACGCTGTGACAAGATACTTTCCCTCCAGAGCGCCGGTCTGAGAAAGCGTGTGGCGCACACGGGTGCTAAAAAGCTGGTCGTCGGCGTGTCCGGCGGATTGGATTCCACGCTCGCGATACTCGTTGCCGCCCGGGTGATGGATATGCTGGGAAGAGAGAGAAGCGACATCGTCGCTGTCACGATGCCCGGTTTCGGCACAACTAAGCGTACGCGCACCAACGCCGACGCACTGGCGGAGAGTCTTGGGGCCACACTGCGCGTTATCAATATTTCGGCGGCCGTCAAACAGCATTTTGAGGATATCGGCCATGCTCCGGATAACCATAATGTCGTCTACGAGAATTCTCAGGCACGTGAACGCACCCAGGTACTCATGGACCTTGCGAATGCCTGCGGCGGTATTGTCGTCGGCACCGGCGATCTCAGCGAGCTCGCCCTCGGCTGGGCAACCTACAACGGCGACCATATGAGTATGTATGGCGTGAACGCCGGCGTTCCCAAGACATTAGTGCGCTATCTGGTGAGCTATGTTGCGGACACCTGCGGGGACAAAAAACTCGCCGATGTCCTGCGCGATGTACTTGCAACGCCCGTTTCGCCTGAATTACTGCCCGCGCAAGACGGTGAGATCAGTCAGAAAACCGAGGATTTGGTCGGCCCTTACGAGCTGCACGACTTTTTCCTCTACTACGCCGTGCGCTGGGGTTTTCCCCCCAAAAAAGTACTGCGGCTCGCCCGGCATGTCTTTGCTGGCGACTATGACGATGCGGTAATCGTCCATTGGCTGAAAACCTTCTATCGGCGGTTTTTCAATCAGCAGTTTAAACGCTCCTGTCTGCCCGATGCACCTAAGGTCGGCAGCCTGACGCTTTCGCCCCGAGGCGACTGGCGTATGCCGTCGGACGCCGCTTCGATCCTATGGCTGAACGAACTTAAAACGCTCTAAGCGGTATCGATGAAGAATCGTCAATAAACTAAAAATGCGCTTTGATTGGGCCGCGGCCCAATCAAAGCGCATTTCTGTCTCTATTTTTATCAGGGCTTATTTGTAAAATCAAAAGTGCCGGATATTTTGAGATAAAACAGAGCGACCGGACGCGAACATTGATTTTCAACAAGCCCTAAATCCCGCCCCATAAAAGCAAGCGTTAATCCCTAAAACCGTGGTTACAATATAGTGGCAGTTTTATGTTCTCTCTATAAAGACGACTCCGGGCATGACACGCATACTCTCTACTACCAATTCATGATCACAGTGATGCGGCACATGCAGCAGCATGGTTGCGCTGACGCACCGGCTCATTGGCTTTGCCATATCAAGACTGGTGATTTTGTAGCCGGTCTTTTGAATCTCGGCAATGAACGGCAGGACATATTCCTCATCGCTGAACAGCATTGAGAGCCGTATGATCGCGCTTCGCCGTAAGAAACAATTTTGCAATCGTTCGCCAAGCATCGTCACAACCATGGAAATGACGACCAGCGCCACACCGCCAAGGTAGTACCCACAGCCGACCGCGAGGCCGACGGAAACGCTCACCCAAATGCCTGCGGCGGTCGTAAGGCCTTTGACCCTGTTCGACCGCGAGACGATGATACTGCCCGCGCCGATAAAGCCGACGCCGCTGACAGCCGCAGCGGCTATACGGGTCGTATCCGCGCTGCCGTAATCGAAAAACATCATTTCGCCTACAAGCACCGTCATCGCTGAACCGAGAGCGACAAGCATATAGGTACGGAACCCGGCCTCGCGCCGCTTTCTTGTCCGTTCAAGGCCCATAATGCCGCCAAGCACGGCTGAAATAAGCAGACGAAGGATACCCTCCAGCTCATACCCTTGTAAATTACAGCGCATCATTTTTCCCCCCAAGAGCGCGACAACAAAACTATTTTATTTCAGGTTATCAAATCGGAACGGCTTTTTCAATAACTTTAATTGATTTTTATTGACAAATACCTCTCAAATATAGTACAGTTTATTTCAGGTGTGTAAACGATATGCCTCCGAGAGTTTTTCAGGTGCCTTTCCCCCATCTGAAAGCTCTGCCCGCTGAAACGGAATTCCCCTTCGCCAGCGCGTGCACCGGTTGCATAGTCTGTGCACCATATGTTTTACAGGAGGAAAAAAACAATGAGTGAATTAAGAAGACTGAAGTACTTTGCCGGCGGCCAGTGGCTGGAAACAAAGAGCGGTAAGTACATGCCGGTTTACAACCCCAGCACCGGTGAAATTCAGGCCGAAGTACCATGCTGCACCCCTGAAGAGGTGGATTATGCAATCGAGTGTGCCGCTAAGGCTTTCCCCGCCTGGCGTGACACGCCTGTCTTAAAGCGTGTTCAGGTCCTCTACAAGTTCCGTGATCTGCTGATTGAGCACAACGATGAACTGACCGAAATTTGCGCACGTGAGCACGGCAAAAACTGGGCAGAGTCCGCCGGCGACATCGCCAAGGTCAAAGAGCCCGTTGAGCTTGCATGCGGTACCCCCAGCCTGATGATGGGCGAGAGCCTCATGAACACGTCTACCGGTTATGACACGGTACAATACCGCGAGCCTCTCGGCGTTTTCGCCGGAATCGCTCCTTTCAATTTCCCCGGCATGATTCCCATGGGCTGGATGGCTCCCCTCTGTCTCGCCACCGGCAATACGCTTGTCATCAAGGCTGCCTCCCGTACCCCCCTCACAGCGCTGCGCTGCGCCGAGCTGTGGCAGGAAGCCGGTCTGCCCGACGGTGTGCTCAACATTGTCACCTGTTCTCGTCATGAAGCCGAGATTTTCCTGACGCATCCCGACATCAAGGGCGTCAGCTTCGTCGGCACCACCAATGTCGGCAAGCATATATACAGTATTGCCGCCTCCAACGGCAAGCGGGTTCAGGCTCAGACCGAGGCTAAAAACCACGCCCTGGTTCTTGAGGATGCCGCACTCGAGCGTACCGCCCACGGTATCATCAACTCCGCTTTCGGCTGCGCCGGTGAGAGATGCATGGCGCTTTCCGCCGTCGTCGTTCAGGATAGTGTTGCCGATAAGCTTGTTGAGCTGCTCGTCAAGTTCGCCAAGGAACTGAAGGTCGGCCCCGCATATGACAAGACCACCAAGCTCGGCCCTGTCGTCGATGCAAAGCATAAGGCAAACATTGAAAAATGGATCGCCAAGGGCATTGAAGAGGGCGCAGTTGCCGCTTTGGACGGCCGTGGTTATGTTGTCGAGGGCTATGAGAACGGCTTCTACCTCGGACCCACAATTCTTGACCATGTCAACCCCGACATGACCGTCGGTGACAACGAGATTTTTGGACCCGTCCTCTGCATCAAGCGTGTCAAGGACTTTGAGGAAGGCCTCGCGCTCATGAACGCCAACCGTTTTGCAAACGGCAGCGTCATCTTTACCCAGAACGGTTATTACAGCCGCGAGTTTGCACGCCGCACGCACGGCGGCATGGTCGGTATCAACGTCGGTATCCCTGTCCCCACGGGTATTTTCGCCTTCAGCGGACATAAGGACAGCTTCTTTGGTGATCTGCACGTTCTCGGTAAGGACGGCGTCCGTTTCTTCACCGAGGTCAAGGCCGTTACCACGACCTGGTTTTCTGAAGAAGAAAAGAAAAACCAGCATGTCGACACCTGGGACGGCTCCATTGCCCACTAATAACGTCTTTTAATGACAAGCTTTTTCGGCAGCAATCTGCCGGAAAAGTAAATTAAAAGTCAGAGGAAAAGTGATGCTTTTCCTCTGACTTTTTATAATTATGATTGATATTTTCCCACAATGATACTCGAATTTTGTCCGCCAAAGCCCAGGGAATTGGACATTGCCGTATTAATCGATTTTCTGAGCGGCGTATTGGCAATAATGTTGAGATCACATTCCTCATCAATGTCATTACAGTTGATATTGGCGGGGAGAACGCCCGTCTCAATCGCCTTGACGCATGCGATGATCTCAGTAATACCGCCGGCTCC
>JBFWKZ010000137.1:0-6242 GCA_050252415.1 Oscillospiraceae bacterium | reverse complement strand
AGACCTGCCTCAGATGAGATGAAACTCGCCAAGAAAGCTTGATTTAACAAGCTTTCTTGGCGAGCATAGTCCGGCGCAAGAAGCTGTGGCCAAAAGCTGGTTCGGATGACATGCGCCGGACCGGCGGGGCTTTTTGACACGCTGAGAGCGGAAGAGACGAAAAAGCCGCCGCGGACCACAACAGCGGTTCCGCGGCGACGGATCAATGGCTATTTCGCGTGGATCTTCACGATGGCCTTCACGACCGGGACGGACTTTTCGCCTATGCGCAACTCGGGCATGTGCACGTCGCCGGTCAGCGCCATGGCGAACATCCCTTCCTCCAGCGTCACACGGCTTGCCGTATCCTCATAGTAGACGCAGTCGTCGCTGAGATTGTCGCCGCAGCGTACCAGGTCGTCGCCGAACGGGGCGTAACCGAAATACTCTTTTCCGCTCACGATATACTGCAGGTCAATGCAGTTTTCGTGCTTTTCAAACTTGCAGTCCCCGATGGGGCGGGAGTCGTAGCGCTTGACCTTGAAGGGCGTCTGCTCTCCGCCGATCATGGTCGAGTACACGCCGGCGGGCATACTGGAAAAATCGGTGCTCTGCAGAAACTTGAAGGCGTCCTCAAATTTCTTTCCCATGCCGTAATAAAAATGCGCATTGCTAAGTTTATCGAAAATCATAGTGAACCTCCTGATACAAATACAAAATAAATCAAAGTATACAGGCATATGCAATTTTAGTCAACAACATAAAAATACTAACATTTTTATCCGAAAACGTCAATTGCAAAATCGGCCGAATTCGATCCGGTATTTCTGTAATACCCTCGAAAAAACACATTTTTCATTGTCAGACTAAGGTATGCTGTGTTAAAATAGGAACATATGCAGACTTTATAGCTGGCTTTATAAGGGGGCAAACGCTATGGGCTTCACAATTAAAGCGCTTCTCTCAAGCCCTGACTTTCCGGAGCTCCAGCTTGCTGCGGGCGGCAAGGGACTCAACAATCTTATACGCAACGCCAGTGTCATCGACTGTCCCGACGCCTTTGATTGGATGCAGCCGGGTGACTTCATCCTGACCTCCGGGTTTATATTCAAGGACGACCCTCAATTGCAGAGAAGGCTGATAAGCGATCTCTCGGAGCTGGCGTGCGCCGGAATCGGCGTCAAATCCAATAAATATTGGGACGCCATTCCCGAAGTCATGCTGGAAGAGGCAAACAAGCGGGCGCTGCCGGTCATCGGCGTGCCGCTGCATTATACGCTCAACCACATACAGAACTACATCTTCAAAGAAGTATGCGACCAGGAGGATACGCTTCTGCAAAAATACTTCAAGATCCATAATCAGCTCATAAATTATTCGCTCTCCGAGCAGACGCTCGATACGATCGTGGCAAATACGGTCAGGCTCATCAATAATCCGCTGATTGTGCTCGACAAGCACTGGAAGCTGTTGTCCTATGCCGACCATAAGGACAACAAAATCCCCCTTTCTAAGGTACTTAACCTTGCCAAGCTCCAGCCGGTTTTCTCGCAGAGCTTTTTCGAATCTATTCCAAAGGATATCGAAGAATATAAAAAGGCCATCAAAAGAACCTATGATACGGCCTGCGGGCCGGTGGTGTGCCGCATACTCCCCATAAGGGCCAACACGGTTGTGTACGGCTATTTGGTCGCTTGGGAATCCGTGAAAAAGCTGCGCAGCGTAGAGTACATGGGGCTGCAGCAGGCGGCGATCATTATTGCGCTCGAACGGATCAAGACGCAGCGCGTGGAAGAGAGCCGGCGGATTATGCGCCAGGATTTTTTCACCGACCTGCTGGAAGGACGCATCGAGGCAAACGCGTCAACTTACAGTTTAGCCGAGATGAACGGCCTTGCGCCCGACCGGCATCACGTCTGCATCGTGGTCAGAACGGACCGGTTCGGGGACAAAAACAATCAGGATTCCCGCACGGATTTGATGGGTTTCGGCCGCGTACAGCGCCGGCTCACCAAGTTGTGCTCCGAATACTTCCAGTCAAACCTGAGGAGCGCCTGCGTCTTTTCCCGGAGCAACAATATCATCATACTGCTCCAGCTCGAGGACAAGGATGATCTGTCCAATCTTGAACTGTATTATCAGGACCTGATCCGGGGCCTATATGACGCCTCGGTCGCGCTGCCCGAGCGGCCGAAGATCATCATAGGCGTCGGCTGCGGCTGCAAGGATATTGTGGGCCTGAAGAAGAGCTTTATCGAGGCGCAGGAGGCCATTCGGATATCCGCCCTGGTGGCGTGCCCTGAGCACGTGAACTGGTTTGAAAAGCTGATGGTATATAACATTCTCGGCTCCGGAATTCCCAAAGAAGTGCTCAACGACTTCTACGAGTCCGCCGTCGGGCAGCTTGCGGCGTATGACCGCGAGAACAAGACAAGCCTGATGGAGACGCTGGAGGTATACCTGCTGGAAAACAGGAATATCAGCGCCGCGGCACAGAAACTCTACGTGCACAGAAATACGATGAATTACAGAATAAACAAGATAAAGCAAGTGCTCAATACCGATTTCGACGATTCCGAGAAGCTATTTAAGCTGCAAATCGGCATACGCGTGATGCGCATCATAAACCAGCTCGAAAAATAACAGCCCTGGCACTCCTGCCTGTCGGGAGTGCCTCAGCTTGTCAAAGAATTCGTTCCGACTTCTTTGACAAAGGGGTTTGCAGGCTGCTGTGTGCCTCATCGTCCGCCTATGCTGGACAATTCGACACTTGCAGCCTGAGAAGTATTTTCGGGCACGTACACGCCGCGCCCGAAAATGCCTTAATTTTATTTTTCCGCTGCGGCGGCAAAACTCTGCGAGGCTTTTTTGACAGTTTCCGGCACTCCTGCCTGTCGGGAGTGCGCTTTTTTAGGCAAAATTGATTTGTGCGCCGTGCACAACAATATTGCTAATTTTTTGTCGTGCGTGACCATGACTTTATGCCGGGAGAAGCTTATACTCGAAGAAACTCGATAATGATTTGAAACAAAGGCGTTTCCTGCATCTTTACGATGCATGGACGCCTTTGTTCGTTTTTGATACCTATTTTATTTTGAAAGGATGGTCAAGATGCGCTTAACGCCTCGTGAATTGGACAAGCTGATGCTGCACGCAGCCGGGAATTTGGCTAAGGAACGGCTGGGCCGGGGGCTGAAGCTCAACTACCCGGAGGCCGTCGCTTTGATCAGCGCCGAACTGCTCGAGCGGGCCAGAGACGGCATGAGTGTGGCCGAACTGATGCAGTACGGCCGGAAGATACTGACGAGCGGCGACGTCATGCCCGGCGTCGCTGAAATGATGCCGGAGATACAGATCGAGGCGACCTTCCCCGACGGGACAAAGCTTGTCACCGTACACACGCCGATAGAGCCGGAAAATGCGCTTGTGCCCGGTGAGATGCTCATCGACGACGGCTTTATCGAACTCAACGCAGGGAAACCCACCATTGAGCTCGCAGTGGTGAATACGGGCGACCGCCCGGTTCAAGTGGGTTCGCACTATCATTTCTTTGAGGTAAACCGTTTTCTGCAGTTCGACAGGGCGCTCGCCTTCGGTAAGCGGCTGGATATTCCGTCCGGAACGGCGGTGCGGTTCGAGCCGGGTGAGAAAAGGACCGTCCGGCTGGTCGAACTGGGCGGAACGCGCGAGTCATACGGTTTGAACGGTCTGACGCTGGGCGGCACCGCCGACCCGGTGGTGAGGGAAGCGGCGCTGAAAGAGGCAAAACGGAAGGGCTTTTATTCCTCAAAACAGGAAGGGGGCGATGCCTGATGGTTAAAATGAGCAAACAGGCCTATGCCGCCATGTATGGGCCAACGGTACACGACCGCGTGCGGCTCGGCGACACCGATCTTATCGTGGAGGTCGAAAAGGATTACGCGGTCTATGGCGATGAGGCCAAGTTCGGCGGAGGAAAGAGCCTGCGCGACGGGATGGGCCAGTCCTGCACGGCGCTGGATGCCGAATGTCTCGACACCGTCATTACGAGCGCGCTGGTGATCGACTGCACGGGCATATACAAGGCCGACATCGGCATCAAGAACGGAATGATTTCGGGCATCGGCAAAGCCGGAAACCCGCACGTGATGGACGGCGTTGCCCCCGGGATGGTCGTCGGCGCGGCCACTGAGGCGATCGCGGGCGAGGGCCTTATCCTCACCGCCGGAGGACTTGACGCCCACATACATTTTATCTCGCCGACGCAGGTTGAGACCGCGCTGTACAGCGGAATCACGACCATGATCGGCGGCGGCACCGGCCCGGCTGACGGCACGAACGCCACGACCTGTACGCCGGGGAGCTTCAATATCCACAAAATGCTCGAGTCGGCCGAGAGCCTGCCGATGAATTTCGGCTTTCTCGGAAAAGGCAATTCATCCGACACGGAAACGCTCATCGAACAGATAAAGGCCGGAGCCGCCGGACTCAAGATCCATGAGGATTGGGGGGCCACGCCGTCCGTCATCGACCACGCGCTGGAAGTCGCCGACCGGTATGACGTTCAGGTGGCGATACACACCGATACGCTCAATGAGGCCGGCTGCGTGGAGGACACGATAAACGCCTTCCGCGGGCGGACGATCCACACCTACCACACCGAGGGCGCGGGCGGCGGCCATGCGCCGGATATCATCCGCGCGGCGGCCTTTGAAAATGTTCTGCCGTCCTCTACGAACCCTACCATGCCGTTTACCCGCAATACCATTGATGAGCACCTTGATATGCTGATGGTGTGCCATCATCTGGACAAGGCTATCCCGGAGGATGTGGCCTTTGCCGACTCCCGCATACGCCCGGAGACCATCGCCGCCGAGGATGTGCTGCACGACATGGGCATCTTTTCCATGATGAGCTCCGACTCACAGGCCATGGGCCGCGTAGGCGAGGTGATTACCCGCACATGGCAGACCGCCGACAAGATGAAAAAGCAGCGCGGTCCTTTGCCGGAGGACAGCGGGAGAAGCGATAACTTCCGCGTGAAACGCTATATCTCCAAATACACCATAAATCCGGCCATAACCCACGGTGTCGCCGACTATGTCGGCTCGGTTGAGGTTGGGAAAATGGCCGATCTTGTGCTGTGGCGTCCGGCCATGTTCGGGGTCAAGCCGGAGATGATCATCAAGGGCGGCTTTATCATGGCCTCGAAAATGGGGGATGCAAACGCCTCTATCCCCACGCCGCAGCCTGTGGCCTACCGCAACATGTTCGGCGCATACGGTCTGGCTCTTTCGCGCACCTGCGCGACCTTCGTATCGGGCTGGGCGCATGCGCACGGAATAGGCGAAGAGCTGGGGCTGAAACGCATGATCCTCCCGGTAAAAAACTGCCGCGGAATAGGCAAAAAGAACATGCGGTATAACGACGTCACAGGGGATATCCGGGTAGACCCCGAGACCTATACCGTCACGGTGGACGGGGAAAAAATTACCTGCGCGGCGGCAAATGAACTTCCGCTCACGCAGAGATACTTCATGTTCTGAAGACGGGAGGCAGCGCATGATCATTACGGAACATATATTGGGCAATATCCACGCCGCAAATGTGCAAAAGCCGGTGGTCGAGGTGCCCTATGAGTGGTTTGAGTGTGAGCGGCACCGCATAAGAAAGGTCGCGGACGACGGCACTGAATTCGGCGTTGCCGTGCCCGGCGGCGTGCACGACGGCGATATCCTCTACGAAGATGAACACTGCTATGCGGTGGCCGTCCGGGAGACACGGCTCCTGTCCGTTGCCGTGCACTCCATACGGGAGGCCGCACTGGCCGGCTTCGAGCTCGGGAACCGGCATATCGGGCTGAAAATCGAAGAAGGGCGCATTTTAGTCCCCTACGATTTGCCGACTTTTTCGTATTTGGCCGAGCTGGGATTCGACGTGAGCGAGGTCTACGGCAAGGTCGACGCCTTCCGGACGTGCAGGGCGCATGGGCGCGACCATGGATAAGCTGAGGCTTCTCAACATGCTGCAGATCAGCGACAGCGTGTTTCCTATCGGCGCGTTTACCCTGTCGAACGGCTTGGAGACTCTGGTCCAGGAAGAACGGGTCACCACGCCCGCACAGCTTGAGCGATACGCTCTCGATTATCTGCATATTCTGCCGTACAACGACCTGGGCGCGGCGGCGCTGGCTTTTTCGCTCGCCGGACGGCCGGACGATCTCCTCCGGCTGGACACGCTGCTCGCCGCCTCCCGCGCGCCGTCGGAACTGCGGCTCGGAAGCC
>JBFWKZ010000136.1:0-6258 GCA_050252415.1 Oscillospiraceae bacterium | reverse complement strand
GGCGGTGATTTTGGATTTTCAAATTTTTCCTGTGTCAGGTGAATACGGGCGCTGCCCACTCCAGCGGATAACAGCAGGCGGACACTGTCGCCGTTGCCGCGGAGCGAGAGAATAACAAGATCACGCTCAGGCATCTGCACTTTGTCAATTTTCATACCTGTCAGCTTACCCGACAGCTCCGCCGTCAGGGCGCGCAGGCATATTGCGTCAAGTGGCATCGGCTGAATCCTCCATGATTTTTTCAAAAAGCTGGTTCAATCTCGGGGTTTCGCCATGCAAATAGAGCCAGCCAAACAGGGCCTCCAGCCCCGTGGCGGCGTGATATTGTGAAATATCGGCGTGTTGGGGTATGGAATTAACGCGGGTATTGCGCCCGCGGCGATAAACAGCCAATTCGTCTTCGGACAGCATGCCCAGAATTTTGTTCACCGCTTCGGCCTGTGCCGGAGCAGAGACATAGTTCACCGTCTCACGATGAAGCCCGCGTGAGGTGATCCGTCCGTGACAGCACAGCCAAGTGCGCACCATGAGCTCAAACACGCCGTCGCCTAAATGGGCAAGGCCAAGGACACTGATGCTTCCCAGCCGGTCCTCGGAGAGCTCAGGCCTGAAATAATCGGTCAACTATTCTTCCTCCCCGGTGTCTTCAATGGTTTGGAGCTCGATCTGCTCCTGATATGCGTCCATAGGCGCGGTTCCGTTCATCTGCATCTCCTGCCACTGCTCGCGGGTAATGAGTATTTTCCTGGGCTTAGACCCTTCAAAGGGGCCGACAATGCCCAGTTCTTCCATCTGGTCCACAAGCCTCGCCGCACGGGAATAGCCCAGCTTCAGCCTGCGCTGAAGCATGGAGACGGATGCCTGCTTCGTATCGAAAATAACTTCAACGCCCTGAGGCAGCAGCTCGTCATAATCGCCGCGTTCGTCTTGAGTTTGCTTTTCTGAGTTGCTTTTCTGGCTTTTTTCTTCTGCGGCCTTTTCGATCTGGGCAAGTATCTCATCACTATAATGTGCTTCAGAACCGGATTTAATATAGTTTATGATATCCTCACGTTCATCATCCGATACGAAGGCGCCCTGTATACGGATCGGCTTGCCGACACCCAGGGGTGCATAAAGCATATCGCCCATACCGATGAGCTTTTCAGCGCCCTGCGAGTCGAGAATAATGCGGCTTTCCATCGCGCTTGAGACGGCAAAGGCGATGCGGCTGGGAATATTGGCCTTCATAAGCCCGGTGATGACATCGGCGGAGGGACGCTGCGTTGCGATAACGAGGTGCATTCCTGCGGCGCGGCCCATCTGGGCGACGCGGCAAATACTCTCTTCAACCTCCTTGGAGGCAACCAGCATCAGGTCTGCCAGCTCGTCGATGACCGTGACGACCTGCGGCATGGTCACACCATCGTTTTTCTTCTGATAGGCGTTATAGGTTGCAAGATCGCGCACGCCGACTTCGGAAAAGAGGCGATAGCGCTTCAGCATCTCGACGACCGCCCACTGCAGGGCGCCCGCAGCCTTTTTGGGGTCGGTTACGACCGGGACGTAGAGATGGGGTATACCGTTATAGATCCCAAGTTCGACCATTTTTGGGTCGATCATGATGAGCCGTACCTCTTCCGGCGTTGCCTTATATAGGAGACTGATGATCAGTGAGTTCATACATACGGATTTACCGGATCCCGTCGTACCCGCTATCAGCAAATGCGGAAGTTTGGCAATGTTGCCGACGATGCAGTTTCCGCCGATATCCTTACCTATGCAGAAGCTCAGCTTACTTGACGCCTTCTTGAAAGCCGGCGACGCGATAATGTCGTGCAGGTAAACCATGCTGACGATCTTATTCGGAACTTCAATGCCGACTGTTGAAATCTTATTGGGAATAGGCGCAATACGCACACCGGTCACGCCAAGTGAAAGGGCGAGATCACCGGCCAGATTTGTGATCTTGGAGAGCTTTACGCCCGCCTCAAGCTCGAGGTCGTAGCGCGTTACCGTTGGTCCGCGGGTGATATCGGCAACAGTGGCGCTGACGCCAAAGCTTTGGAGCGTGGTGGACAGCCGGTCGCGATTTAACGCCATCTCTTCCCTGCCGTCGACGATTGAGGCCGGAGGGGATTTGAGAAGCGTTACGGGCGGATAGTGATAGTCCTCGACCCGCTCGGCATTTTTTTCCTCAATGATTTTGGTGATATTTTCGGTTTCCTCGGCAACGGCTTCGGTGTTTTTCTTTTTCTCCGCGCGTGCGGATTCGGAAGAGACGGAAGTCGACTCGACGACGGAAACGCCGGCGATGGCCGCGGCATCCTGCACGCTCAGCGGTTCGACATCCGCCGTCAGATTCTCCGCCGGAGCCGGTTCCGACTCAGAGGCCGGATCTTTATCTTTTTTCCATCTGAAAAGGCTTTTTTTCGGTTCAACATCAGATCCAAGCAAATCGACCGGCAATTCATCGTCCATGGGGATATCGATGGCACGTCTGTGCGCCGGCGATTCAGCCTGTGCGGGGGCTGATCCCGTGACGGTTGATTTTGGAATGTCGGTCATGTTGAAGCCGGTTATTGTCGGCTGGCGCGGTGTTTTGCTCTGCGATACCTCCGGTTCCGGCTCGGGCGTATACTCAACGCGTTCACGGTTTTTTAAGCTTGCAATGAGCCTGCCGATCGTGGTATTATACGCGATAACCAGAAACAGCAGAAAAGTGAATATCAAGATCGGCACAGCGCCATAGGCGGAAAAGGCGGACTTGAGCCCAATCCCGATGAGCCCGGCGACCGCGCCTCCGCTTTGGAGCGCCTTGCCGCTGGCGTAGAGCGCCGAGATATATTTAACCACACCGACAGCGGTATCCGGCTGTGCCTTGGCCAGCAGGAGCTGCAAAAGCGCCCCGAGAAGTAATGGCAGGATTAATACGGAAAAAGTGCGCAGCTTGACGGGCCTTCCATGGTGAAAACCGAGTATCCCCGCCGCCGCAAGAAGGCAGAATGGAAATATGTAATAGCCCCAACCAAGGATTCCCTTCAATGTTCCGCAGAACGCTTCAATAAACCAGCCTTCTACATTAAAGTAACCGATAAAAGAAAAGATGGCAAGAAAGAGGCAAATCACCGCCCATATCTCGCGGCGGTAAGGCTTTTTCTCCAGCTTCGGAGAAGCGGCCTGTTTTGTGCTGCTCTTTCTCCCGGCCCTGGAAGCCGAGGGCGTTTTTTTCTTAGCTCCTTGTGCCATGTGCATTCACTCCAAATCAGAATATAAGAGACAGTATTATAGTGGCGATGCCGATCGTCCAGCAGTAGTAGGCAAAAACGCCGAATTTACCGCGGCTCGCGATGAGCTTCACAAGACCGATTGCGAGGATTCCTGTGATTGCCGCCGTGACCATACCGACAAGATAGATGGGTATGAGCGCACCGTCAATTCCCTCCATCAATGCTTTTACAAGCGAAATGATGTTTGCGCCGATGATGGCCGGTATCGACATCAGAAAAGCAAATTTTACGGCAAAAGAGCGGTCGAGTCCAGTGGCGATTCCGGCGGTAATGGTCGTTCCGGAACGGGACAGACCGGGAATAACCGCAACGCATTGGCACAGTCCGATGATAAGCGCATCCCGGATGCGCATACTCTTTTCCGTTTTGCTGCCCGGCTTCAGTTTATCGGAGACAAACAGCATAAAACCGGTCAGCAGAAATATAGTGCCGATAAAAAAGGTATTATAATAAAGGCTCTCCACCGCATCGTCTATCGGCAGAACAGCCACTAGAGGCAATGTCGCCACAATGATGAGCAGTATCATCCGTCTGGCCGGAATTGAGGCTCTCCCCTCTTTCTCCTCGGGGTGCCTTGTTTCCCGGATCATGGCAAAAAACTCATGAATCATCATCGCAATGTCGCTCCAATACACCACGCAGACCGAAATCAGGGTGCCAAAATGAAGCAAAACGTCAAAAAACATGTGCCCCTCCTCGGCGGTATTCAGGCCGAAAAGGTTTTGTAAAATCGACAGGTGTCCCGAGCTGGAGATCGGTAAAAATTCCGCAACTCCCTGAATAAAGCCCAGGAACACAGCTGAGGCAAAGGACATATAATCTCCTCCCAAAAATGGAATACTCCCATTTCCTTCAATGGCGGGTATTGGACATGTTATGTTACCCTAAAATAACATATTACCATATTTTATTTAAAAGCACAACCGGGTACAAAAAAAAGCCCTTTGTCCTTTTAATTTTCAAAAGGACAAAGGGCTTTAAAGCATCACTTTTCTTTTTCCCGTTTTTTAGCGATTTCATCATGCAGATAACCCAGCGCGTCGGAGAGGCCGCCAAGGTGGTCGATCAGTCCGCAGGATACCGCCTCGTCGCCGTAGATGACGCTGCCGACATCATTGGCAATTTCCTCGGTCCGCATCATATATTCGGTAAATTTTTCCTGGGTAATGTTGGAGTTCTTGGTGACAAACTGAATGATGCGCTCATGCACCTTCGTAAAATAATTGAAGGTTTGCGGCACACCGATGACGACCCCGGTTAATCTGACCGGATGAATGGTCATGGCAGCCGACGGAACGATAAAACTGCGCTTGGCCGAGACGGCAAGCGGTACGCCGATGGAATGCCCGCCGCCGAGCACGACCGAAGCTGTTGGTTTGGTCATGCTGGAAATGAGTTCCGCAATGGCCAATCCCGCCTCGATATCCCCGCCAACCGTATTCAAAAGAATAAGCAGGCCCTCGATCTCATCCGATTCCTCAACGGCGGCAAGAATAGGCAAAACGTGTTCGTATTTTGTCGTTTTTGTATTATCCGTGAGGATTTGGTGGCCCTCTATCTGTCCCACAATAGCGAGGCAGTGTATGACCCCGTTGGCTGAGCGGGTCGTGGCGGAACCCATATCCACAACCTGTTCTCTTTGAACCTTGGCCTCCTGATTTTCATCAGACATAATTTCACTCCGTTCCTGGCAAAAGCCCCATTTGCACTTATTCTGTGCAAATGGGGCTAAAATTATCAGGAATTGTAGACAGCCTTAACGGCTTTATAGGTCATATAGCAGTCCAGCTTAGCGACGATCTCGTATGGCGCGTGCATGGACAGAACAGGCACGCCGGCGTCAATCGTGTCGATATTTCGCTGGGACATATACATTGCAACGGTCCCGCCGCCGCCCTGGTCAACCTTGCCCAGCTCGCCCATCTGCCAGATAACTTTGTTATCGTCCAATATGCGGCGAATGTCGGCGATAAGCTCGGCTGAGGCGTCGTTTGATTCGGACTTTCCGCGCGCGCCGGTATACTTCAGCAGCGTTACGCCATAATTCAGTTTGGAATTGTTGCGCTTTTCGGATACCTCGGGATAATTGGGGTCGAACCCGTTGCTGACATCGGCGGAAATGCAAAGGCTCTTTTCGAAGCAGTGGCGCAGTTTGACGTTTTGGCTGTCACATAGATCCTCAACAAAGCACTCAAACGCTTCGCTCTTCATACCGGAGACACCCTCGGAGCCGATCTCCTCCTTGTCGGCCAGAATACAAATGGCCGTGCGTTTGGGCTTATCCAGTTCCAGGACCGCCTTCAGTTCGGCATAAGCGCAGACGCGGTCGTCGTGACCATATCCGCCTATTAAACTGCGGTCGAGGCCCTGATCACGCGGTTCGATTGCCGGCACGGCGGAGAGCTCGGCCGATAGGAAGTCCGTCTCCGTAATCCCGTATTTTTCATTCAGCAGGCGCATCACGCCAAGCTTCACGCGGTCGCTGCCGTCCCCGGATTCCGGAATGGAGCCAATGAGGATATTCAGGCCTTCGCCGGTGATCGCCTCAGACAGCGTTTTTTTGTTCTGGTCCGCGGCGAGATGAGGCAAAAGATCGGTTATGATGAATTGCGGGTCATTTTTATCTTTGCCTATGCTGACGTCAACAACGCTGCCGTCTTTGAGCGCAACAACGCCGTGCAGCTCCAGCGGCAGCGCAGTCCACTGGTACTTTTTGATTCCGCCGTAATAATGCGTCTTGAAATATGCCAGTTCACTGTCCTCATACATGGGGTTCTGTTTGAGGTCGAGGCGCGGACAGTCCACATGTGCTGCGGCAATGACGCAGCCGTTTGTCAGGCTTTCCTCACCGATTACGGCGAGCATCAGCGCCTTTCCACGGATGGAAGAATAGACCTTCGTGCCGGGGCGCAGGTCCATTCCGCGCTCAAACCGGGTGAATCCCGCCTTTTCGGCGAGCGCGATTCCCTCACGAACGGCCAGGCGCTCG